>NZ_JBEZGX010000007.1:0-185893 GCF_040650235.1 Kitasatospora sp. NPDC048722
AAACGCTCGGCTGGGAAACCCCAGCCGAGCGCCTGCATAAACTCATCGCGGCCTAACCAACCGACCACGTGTTGCGACGACCGCTAGAAACCGCCCCTCGGGAGATCCGGCCCTTCGGCGCTCGGTGCGGGCTGTCAGGCGTCGCCGCCGGCGGCACCCGGGTCGGCCGCGGTCACGTCGAGCAGCTGGTAGCGGTCGACCGCCTCCTTCAGCGCGCTGCGGTCGATCTTGCCCTGCTTGGCGAGCTCGGTGAGCACCGCCAGGACGACCGACTGCGCGTCGATGTGGAAGAAGCGGCGGGCGGCGCCACGGGTGTCGGCGAAGCCGAAGCCGTCGGCACCCAGCGACTGCCACTGACCCGGCACCCAGCGCGAGATCTGGTCCGGCACCGCGCGCATCCAGTCGGACACGGCGACGAACGGACCCTCGGAGCCCTGGAGCTTCTGGGTGACGTACGGGACGCGCTGCTGCTCCTCGGGGTGCAGCAGGTTGAACTCCTCGGCCTCCACCGCGTCGCGGCGCAGCTCGTTCCAGGAGGTCGCGGACCAGACGTCGGCCTTGACGTTCCACTCCTCGGCGAGGATGCGCTGGGCCTCCAGGGCCCACGGCACCGCCACGCCGGAGGCGAGGATCTGGGCCGGGATCTGGCCGGCGGTGGCCGGCGCGTACTTGTGCAGACCCTTGAGGATGCCCTCGACGTCCACGTTCTCGGGCTCGGCCGGCATCTTGATCGGCTCGTTGTAGACGGTGAGGTAGTAGAAGACGTCCTCGCCGTGCGGGTGCTCGGCACTGGTGCCGTACATCCGGCGCAGACCGTCCTGGACGATGTGCGCGATCTCGAAGCCGTACGCCGGGTCGTACGCGACGACGCCCGGGTTGGTGGAGGCCAGCAGGTGCGAGTGGCCGTCGGCGTGCTGCAGGCCCTCGCCGGTGAGCGTGGTGCGGCCGGCGGTGGCGCCGATCACGAAGCCGCGGGCCAGCTGGTCGGCCATCTGCCAGAACTGGTCACCGGTGCGCTGGAACCCGAACATCGAGTAGAAGACGTACACCGGGATCAGCGGCTCGCCGTGGGTGGCGTAGGACGAGCCGGCGGCGATCAGCGAGGCGGTGCAGCCGGCCTCGGAGATGCCGTCGTGCAGCATCTGGCCGGTCGGCGACTCCTTGTAGGCGAGGAGCAGGTCGCGGTCGACCGACTCGTACGTCTGGCCGAGCGGGTTGTAGATCTTCGCCGACGGGAAGAGCGAGTCCATGCCGAAGGTGCGGTACTCGTCGGGCGCGATCGGCACGAAGCGGTTGCCGATGCCCTTGTCCCGCATGAGGTCCTTGAGCACCCGCACGAACGCCATGGTGGTGGCGATGGTCTGGTTGCCGGACCCCTTCTTGACCGCCTTGTAGGCGTCGTCGCCGGGCAGCTCCAGCTGGCGCGGGCGCACCTTGCGGGTGGGCACGTAGCCGCCGAGCTCCTGGCGGCGGTCGTGCATGTACTGGATCTCTTCCGAGTTGCGGCCCGGGTGGTAGTAGGGCGGGTAGCCCTCGTCGAGCTGCTTGTCGGTGATCGGCAGGTGCAGCCGGTCGCGGAAGCGCTTCAGGTCCTCGACCGTCAGCTTCTTCATCTGGTGGGTGGCGTTGCGGCCCTCGAAGTTGGGGCCCAGCGTCCAGCCCTTGACCGTCTGGGCCAGGATGACCGTCGGCTGGCCCTTGTGCTCGCGGGCCGCCTTGAACGCCGCGTAGATCTTCTTGTGGTCGTGGCCGCCGCGACCCAGGTGCTGGATCTGCTGGTCGGTCATGCTCTCGACCATCTTGCGCAGGCGCAGGTCGGAGCCGAAGAAGTGCTCGCGGATGTACTGGCCGGTCTCGGTGGCGTAGGTCTGGAACTGGCCGTCCACCGTGGTGTTCAGCTTGTTGACCAGGACGCCGTCGCGGTCCTGCGCGAGCAGCGGGTCCCAGCTGCGGTCCCAGACCAGCTTGATCACGTTCCAGCCGGCGCCCCGGAACTGGGACTCCAGCTCCTGGATGATCTTGCCGTTGCCGCGGACCGGGCCGTCCAGGCGCTGCAGGTTGCAGTTG
Source organism: Kitasatospora sp. NPDC048722 (assembly GCF_040650235.1). Lineage (NCBI taxonomy): Bacteria > Bacillati > Actinomycetota > Actinomycetes > Kitasatosporales > Streptomycetaceae > Kitasatospora > Kitasatospora sp. NPDC048722. Next base: position 2,068 of record NZ_JBEZGX010000007.1, read on the forward strand.
ACGACGAAGGTCAGGTTGTCCAGGCCCTCGCGCGCGGCCAGGGACAGCTGGCCCAGCGACTCGGGCTCGTCCATCTCGCCGTCGCCGAGGAAGGCGTACACCTGCGAGTCGGAGGTGTCCTTGATGCCGCGGTGCTCCAGGTAGCGGTTCATCCGGGCCTGGTAGATCGCGCCGAGGGGGCCGAGGCCCATCGAGACGGTCGGGAACTCCCAGAAGTCCGGCATCAGCCGCGGGTGCGGGTAGCTGGACAGGCCGTACGGGGCCTTCGACTTCTCCTGGCGGAACGCGTCGAGCTGCTGCTCGGTGAGCCGGTCCAGGAGGAAGGCGCGGGCGTAGATGCCGGGGGAGGCGTGGCCCTGGAAGAAGATCTGGTCGCCGGACTCGCCCTCGGCGTCCTTGCCACGGAAGAAGTAGTTGAAGCCGACGTCGTAGAGCGACGCGGAGGAGGCGAAGGTGGCGATGTGGCCGCCCACGCCGATGCCGGGACGCTGGGCACGGGAGACCATGACGGCCGCGTTCCAGCGGGTCGCGTTCAGGATCTTGCGCTCGATCTCCTCGTTGCCGGGGAAGAACGGCTCGTCCTTGGTCGCGATGGTGTTGACGTAGTCCGTGCTGCGCATCTCGGGCACGGCGACACGCTTCTCGCGGGCGCGCTCGATCAGGCGGAGCATCAGGTAACGGGCACGCTCGCGCCCCCGCTCGTCGATGGCCGCGTCAAGCGACTCCAGCCATTCCGCGGTCTCCTCGGGATCGAAGTCCGGGACCTGACTCGGAAGGCCGCCAATGATGATCGGGTTGCGATCGGATCCGGAAGCCACGCTGTTCCTTCACTGTCGGTCGAAACTGAGGTGTGTCGCGCCGCCTCCATCGTGCTACCGCGCTCGGAGATCCGTCATCTCTACCGATCGGTAACCGTTCCGCCTGGTGGGCGGGACGGTCTGGCGGTGAGCGGAACAGGCGTCTTCGCCTGCGTCGCGCACCCCCGGGTGTTACGAACAGAGGTGGTCCGACCTGGTTTCCCGTCCGCCCGATGGCGGGCGGCCGGGGTGAGGGCCAACAGGAGACTCTACGCCCGCGCACGCGCGGACCCGAATGCCGTTCGCATCTCGGGCATGCGTACGGCCTGTGGGCCGGGACCACCCGAAGCATCCTTGTCCCATGCAGAGAAGGGCAAATCGGTGTGATTCCCGACACCTCGACCGGCGTGTCCCGCTGCGACACGTCAACCTTTGGAGGGGATCGGGGGTCGGGTACTTGCGCGAACCGCCGCGCCCGTGTGGACTACGGCCACAGCCTCGGCATGGACGCCGAGCCGAATACTGGAGGTTATTCCCGTGAGCGCGACCGCGGACCCCGCGGACAAGTCCAACCCGGCGGCCCGTCTCAACTTCGAGGAGGGCCAGATCGTTCAGGAGCTGGGGTACGACGAAGACACTGACCAGGATCTCCGCGAGGGCATCGAGGAGATCACCGGGACGGATCTCGTCGACGAGGACTACGACGACGTCGCCGACGCCGTCCTGCTGTGGCACCGCGACGACGACGGGGACCTCACCGACGCCCTCGTCGACGCCCTGGAGTACCTGGCCGAGGGCGGCCTCATCTGGCTGCTGACGCCCAAGACCGGCCGCGACGGCCACATCGAGGCCTCGGACATCGCCGACGCGGCCAAGACCGCCGGCCTGTCGCAGACCAGCTCCATCGCCGTCGCCAAGGACTGGGCGGCCACCCGCCTGGCGACCAAGTCCGCCCCGAAGGCGGGCGGCAAGCGCTGACCGCGCACCGAGCCCCGGGTCGCTGAAGAGCCCCGGCCGGGCCCCGCCGGAACTCCCTCCGGCGGGGCCCGGCCGTTTTCCGCCGGTCGCCTCGTCCGCCGCTCCGGCCGGACGCCGCGCCGGGGGAGGCGTTCGCCCAGGGCGAAAGCCTTCGGCCGTCCGGCGGCCCGCCCTCACCCGTCCGGCCGAACGCACCCGAACGGATGCGAGGATGTTGGCTCGCCGCGCCCGCCGGGCGGCGCCCGCCCGTCAGAAAGGTCCCACCATGGCCGTCGAGGTCGGCACCGGGGCTCCGGACTTCGAGCTCAGGACCCAGCACGGCGAGCTGGTCAGGCTCTCGGACTTCCGGGGCGCCAAGGCCGTCGTCCTGGTCTTCTACCCGTTCGCCTTCACCGGGGTGTGCACCGGCGAGCTCGGCGCGATCCAGAAGGAGCTGCCGCGACTGCAGAACGACGCCGTCCAGGTGCTCGGGATCTCCGTCGACTCGCAGTTCTCCCAGCGCGTCTTCGCCGACCGGGAGGGCCTGGACTTCCCGCTGCTCGCCGACTTCTGGCCGCACGGCGAGGTCGCCCGCGCCTACGGCGTGTTCGACGAGGAGAAGGGCTGCGCCCTGCGCGGCACGTTCGTGATCGACAGCACCGGAACCGTCCGCTGGAGCGTCGTGAACGGCCTCCCGGACGCCCGGGACGAGCAGGAGTACCTGCGCGTCCTCGCCTCGCTCTGACGGGCGCGGTCCGGGTCCTCCACGGGTGCGTCGTGGGCCGGCGGGGGAACTTGGAACTACGCTCGGTCCGTTGATCGGGTGGGGCGCGGAGGCCGCCAGGCCGGCTCGTGCCCCGCACCGCACCACCGGGGGCGCGCCGCGCGTGCCTCCCGATTCTTGGAGGACACGTGGGAGTCAGCCTCAGCAAGGGCGGCAACGTCTCGCTCACCAAGGAGGCCCCCGGCCTCACGGCCGTCGTCGTCGGCCTGGGCTGGGACGTCCGGACCACCACCGGCACGGACTTCGACCTGGACGCCAGTGCGCTGCTCTGCAACGACCTCGGCAAGGTGGCCAGCGACGGCAACTTCGTCTTCTTCAACAACCTGCGCAGCCCGGACGGCTCGGTCGAGCACACCGGCGACAACCGCACGGGCGAGGGCGAGGGTGACGACGAGGCGATCAAGGTCAACCTGAGCACCGTTCCGGCCGACGTCCAGAAGATCGTCTTCCCGGTCTCGATCTACGACGCCGAGGCCCGCTCGCAGAGCTTCGGCCAGGTGCGCAACGCGTTCATCCGGGTCGTCAACCAGGCCGACAACAAGGAGCTCGCCCGCTACGACCTCTCCGAGGACGCCTCGACCGAGACCGCGATGGTCTTCGGCGAGCTGTACCGGGCCGGCGGCGAGTGGAAGTTCCGCGCCATCGGCCAGGGTTACGCCTCCGGCCTGCGCGGCATCGCCCAGGACTTCGGCGTCAACGTCTGATCCACCGTTCGTCCGACGGGGCGTGCGGCGCTCCGACACCGCGTCACCCGGCCGGGGCGGCCGTGGGACCCGATGGTCCCGCGACCGCCCCGGCTTCGTGCTGCACCCGGGCGCTGCGAGGATGTGAGTTCAGGAAGTTCAGGCGGCTCGAGGGGGCCGGCCGGGGCCTAGGGCGACTAAACCTGGAACGTCGCGCCGAACAACGCGCCCCGGGACAAGGCAAGGGAGGAAGAACAGCCATGGTCGTCACGCTCGCCAAGGGCGGGAACGTCTCGCTCAGCAAGGCCGCGCCCAATCTGACGCAGGTGCAGATCGGACTCGGCTGGTCCGCCCGCTCCACCACCGGCGCACCGTTCGACCTGGACGCGAGCGCGCTGATCTGCGGCGGGGGCCGGGTGCTGGGGGACGAGTACTTCGTCTTCTACAACAACCTCAGGAGCCCGGAGGGTTCCGTCGAGCACCAGGGTGACAACCTCACCGGCGGCGACGACTCCGGCGACGACGAGGTGGTCCTCGTCAACCTGGAGCTGGTCCCGGCCCAGGCCGACAGGGTCGTCTTCGCGGTCTCGATCTACGAGGCCGAGGCGCGGCTGCAGAACTTCGGCCAGGTGCGCAACGCGTTCATCCGGGTCGCCGACTCGGTGGACGGCCGGGAGATCGCCCGCTACGACCTCTCCGAGGACGCGTCCAGCGAGACCGCGATGATCTTCGGCGAGCTGTACCGGTACGCGGGCGAGTGGAAGTTCCGCGCGGTGGGCCAGGGGTACGCCTCCGGCCTGCGCGGCATCGCCCTCGACTTCGGCGTCAACGTCCAGTAGGGGGTCGGCGGCAGCGGAAGACGGACCAAGCGCATCCATTCCATGATCACGAAACCGTCATGACGACGGAGGGCAGTGCGGAGGTGACCTGACCGGGCGGCGCCCGGTCGGGGCGTCTCGGGACGAGGCCGCACCTGGGCACGCCCGAAACATCCCGAAAGGTAACCAAGTCCCGTGTTCCTCCGCACTTTCGGCTGGTCGTTCGCGATCACCGCCGTCGGCCTGGCCGCGGCCGGTCTCTTCTGGGGGGCCGAGGGGTTCGGCATCGTGCTGATCCTCTCGATCCTGGAGATCTCCCTGTCGTTCGACAACGCGGTGGTCAACGCCACCGTGTTGAAGCGGATGAACCCGTACTGGCAGAAGATCTTCCTGACCGTCGGCGTCCTGATCGCCGTCTTCGGCATGCGCCTGGTCTTCCCGCTGCTGGTCGTCGGCCTCACCGCGAAGCTCAACCCCGCGACGGTCATCGACCTCGCGCTGCACTCCGACAAGACGCACGACGGCCTCACCTACGGCCAGTACCTGGAGGCGGCCAACCCGGCGATCGCGGCCTTCGGCGGCGTCTTCCTGCTCATGATCTTCCTGGACTTCGTGTTCGAGGAGAAGGAGCACAACTGGCTGTCCTGGATCGAGCGTCCGCTGGAGAAGGTCGGCAAGCTGGACGCCCTGTCCTCGGTCGTCGCGCTGGTCGCGCTCGTGCTCTCGGCCCGCTTCTTCGCGGCCGAGCACGCCGAGACCGTCCTGCTCGCCGGCGTCCTCGGCCTCATCACCTACCTCGTGGTCGGCGGGCTCTCGTCGATCTTCGAGTCGGGTCTGGAGGCCGAGGCCGAGCGCGAGGAGGAGGACCAGAAGGCCGGCAAGTCGCTGGTCCAGGTGGGCGGCAAGGCCGCGTTCTTCCTCTTCCTCTACCTGGAGGTCCTGGACGCCTCGTTCTCCTTCGACGGCGTGGTCGGCGCGTTCGCCATCTCCAGCGACATCTTCATGATCACGCTGGGCCTCGGCATCGGCGCGATGTACATCCGCTCGCTGACCGTCTTCCTGGTCCGCAAGGGCACCCTGGACGACTACGTCTACCTGGAGCACGGCGCGCACTACGCGATCGGCGCGCTCGCCGGCATCCTGCTGGTCGGCATCAGGTTCCACATCCCGGAGATCGTCACCGGCCTGATCGGCGTGGCCTTCATCGGGCTCGCGCTCGGCTCGTCGATCCTGCGCAACCGGCGCGAGGGCGACGGTGTGGGTGAGGAGAACGAGCTGGTGGGCGCGGGCAAGTAGCCCGTCCGCTCCGCCCGTCGTACGCGAAACGGCCGCCTCCCGGGAATCCGGGGGCGGCCGTTTCGCGTGGCGTGCGCGGGTGCTCAGCCCAGCTGCTGCTCGATGGCGCGCAGCTTGCGCTCCAGGGAGTCGAGCTTCGGCATCGACAGCGTGTCGTCGTCGGCCGTGAGGTCGATCGCCGAGCTGCGGCGGGCGGAGCCCGACGCGTCGAGGGCGGACGACGAGGAGGACGAGGACGAGTACGCGGAGGAGGACGAGGAGGACGAGTAGGCCGAGGACGACGACGAGTAGGTCGTCGGCGACGAGTAGGAGGACGAGCCGACGGCGGCACGCGGAGTGCGGCCGGAGTCCAGCACGCTGCGCGGGGCGGGCTCGAACAGGGAGCCCGTGGAGGCGGGGGAGGCGGTGTCCGATTCGGCGGCTAGGGCAGGCTCCGTAGCGGTCGGGCCGTCGCCGGCCGCCGTGAGCGCGGGCAGGTTGCGGCCGCCGCGGGTCCGCGACAGCACGCCGCCCTGGCGCCGGGAGAGCGCCTTCAGCTCGGCCCGCTCGCGGCGGTCGGCGGTGCGGGCGCGCACCTTGGCGTCCTGCTTCGCCTGGCGCTCCTCGCGCACCTCCTCGACCGCCTCGTCCAGGCTGCGGACGTTCTCCAGCAGCATCAGGGACCACGCCGCGTACGTCTCGCGCGGGGCGCGCAGCCAGCGGACGATCCGGATCTGCGGCAGCGGGCGCGGCACCAGGCCCTGCTCGCGCAGCGCGGCCTTGCGGGTCTGCTTCAGCGCCCGGTCGAACAGGATGGCCGCCGAGATCGACATGCCGGAGAAGAACTGCGGGGCCCCGGCGTGACCGAGGCCGCGCGGCGCGTGCACCCAGTTGAACCAGGCCGAGGCGATCGCGAAGACCCAGACCAGCAGGCGCGAGCCGAGCGCCGCGTCACCGTGGCTGGCCTCGCGGACGGCGAGCACCGAGCAGAACATCGCGGCGCCGTCCAGACCGAACGGGACGAGGTACTCCCAGCCGTTCGACAGGCCCAGGTTCTCCTTGCCGAAGCCCACCAGCCCGTGGAAGGACAGCGCGGCCGCGACGCCGGCGCAGCAGAACAGCAGCGTGTAGGAGGAGATCCCGTAGATCATCTCCTTGCGGCGGCGCCGCTCCTCGCTGCGCTCCCAGGAGTCGCCGGACTCGTCCTTCTTCGCGTTCTTGAATCGCAGCGTCGCCATGAGGACGGCGACGAACAGCAGGGCTGCGCCGCCGACGACGGTCCAGACCAGCTGTATGGAGGTCAGGTTCATTGCGGGTCGGGCCTCGGGTTTCCGCAGGGGACAGTTTCACGGGGCGAGCGGTGGCGAGTCGCACGGGCGGTCAGGTCAGGTCGTACGAACCGGGCCTGACGTGCCGTCCGTCTCGTTCGTCGCCGCACGGTGTGCCCACCGCGCCCGCGCAGGGGCGGACGGGACACCTGTGCGGCTAGACGATATCGCGTCCGAAGGGGCGGCATGTTACGGGAGGGCGGCTTCCTCCCGCCAATCGGCCCTTCCGCGGACTTCGGTGAACGCGGGGCGGCCGGATCGGGTAGGGGGGAAGGAGGTCGGGGTATCCGACGGCCGGGCCGATGCCCGATCATGGAGCGGCGCACCGTCAGATCGCCTGGCGGGAGCAGGGGGAGGACTGGATGGTCTCGATCTGGGAGTACCTGCGCGGCGACCGGAGCTACACCTTCGACAACCCGGGCGGCCAGCACAAGGTCACCCTCACCAAGTCGGCCCCGCAGCACGCGATCACCGGCGCCGCGGCCACCACCGGCTACCTCTACGTCAACCTGCACTGGACCATGCGCTCCAGTGCCGGCCGCCCCAGCGGGAGGGAGACGCTCAAGCGCTTCTTCAGCCCGCGCATCTTCAGCCCGGTGGAGCCGGCGTCCCAGGCGAACGAACAGGTCAACGTCGACCTCGACCTGGCGTGCATGTACGAACTCACCGACGGCACCCGGGGCGTGGTGCAGCCGCTCGGCAACTTCTTCGGCGACCTGCAGGACCCGCCGTACATCAAGCTCAGCGGCGACGACCAGTACGGGGCGCCGTCGGGCGAGACGATGTACGTGAACCTGGAGAAGAAGGACAAGTTCAAGCGGCTGCTCATCTTCGTCTACATCTACGACGGCACCCCGGCGTTCGAGCAGTCGCACGCGGTGGTGACGATCGTGCCGCAGACCGGGCCGCGGATCGAGATCAAGCTGGAGGAGCGGGCTCGGGCGGCGCGGTCCTGCGCGGTGGTGCTGATCGAGAACGCGGGGGACAACCAGCTGACGGTGCGCCGCGAGGTGCGGTACGTCAACGGGTTCCAGGCGGACATCGACCGGCTGTACGGGTTCGGGATGCAGTGGCAGCGCGGGTACAAGAACCAGGGCGACTGAGCGACTGAGCGACTGGGCGACTGGGCGGCGGTGGCGACTTGGTGGTGGGGTGGTGGGGCGCCTGCGCGGCGGTGGCGACTTGGTGGTGGGGTGGTGGGGCGCCTGCGCGGCGAGGGCGACTGCGCGGTGGCGCGGCGGGTCCACTGACGTGAGGGACCCCGCCGCCGGGCGATTCCGGGCTCGGCGGGGTCCGCTCGGGGGCTTCGTGCCACCGCTGTGCGGGTTCGCTCAGCGGGGCTGGAACTGCGGGCCCTGCGGGGGCAGCGCGAACTCCTCGGCCTGGGGCTGGTTCTGGGTCGTCGGCGCGGCCGGCGGCTGGGGCGGCCCGGCCTGCTGCGGGTAGCCGTAGCCGCCGGGGTGCTGCTGATGCGGGACCGGGGCCTGCTGGGGGTAGCCGTACCCGGTGCCGGGCTGGGGCGGCGGGTAGCCGTAGCCCTGGGCGGGCTGCTGCTGGGAGGCGTGTCCGGGCGGCGGAGGGTAGCCGTATCCCGTGCCGGGCTGCGGGGGCGGCGGGTAGCCGTACCCGGTGCCGGGCTGGGGGGCGGGATGCGCGGGTGGCATCGGCGGGGGTGTGTTGGGCGCCGGCGAGCCGGGCGGCGGAGTCATCGTGGGTGGGGTCGCCGGCGGCGGGGGCGCGGCGGGACCGGCCGTCGGTGCCGTGGCGGGCGGGGGCGGGGTGGCCGCGGCGGCGGATGCCGGGACGGCCGGGGCCAGCGTGAAGGTGCCGGGCTCGGGCCGGGCGGGCGCCGGGCCGGACGTCGGCAGCGGGGTGCTGCGCGGGTCGACGGCGTGGCCGGGGGCCTGGCCGGCGGTGGGAGCCGGGGCGGTCTGTGCGGCGGCGGCCTGTTGGACGGCCTGCTCGGCCTCGTCCTCGACGGTGATGCCGAAGTCGGTCGCCAGCCCGATCAGCCCGGCACTGTAGCCCTGGCCGACCGCCCGGAACTTCCAGGTGCCCGAGCGCCGGTACAGCTCGCCCACGACCAGCGCGGTGACGCTGTCGGCGTCGGTGATCGCGAACTCGGCGATCGGGGGCCCGCTCTCGCCGGCCGAGGCGTCGAAGAGCAGCACGCGCAGCCCGGTCACCATGCCGAAGGCGCCGCCCTCGGAGGAGCCCGCCAGCACCACCCGGTCGACGTCGGCCGTCAGCTTGGCCAGTTCGACCTCGATGGTGTCGGTGATCTCGGTGCCGTCCGGGGTCCGCTGCTTGGGCAGGTGGCGCACCAGGCCGGAGGGGTGCCGCGGCTGGTTGTAGAAGACGAAGTCGGCATCCGAACGGACCTTGCCTTCGGTGCCGAGCAGCAGCGCGGACGCGTCCACGTCCGGCGCACCGGGCGTGGCGCTCCAGCGCAGCACGGCGCGGACCGCCGCCGCCGGCAGTGCGATGTTGGCGCCCTTGGCCATCACGTGCGTCATAGCGGACCATCCTGCCTGTTCGCCACCCCTTCGGACAACGTGACCGAAGCCGCCGGGATCGCATCGGATTTTGCCAAGGCTTGCGTTTGGCACTCCGCTCCCCGGTGTGACCTGGGCCGGGTCAAGTGGACGATAGCCTTCCGGTGGCCGTGCGGAGCAGGGTGCGGGACCGGTCGTCTTCGGCCGGAAGTCGCCCCCCGGCGTGCGGTGCGTCCGCCGGCCGGGTGCACCGCACGCCACGGACGGGACGGTAACGGCGGTGCACACGGGCGGATGATCGGGAACCACCGCGACGGGCGGACCGGTTAACTCTCGTGTCGTCCCGCGCCGCCGCGCGCCGCTTCGCACCCCGGAAACGTGCCGGCGGGCGTCGAAACCTCTGAGGAGAGCACCTTGCGCCATTTCGGCCACCTCGCCGACGACGTACGCGGCCGGCTCTTCCTCGAACCGCCCCGGCCGTTCTCCCCCGACGGCGACCCGGCGCTGCTCGCCGCCGCTCTCGGCGGCACCCTCTACAGCCCCGCGACGCGGCCCGCCCTGGCCGCCGACATCCGCAAACAGGCTGCTCGGGGCGTGGTCTCGATGGTCCTCTGCCTGGAGGACGCCATCGCCGACCACGAGGTGGACGCGGGGGAATGCAACCTCGTCGAGCAGTTGGGCGACCTGGTCAGGGATTTCACCGACTGGGCACAGTTTCATCCCCTGCTCTTCATCAGAGTTCGCACCCCCTCGCAGATCGTCGATCTCACCCGGCGGCTCGGCGCCGCCGTCGGACTGCTCAGCGGCTTCGTCCTGCCCAAGTTCACCGAGCACGCCGGCGGCGCGTACCTGGCCGCGCTCGCCGAGGCCGAGCGCTCGTGCGGGAGGCGGCTGTTCGCGATGCCCGTCCTGGAGTCGCCCGAACTGGCCCACCTGGAGACCCGGCGCACCCAGCTGTTCGGCATCGCCCGGCTGCTCGCCGAGCACCGCGACCGCGTGCTCGCCGTCCGCCTCGGCGTCACCGACCTCTGCTCCGCGTACGGCCTGCGGCGCTCGCCCGACCTCACCGCGTACGACGTCGCGCTGGTGGCCGGGGTGATCGGCGACGTCGTCAACGTCCTCGGGCGGGCGGACGGCACCGGGCACACCATCACGGGCCCGGTCTGGGAGTACTTCCCGCACCAGGAACGGATGTTCCGCCCGCAGTTGCGGCGCACCCCGTTCACGTCCGGCCCGCGCCAGGCGTCCGGTGCGGGCGAGGGGGTCCGGCGGCGGATCATCGAGCACGACCTGGACGGGCTGATCCGGGAGATCCAACTCGACCGCGCCAACGGACTGTTGGGCAAGACCTGCATCCACCCCAGCCACGTGCCCGCGGTGCACGCGCTCTCCGTCGTCACGCACGAGGAGTACTGCGACGCCCAGGACGTCCTCCGGCAGGAGCGCGGCGGCGGCGGGGTGCTGCGTTCGGCCTACACCAACAAGATGAACGAGGCCCGGCCGCACCGGGCCTGGGCGGAGCGGGTGCTGCTGCGCGCCGAGGTGTTCGGCGTGGCGCGGGAGGACGTGGGCTTCGCGGAGTTGCTGGTGAGCACCTTGGACGGGTGAGCACCTCGTGGACTTGCGAAGAACGTACCGTCGTACCAGTGGAAGCAGGACCGCAGTGACAGCACAGCGAACGTGGACCGGCCGTTGGGTCGCCGAGCGGGCCGGGGTCGGCCTGGTCGGCTCCGACCGCCTCACCGACCTCGTCGGCCTCGCCCTCCGCGAGAACCGCAAACGCGCCCACCTGCTGGTCTCCACCGTGCTCGGCAAGCACGTGCCGCAGCGCCCCTCCGTCGTCCACGGCGCCGGGCTCGACCTCGGCCTGCGGGTCCGCGCGCTGCTCGGCGCCGAGGCCGCCGCGCGCGCCGTCGTCCTCGGGTACGCGGAGACCGCGACGGCGCTCGGCCACAGCGTCGCCGACGGTCTCGACGCGCCCTACCTCCACTCCACCCGGCGTCCCGTGCCCGGCGTGCGGCCGCTCGGCGGCTTCGCGGAGGAGCACTCGCACGCGACCGCGCACCTGCTGCTCCCGGCCGACCCCCGACTCCTCGCCGGTGACGGTCCGTTGGTGCTCGTCGACGACGAGCTCTCGACCGGCAGGACCGTCCTCAACACCATCCGCGAACTGCACGCGCGCCACCCGCGCCCCCACTACGTCCTCGTCGCCCTGGTCGACCTGCGCACCGAGGCAGACCGCCGCCGGCTCGCCGACTTCGCCGCCGAACTCGGGGTCCGCCTGGACCTGGTGGCCGCCGCCAGCGGCGCCGTCCGGCTGCCCGGGGACATCCTCGACCGCGCCGAACGCCTGAGGGCCGAGGTCGGTCCGGCCCCCGAACTCCCGTCCGCCGCCGCGCCCGCCCCGGTCGTCCGCGTCCCCCTCGACTGGCCGACCGCCCTCCCGGACGGCGGGCGGCACGGCTTCACCGCCGCGGACCGCGCCCGCCTCGACGCCGCCCTGCCCCGCCTGGCCGGACAGCTGGCCGACGCGCTCGGCGACGGTCTCGTCGGCGGACTCCCGGACCGGATCCTGGTGTTGGGCTTCGAGGAGCTGATGTACGCGCCGCTGCGGCTGGCGGGCGCTCTCGCCGAGCGGCTGGACGGTGAACGGCTGGTCGGTGACGGGCTGGTCGGTGAACGGCTGGTCGGTGACGGGCTGGTCGGTGAACGGCTGGTCGGTGACGGGCTGGTCGGTGAACGGCAGGGCGGTGGCAGGCTGGTCGGTGAACGGCAGGGCGGTGGCAGGCTGGTCGGTGAACGGCAGGGCGGTGGCAGGCTCGGCGGTGAACTGCTGGGAGGGGATCGTGTGTGGTACTCGACCACGACCCGCTCGCCCGTCCTGGCCGTCGACGACCCCGGCTACGCCATCCGCACCCGCCTCGCCTTCCCCGCCCACGACGACCCGCAGGACGACGCCTCGCGCGAGCGCTACGCCTACAACGTCGCCCCGGGCGCCGACCCCGACCGCCGCTTCGGCGCCGTCGTGCTGGTCGTCGACGACGTCGCCGACACGGCGGCGCTGGCCGAGGGCGAGCGCGCGCTGCTCACGCAGTTGCGGCAGGTCACCGATCGGGTGGTGCTCGCGGTGCTGCCCTCGTACCGACCGGAGGCTCCCGTGCATCCGTCACTCCCGTTCCCGCAGCCCTTGAGGGGGCCGGGGTTCTCCTCCTACCGCCCCGACGAGGTCGCCTGGCTGCTCAAGGACCTCTCCGCCGTCCCGCTCGAAGCCCCCACCGAGGAGCGCGAGGAGGCCGTCCAGCACGGCGGCGCCCACTACGCCGAGTCGCTCCCGGTCGAGTACCGGCCGTGCCCCGAGTACCAGGAGCTGTACCACCAGGCGCTGCGCGCCTCCGCCCGCCGCATGGCCGTCGCCGTCGGCACCGTCGCCGAGACGCTGCTGCGCGAGCGCGGCCGGGGCCTGGTGCTCGCGTCGCTGGCGCGGGCCGGGACGCCCGTCGGCATCCTGGTGCGCCGCTGGCTCGCCTTCGTGCACGGCCTCGACGTGCCGCACTACGCCGTCTCGATCGTCCGCGGCCGTGGCCTCGACCCCGTCGCCCTGCGCTACCTCGCGGCCCGGCACCACGCCCCCGACGTCGTGTTCGTCGACGGCTGGACGGGCAAGGGCGCGATCACCCGCGAACTCGCCGCCGCCCTGGCCGGCACCTCCTTCGACCCCGGCCTCGCCGTGCTCGCCGACCCCGGCCGCTGCGTGCGCACCTACGGCACCCGGGACGACTTCCTGATCCCCTCCGCCTGCCTCAACTCCACCGTGTCCGGCCTGGTCTCGCGCACCGTCCTGCGCGACGACCTGATCGGCCCGGACGACTTCCACGGCGCCAAGCACTACACCGAGCTGGCCGACGGGGACGTCTCCGCGGCCTTCCTCGACACCGTGGCCGGCCACTTCGCGGCCGTCCGGGACGAGGTCGCGCTCGCCACCGGCCGACTCGCCACCGACCCCGACCGCACCCCCGACTGGGCCGGCTGGGCCGCCGTCGAGCGGATCGCCGCGCAGTACGGCATCGGCAGCGTGAACCTCGTCAAGCCCGGCGTCGGCGAGACCACCCGGGTACTGCTGCGCCGCGTCCCCTGGCGGGTTCTCGCCCGGCGCGGCGCCGGCGCCGACCTCGACCACGTGCGGCTGCTCGCCGCGCAGCGCGGGGTACCGGTGGAGGAGGTCGACGACCTGCCGTACACGTGCGTCGGCCTCATCCACCCGCGCTACAGCCGAGGAGCAACCGGGACTTCCGGCACGGCCGTTGTGACGGAGTCCTGATGCGCGCCCGGCTCTCTCCGCTGGTCGTCAGCGACCTCGACCGCACCCTCGTCTACTCGAACCAGGCCCTCGCCCTGACCGCCCCCGACCGGCACGCCCCGCGGCTGCTGTCGGTCGAGGTGTACGAGGGCAGGGCGCACTCGTTCGTCACCGAGCGGGCCGCGGCGCTGCTCGCCGAACTCGCCCGGGAGGCCTGGTTCGTCCCGGCGACCACCCGCACGGTCGAGCAGTACGAACGGGTCAACCTGCCGGGCCCGGAGGCGGGGTGGGTCCCCGCGTACGCGATCTGCGCCAACGGCGGGCAACTGCTCGTCGACGGCGTGCCGGACGGCGACTGGCGGGCGGAGATCACCGCGCGGGTCGCCGCCGCCTCGGCGCCGCTCGCGGAGGTCGTCGACCGCCTGGCGCCGGGGGCCGACCAGGAGTGGGTCCACCGGCGGCGCGTCGCCGACGGGTCGTTCGTCTACTGCGTCGTCGAGCGGTCGCAGGTGCCGGCGGGCTGGCTCGACGACCTGGCCGGCTGGTGCGCCGAACGCGGCTGGGCCGTCTCGCTCCAGGGGCGCAAGGTGTACGCCGTCCCGGCCGGGCTGACGAAGAGCGCCGCCCTGGCCGAGGTGGTCCGGCGCACCGGCGCCGGCTCCGTCCTCGCCGCCGGGGACTCCCTGCTCGACACGGACCTGCTGCTCGCCGCCGACGCCGCCTGGCGCCCGGGGCACGGCGAACTCGCCGACCGCGGCTGGACGGCCCCCGGCGTCACCGCCCTGGCGGAGACGGGGGTGGCGGCGGGGGAGGAGATCGTCCGTCGGTTCCTGGCAGGGGTGCGGGGAGTGCGCTCCTAGGTGTGTTTCAGCCGCAGCAGCCCCCGCCGCAGCATCCGCCCCCGCCGGAGGGGGCGGACTGCGGCGCGCTGCTGCCGGCGCCGCCCGTGACGGCGACGGTGGACAGCAGCTTCACGGTGTCCTCGTGGCCCTGCGGGCAGACGGCGGGGTCGTTGGCCTGCGCCATCGTGCGGCGCAGTTCGAACGTGGCGCCGCAGGAGCGGCAGCGGAAGTCGTAGCGTGGCATACCCGCAGGGTACCGACGAGCGGGCCGGTCGGGTGGCTCAGCGGTGGGATCCGAGGCTGCCGCGGCTCAGCGGTGGGATCCGAGGTCGCCGCGGATCAGCTCGATCACCCGGGCCGCGGTGTCCCGGGCCGCCGCCAGTTCGCTCAGGAAGAGCCAGTAGTCCGGATGCCGGCCGCCCGCCTCCAGCGTCACGAGCGCCCGGTCGATCCGCGTGACGGCCTCGTCCAGCGGCGCGGCGTGCCGCGGGTCCGGCGCGTGCCGGCCGGCCATCGCGAGCCGCTGCGCGTCCCGGACGGCGAAGCGGGCCCGCTCGACCTCCCGGCTCGGGTCGTGTTGCACCTCGTTCAGCTGCCGCAGCCGCTCGTTGACCGCGGCCACCGAGCCGTCCGCGGTGTCCAGCAGGGCGCGCACCGTACCGATCGCGCCGGTCGCGTCCGCCCAACGCTGCTCGTCGCGCGCCCGCGCCGCCTCCGCCAGCTTCCCCTCCGCCGACCGGCCGGCCTCCGCCACCTGCTCCGGCACCCGCTGCAGGTCCTGCCAGCAGGCCGTGCTGAACCGGCGGCGCAGCTCGCTCAGCGCGGGCCCGACCGTCTCGGCCTTGGTCTCCAGCGCCTGGACGCGGGTCCGCAGGCTGGACAGCCGGCGATCGATCTCCCGCGCGCGCTCGGGCAGCTGCGCGGCGTCGGCCGTGATCGCTCCGGCCTGCTGCGCGACGGCCTCCGCCCGCTGCAGCGTCGCCGCCACGCCGTGCCGGGCGGCGCCCTCGTTCAGCCGGCCCAGCTCCGGTGCCAGCTCGGCCAGCCGGGCCGCCAGGTCGTCCGCCCGCAGGCCCGCACCGCGCGCGGCGTCCAGCGCGTTGCTCGCCGCGAGCAGCGCGCGCTTCGCCTGCTCGACCGCCGGGGTGACCCGCATCAACTGCTGCTCGGCGTGCTGGAGCACCGGCTGGAGACGCTGCAGGAAGTCGTTCAGCTCGGCCCGCGCGGAGCCCAGCTGGCCCCGCACGTCCTCCAGGACGCGCCGGGCCCGGGCCGCCGCGGCGGCGTCCAGTGTTTCGTCGTCCAGGTCGTACGCGTCCAGCGCGGCCAGGTAGTTCACGGTGACCTGGTCGACCCGGCCGGAGATCGCGTCGAAGTCCGTCTGCGTGCGCTGCGAGGTCGCGGCGTTCCCTGCGGCCCGGACGGTCTCCACCGCCAGCTGCACCTCGCGCTGCGTCGAGTCCAGCTCGTAGAACGCCTCCTGCGCGGCGTCCCGCGCGGCGCGCGCGTCCGCCCGCACGCCGTCGCCACCGCGCCGCCCCCACCAGCCGCCGCCACCGCCGGCCGACGCCAGCCCGACCGCGCCCAGCGCACCGGCCAGCACCACCGGCAGCACCAGCGCCTCGGCCAGCCCGCTCCCTGCCCGACGCCGTCCCACCGACACTGCGCGCTCCCTGCTCCGACCGCTGATCCGCCCGCCATTGTCCCCGATCACCCCACCCCACCGTCACCCCCACCCACCCCACTCCCCGCCCACCCGCACCACACCACCCCCGACGACCAGGTACCCTAGGCAGTCGTCGTGCCCCCACCGGGCTGCGACGGGGGGCGCGTAGCTCAGTGGTAGAGCGCTGCTCTTACAAAGCAGATGTCGGCGGTTCGAAACCGTCCGCGCCCACCAGTTGTCTCGAAGGGCCGGTTCAGGAGTCATTCCTGAACCGGCCCGTCGGCGTTGTGGGGCGTGGGGGTGAGGGGCGCATTTTGGCCCGTCGGGAGGCGAGGGGTGTGGGTGGCGGGTGAGGGCCGGGGGTGGATGAGTCGCGGGCGGCGTTGTCGGCGCGGTTGAACTGGTCGCGGGCTGCGGCGCTCGGGGCCGATGACGGGGTGGTGTCGACGGCGGGGATCGTGACGGGTGTCGCGGGGTCGGCGGGGTCGCGGGCCGCGCTGTTGGTGGCGGGGGTGACGGGGCTGCTCGCGGGGGCGATGTCGGCGGCGGCCGGCGAGTACGTGTCGGTCAGCACCCAACGGGACACCGAGCGGGCCGGGTTGGCGAAGGAGCGGCGGGAGCCGGCGGAGGACTTGGAGGGGGAGCTCGACGAGTTGACGGACTACTACCGGGAGAGCGGGTTGACGGACGGGCTCGCGCGGGAGGTGCGGTGGCGCTGACCAGCGGGAGGCCCTCGGGGCGCACGCAGACCGAGCTCGGCCTCGACTCGCAGGCGCTGACCGATCCGTGGCAGGCGGCGCTGGCGAGTGCCGCCGCGTTCACCCTCGGGGCGCTGGTCCCTTTGCCGGCGGTGCTGTTGCCGCCGGAGTCGTGGCGGCTTCCGGTGACGGTGGTGGCGGTGGTGGTGATGGTGGTGGCGCTGACGCCGTCCGGGGGGGACGAGCGCCGGCTCGGCGGGGCGGGGCCGGGGCGCGCGGTGCTGCGCAACGTCGCGGGCGGGCTGCCGGCGACGGCGGTGACGTACAGCGGGGGCGTGTTGCCGGACCGCTTCACCGGGTGAGCGCGCCGGAGCTTCCGGAGGCGGGCCGCCACGGCCTGTGTTTGTGTGGCAGCAAACCGCTTGGGAGAGGTGAGCCGTCGTGACCATGCCCCCGTTCGGATCCAGCGATCCGTTCTCCGACCTGCTCAGCCGGTTCTTCGGGATGAGTCCGCTGGCCTCCCCGCCCGCCGTTCAGCGGGTGCCGATCGGCCGGTTGCTGAGCGAGTCGTCGCAGGAGCTGCTGGCGCTGGCGGCGCACCGCGCGGCGGAGGACGGGAGCAGCGACCTCGACACCGCGCACCTGGTCTGGGCGGCCACCCGGGTGGAGCCCTCGCGCCGGATGCTGGCGCGGGCGGGCATCGATCCGGACGAGCTGTCCGCGGACCTGGAGCAGGCGCTGCCGTCCGGCCCCGTACCGGCGGTGGACGGGCAGCCGGCGCTCACCCCCTCGGCCAAGCGCGCGCTGCTCGCGGCGCACGCCCGTTCGCAGGCGGCGGGGGCGTCGTACATCGGCCCGGAGCACATCCTCGGTGCGCTGCTGGACCAGGAGCGCTCGGGCGCGGGGGCGGCACTGCGCAACGCGGCGCCCTCGCAGGAGGCGCTGAAGACGGTGCTGGACGGGCGTGGCGTCGGCGGGGAGCGCAGCAGTACGGGCGCGCACCCGAGTGAGACGCCGACGCTCGACGAGTACGGGCGGGACCTCACCGAGGAGGCCCGCTCGGGCCGGCTGGACCCGGTGGTCGGTCGGGCCGAGGAGATCGAGCAGACCGTCGAGATCCTGTCCCGCCGCACCAAGAACAACCCGGTGCTGATCGGCGAGCCGGGCGTCGGCAAGACGGCGATCGTGGAGGGGCTGGCGCAGCGGATCGTCTCGGGGGACGTGCCGCAGAGCCTCAGGGACAAGCGCGTGGTCACCCTGGACCTGACCGCGCTGGTGGCGGGCTCGAAGTACCGGGGGGAGTTCGAGGAGCGGCTGAAGAACGTGATCGACGAGGTCACGGCGGCCGAGAAGAGCGTGGTCCTGTTCCTGGACGAGTTGCACACGGTGGTCGGCGCGGGCGGTGGCGGCGAGGGTTCGATGGACGCCGGCAACATCCTCAAACCGGCCCTCGCCCGCGGCGAGTTGAGCGTGGTCGGGGCGACGACGCTGGACGAGTACCGCAAGCACGTGGAGAAGGACGCCGCGCTGGAGCGCCGCTTCCAGCCGGTGCTGGTGCCGGAGCCGAGCGTCGAGGAGACGGTGGAGATCCTCCGGGGGCTGCGCGACGCGTACGAGGCGCACCACCAGGTGCGGTTCGGCGACGACGCGCTGGACGCGGCGGCGACGCTCTCGGACCGGTACGTCAGCGACCGCTTCCTGCCCGACAAGGCGATCGACCTGCTGGACCAGGCGGGCGCGCGCGTGCGGCTGCGCAGCCTGTCCGGCTCGACCGCGGCGACCTCGGTGCAGGACCGGATCACCAAGCTCAAGCGGGAGCTGGAGGAGGCCGTCGCGGACGAGGAGTTCGTGCGGGCCGCCAACCTGAAGACCGAACTGCGGCAGACCGAGGACGAGCTGGCGGCGGTCGCCGAGTCCCGCGAGGAGGTCGTGGCGGTCACCGCGGACGACATCGCGCAGGTGCTCTCCTCCCGGACCGGCATCCCGGTGGCGGAGCTGAACGCGACCGAGAAGGAGCGGCTGCTCAAGCTGGAGGAGCACCTGCACGAGAAGGTGATCGGCCAGGACGAGGCGGTCACCGCGGTGTCCCAGGCGGTGCGCCGCGGCCGGGCCGGGATGGGCGACCCGGAGCGGCCGACCGGCTCCTTCCTCTTCCTCGGGCCGACCGGCGTCGGCAAGACGGAGCTCGCGAAGGCACTCGCGGCGCTGCTGTTCGGGGACCCGGACCGGATGGTCCGCTTCGACATGAGCGAGTTCCAGGAGAGGCACACCGTCTCCCGGCTGGTCGGTTCGCCGCCCGGGTACGTCGGCTACGACGAGGCCGGGCAGCTCACCGAGGCGGTGCGCCGCAAGCCGTACAGCGTGCTGCTGTTCGACGAGGTGGAGAAGGCGCACCCGGACGTCTTCAACCTGCTGCTCCAGGTGATGGACGACGGGCGGCTGACCGACTCCCAGGGGCGCACGGTCGACTTCCGCAACACCGTGGTGATCATGACGAGCAACATCGGCTCGCAGCGGATCCTCGACCACGCGGGCGACGTCCGGGAGATCAGGGACGACCTGATGCGGGACCTCCGCCAGCACTTCCGGCCGGAGTTCCTCAACCGGATCGACGAGGTGATCGTCTTCCACGCGCTCACCCGCAAGGACCTGCTGTCCGTCGTGGACCTGCTGCTGGAGCGCAGCCGGCGCCGGCTGAAGGCGCAGGACGTACGGCTGGAGGTCACCGAGGCGGCCAAGGAGTTCCTGGTCAACCGGGGCTACCAGCCGGAGTTCGGGGCCCGGCCGCTGCGCCGGACGATCCAGTCGGAGCTGGACAACCGGCTCTCCAACCTGCTGCTGGACGGCACGGTACGGGAGGGGGACACGCTGATCGCGGACGTGGGGGAGGGCGGTCTTGTGGTCACGCTGGTCCGGCCGGAGCCGTCGGCGACCTTCGAGGCGGCGGAGGCGGCGGCGGAGGCAGCGGCCGGGCCTGGAGCCGGGACCGGGGCGGCCGGTGCGGAGGCCGGCGCGGCTGCGAGGGGGTGAGCCGCGGCGGCCGGGTCTCGGGCGCGGCCCGCAGGGGCGTACTCCCGGGGGAGTACGCCCGAACGCCACTGGTGGAGGACGCGCGCGGGCGGGGCGCGGGTCTAGCCTTCCGGGCATGATGCCGCCGATGTCCCCGCCGCCGTCGGAGCGGCCGCCCGGCCGCAGCGGGACCGAGCCCTCGGCCGGGACCGAGCCTGCGGTCGGAGCCGAGCCAGTCTCCGGGCCCGGCCCCACGCCCGCCTCCGGGCCGCCGCCCGAGCCGTGGCGTCCGCCGTGGGTGCGGGGGGCCCGGGGCGGCCGGTCGCTGGGGCTCGCGGCGGGCGTCGCCGTGGTGCAGGTGGTCGGGTCGACGTTCGCCGGACGGCACCAGAGCGGGCGGGTCCCGCTGGACGCGTTCGGCTACGTCCTGCTGCTGCTCGGCCCGGCCCTGCTGGTGGTGTGCCGCAACCGGCCGGTGGTGGCGGTGGCGGGCACCTCCGTCGTCACCGCGGGGTACCTGGCCGCCGGGTACCCCTACGGGCCGGTGTTCGCGAGCTGGCTGATCGCCTGCTGCTTCGCGATCGCCCGCGGGCACCGCAGGGCGGCCTGGGCGGGGATGGCGGGGGTGTACCTGGTGCACGTCCTGGTCACCTTCGTGCTGCCGGACGGCTGGCAGCGCGTGCCGCGCACAGCGTTCTCGTGGCAGCAGGAACTCGGCCTGCTGGCCTGGCTGTTGCTCGTAATGGCGATCGCCGAGATCATCCGGTTCCGGCGTGAGCGGATCGCCGCCCACCGGGCCTACCGGCAGCAGCTGGAACAGCGCCGGGCCAACGAGGAACGGCTCAAGATGGCCCGGGAGCTGCACGACATCCTGGCCCACAGCCTGTCGCTGATCAACATCCAGGCGGGGGTCGGGCTCGCGCTGCTGGACCAGCGGCCGGAGGAGGCCCGCGCGGCGCTGGCCACCATCAAGTCGACCAGCAAGGAGGCGCTCGGCGAGGTCCGCCAGGTGCTCGCGACGCTGCGCGGGCCCGGGGCGGCGCCGCGCGGTCCGGCGCCCGGGCTGGACCGGCTCGACGAACTCACCGACCAGGCCGACCGGGTGGGGCTCACGGCCGAGGTGCACGAGCTGGGCGACCGGCGGCCCCTGAGCGCCGCGGCCGACCTCACCGCCTTCCGGATCGTCCAGGAGGCGCTGACCAACGTCGTCCGGCACTCGGCGGCGCGCGAGGCGGTCGTCGTCCTGGACTGGACGGATCCGGAGGCGCTCGTCGTCAGGGTCGAGGACCCGGGCCCCGCGGTGCTCGGCGACGCCGGCGGATCGGGCAGCGGGCTGGCCGGCATGCGGGAACGGGCGGGCGCTTTCGGTGGCACCATCTCCGCGGGAGCGCTGCCGGACGGCGGCTTCCGGGTACGGGCGGAGCTGCCGACACCGAAGGCGGAGGGCGAGTGATCCGGGTACTGCTGGCGGACGACCAACTGCTGGTGCGGGCGGGCTTCCGGGCCCTGCTGTCGCTGCAGGACGACATCACCGTGGTCGGGGAGGCGGACGACGGCGAGGCCGCGGTGCTGCTCGCCCGCGAACTCGTGCCGGACGTCGTCCTGATGGACATCCGGATGCCGCGGATGGACGGCCTGGAGGCGACCAGGCGGATCGCCGAGGACCCGGCGCTGTCCTCCGTCCGGGTGGTCGTGCTGACCACCTTCGAGCTGGACGAGTACGTCTTCGAGGCGCTGCGGTCGGGGGCCGCGGGCTTCCTGGTCAAGGACACCGACCCGGCCGACCTGCTCCGCGCGATCCGGGTCGCCGTCGCGGGGGACGCACTGCTCTCCCCGGGCGTGACACGGCGGCTGATCGGCGAGTTCGCGGCCCGTTCGAAGGCGCCGGAGGCGGCGCCGGCGGGACTGGCGGACGTCTCCGGGCTCACCGAGCGGGAGCGCGAGGTGCTGGCGCTCGTGGGGATGGGGTTGTCGAACGAGGAGATCGCGCGGCGGCTGGTGGTGAGCCCGTTGACGGCGAAGACGCACGTCAGCCGGGCGATGGTGAAGCTCGGCGTGCGGGACCGGGCGCAACTCGTCGTACTCGCTTACGAGTCGGGGCTCGTGCGGCCGGGCTGGCTGGGCTGAGCTGCCGGGCTGGCTGGGGTGAGCGGCCGGGTTGGCTGGGCTGAGCGGCCGGGGCCCCGGCGCCCCTCCTCGCGGCCGGGCCGCCCGGGCAGCCGCCGCCCCGGCCCGGACCTGCTCCGACTGCTTCGCCTCCCGGCTACTTCCTCCCCGGCGTGTCGCGGCCCGCTCGTACTCCCCCGGGAGTACCCCAACTGCCTCTACCGGTGGGACGCGTGATGAGACCGCCCGGCGGGACGCTCTAGTCACCTCGGGAAACCGCCCGAGGTCCTGGAGGCCCAACGCCGAGGAGATGAACCACTCATGTACACGCTGCTCGCCGACTGGGACGGGCACGGGCCCGGTCCCTGGATCCTGTTCTTCCCGCTGATCTGGATCGCCGTCGTGTTCCTGGTGATCTTCGTGCTGCGCCGGACGGTCTGGCGCCGCGGCTGCGGGTACCGCGCGGGCACCGATCACCCGCTGGCCGTCCTCGGACGCCGCTACGCCGAGGGCGACATCGACGCCGAGGAGTACCGCTCGAAGCGGGCCGTGCTCAGCGAGTCGCCGCGGTCACCGCGCGACGGGGCGCGGGGAGGTGTCGGGAAGTGACGACCCTCGACGTCGTACGCGGCACCGCCGCCCGGGTCGTCGACGCCGTGAAGGTCTACGGCGTCGGCGGCACGCAGGTCCGGGCGCTGGACCGCGTCACGGTGGAGTTCCCGGCCGGGCGCTTCACCGCGATCATGGGACCGTCCGGCTCGGGCAAGTCCACCCTGATGCACTGCGCGGCCGGCCTCGACATCCTCACGGCCGGCCGCGCGTGGATCGGGGACACCGAGCTCGGCCCGCTGGGCGACCGGCGGCTCACGCTGCTGCGCCGGGAGCGTCTCGGCTTCGTGTTCCAGGCGTTCAACCTGGTGCCCACGCTCACCGTCCGGGAGAACATCACCCTCCCGCTGGACCTTGCCGGGGCCGCCCCCGACGAGGCCTGGCTGACGACTCTCGTCGACGTCGTCGGCCTCGGCGACCGGCTGCACCACCGGCCGAGCGAGCTCTCCGGCGGTCAGCAGCAGCGGGTCGCGGTGGCCCGGGCGCTGGCCGGGCGGCCGCAGGTGGTCTTCGCCGACGAGCCGACGGGCAACCTCGACTCCCGCACCGGCGGCGAGGTCCTCGGCCTGCTGCGCCGTGCGGTGGACGAGATGGGCCGGGCCGTCGTCATGGTCACCCACGACCCGACGGCGGCCGGGTACGCCGACGAGGCGCTGTTCCTCGCCGACGGGCGCCTGGTGGACCGGATGGAGCGGCCCACGTCCGGGCTGGTGCTGGACCGGATGAAGGCCTTCGAACGGGGGCGGTCGTGACGGTCCTCAACCCGGTCGTCCTGCGCCTCGGCCTGCGCTCGCTGCGCGCTCACAAACGGCGGCTGGCCGGCACGCTCCTGTCCGTTCTGCTCGGCGTCAGCTTCCTCACCGGCACGATGGTGCTGGGAGACACCCTGCGGGCCAACTTCGACACCCTCTTCGCCGATGCCAACGCGGGCACCGACGTCGTCGTGCGCAGCGCCGACGTGCTCGACTCCCCGGGGTCGGCCGGCGGCGTCCGGGCACCGGTGGACGCGGCGCTCGCCGACCGGCTGCGCGCCGTGCCCGGGGTCGCGGCGGCCGAGCCGTCCGTCCAGGGTGCGGGCCAACTCGTCGGCGCCGACGGCAGACCGATCGGTGGCCAGGGCCCGCCCACCCTCGCGGGGAACTGGCTCGCCGACGGTCGGCTCAACCCCTACCGGCTGGCCGAGGGCCGGGCGCCGGCCGCCCCGGGCGAGGTCGTGGTCAACCGGGGGGCCGCCAAGAGCGGTGGGCTGCACATCGGTTCGACCACCGTGCTGCGCACGCCCGATCCGGTGCCGGTCACCGTCGTCGGCATCGCGACCTTCGGTGCGAGCGCGGACGGCATGGGGCCGAGCACCTTCACGGCGATGACGTTCGCGGACGCCGAGCGCCACCTCACGCCCAAGGGCGCGGGGCAGGCCAGTTCGATCCAGGTCCGCGCGGCGGGTGGGGTGTCCCAGCAGGACCTGGCGGCCCGGATCGCGCCGCGGTTGCCGGCCGGGGTGCAGGCGGTCACCGGCGCGGCGGCCACCCGGGAGAGCACCCAGCAGCTGTCCGGGCGCTTCCTGAGCATGTTCACCACGCTGCTGCTGGTCTTCGCCGGGATCGCACTGCTGGTGGCCACGTTCACCATCCACAACACCTTCGCGATCGTGGTCGCCCAGCGGACGGGGGAGAACGCGCTGCTGCGGGCGCTCGGCGCGGTCCGCGGCCAGGTGCTCGCGGCGACGCTCGCCGAGGCGCTGGCGGTCGGCGTGCTGGCCTCGCTCGGCGGGCTGCTGGGCGGGATCGGGGTGGCGACCGGGCTCAAGGCGCTGTTCTCGGCGCTCGGCTTCGCGCTGCCGACCGGCGGCATGGTGATCAGCACGGCCGCGGTGGCGCTGCCGCTCGCGGTCGGGACGCTGGTCGCGGTGGGCTCGGCGCTGCTGCCCGCCGTGCGGGCCGGGCGGACGGCACCGCTGGCGGCGCTGCGCGAGACCGGCGTCGACCGGGCGGCCCAAGGACGTTCGGGCGTCCTGCGGGTGCTGCTCGGGGGCCTGCTGGTGGCGGGAGGGGTGCCGGTGGCGGTGCTCGGTGCCACGGACGGTCCGTCGGTGCTCCTGACGGCCGGCGGGGCGCTCGCGGTGCTGGTCGGCGTGGTGGTGCTCGGGCCGGTCGCGGCGGCGTTCGCGGTACGGGTCCTGGGCGCGCCGCTGCCCCGGCTGCGCGGGGTCTCGGGCACCCTGGCCCGGCGCAACGCGGCCCGCAACCCGCGCCGGACGGCGGCCACGGCGAGCGCGCTCATGATCGGGGTCGCGGTGGTGACGCTGTTCACCGTCTTCGGTGCGTCGATCAAGGCCACCCTGGACGACACGGTCGACAAGTCCTTCGCGGGCGATCTCGCCGTCACCGCACCGTCGTTCGGCGCGGGCGGCAGCGGGATCAGCCCCAAGGTGGCCGACGCGCTCGCGGGGCTGCCCGAGGTGCGGCAGACGGTGGGCCTCGGCCGCGGCGTGGCCCGGATCGACGGTCACGGCCGGGTGCTGGACGTCACCGATCCGGCCCGGCTGGCCGGGATCGTCGACCTCGGCCGGGTCGAGGGCTCGTTGGACGCGCTCGGCACGGACGGCCTGGCGGTCTCCCGCGGGGAGGCGGAGCAGCAGGGTTGGAAGCTCGGCCAGAGCGTGACGGTCGCCTTCGCGGACGGCGCGAGCGGTTCCTTCAGCATCCGCGCGCTCTACGAGGGCGGCGGGCTGGCGGGGGACTACCTGATAACCCGCCAGGCCTGGGCGCCCCACCGGGGGCAGGACAGCGACACCCTGGTCGCGGTCGGGCTGCAGGCCGGCGTCTCCCCGGCGGCCGGCAAGGCGGCAGTGCAGCGGGCGCTGGTCCCGTTCGGCGGTCCGCAAGTGCAGGACCGGGCGGAGTACGCGGCGAGCGCGGCGTCCGGGGTCGACATGATGCTCTCGGTGGTCTACGCCCTGCTGGCGCTGGCGGTGCTGATCGCGCTGCTGGGCATCGCCAACACGCTGACGCTGGCGGTGCACGAGCGGACCGGGGAGTTGGGCCTGCTGCGGGCGGTCGGCCAGACCAGGGCGCAGTTGCGGGGCATGGTGCGCTGGGAGTCGGTGCTGGTGGCCGCTTTCGGGACGGTCGGCGGGCTCGGACTCGGGGCCTTCCTCGGCTGGGCGCTCGTGCGGGCCTCGGACAGCGCCGGGACGGGTTCGTTCGCGATACCGCCCCTGCAGCTGGCAGTGGTCCTGGCGGCCGGTCTGCTGGCGGGCGCGGTGGCCGGGCTCCGCCCGGCGGGTCGGGCGGCGCGGTTGGACATCCTGCGCGCGATCGCGACGGACTGACCCGACCGACGGGAGAAGGCGGGACCACAGGGAGGTGACCGAAGAAGGGCTCAGAGCGAGAAAGGACTCAGAGGAAGGAAGAGCTCAGAGGAAGGGCCAAGGAACGGGTATGGCGGACGACTGAGGAGCGGGAGGACTCAGGGACGGGCATGGCGGACGATCAGGAGAAGGTGACGGCCCGACACCCGGCCGGGCCGTCAGTCCGCCGCCCGCGGGAACACCTCCCGCAGCAGCGGGTCCGGCAGGCCGCGGCGGCGCCACTCGCGCGGGTAGCCGAGCGAGACCTCCTCGAAGGGCACGCCGTCGTAGCTGGTCTTGCGCGGGATGTGGAGGTGGCCGTAGATCATCGCGGCGGTGTTGAAGCGACGGTGCCAGTCGGCGGTCAGCTCGGTGCCGCACCACTGGGCGAACTCGGGGTACCAGAGGATCTCGGTGGGGTGGCGGACCAGCGGGTAGTGGTTGACCAGGACGAGCGGAAGGTCCGGATCGCAGGCCGCGAGCCGCTGTTCGGTCAGCCGGACGCGCTCGCGGCACCAGGAGTCGCGGTCCGGGAACGGATCGGGGTGCAGCATCCGCTCGTCCGCGCACACGATGCCGCTCTCGTAGGCGGCCGCCAGGGACTCCTCCTTGGTGGTCGTGCCCGGCGCACGGAAGGAGTAGTCGTAGAGGAGGAAGAGCGGGGCGACGACGACCGGCCCGCCGGTCCCCTGCCAGACCGGGTACGGGTCCTCGGGGGTGAGTACCCCGAGCCGGCGGCACATGGCGACCAGGTGCTCGTAGCGGGCCACGCCGCGCAGCTGCACCGGGTCCTCGGGGTGGGTCCACAGCTCGTGGTTGCCGGGGGCCCACACCACGCGGGCGAAGCGTTCGGCGAGCAGTCCGAGCGCCCACTCGATGCTGGTGGAGAGCTCGGCGACGTCACCGGCGACGATCAACCAGTCGTCGGGGCTGGTGGGTTGGAGCTTCTCCACCAGGCCGCGGTTCTCCTCGTAGGAGATGTGCAGGTCGCTGACGGCGAGCAGTCTCCCGCCCGCCGCGCCGCTCCCCGGCTGCGCTCCGCTGCCGTACTCGGTCGTCACTCCTGCCCCCTGTGGTCACCGGTCGATGCCGCCACAGTACGGGGCGGGCCGGGTTCGCGGGGCGGAACCGCGGAGCTCAGCGGCGCGTGGGGAGGCGGCCCGGGCTCAGGAACGGGGGGTCCGGTTCAGGAGCCGAACTCCATGATCACGCCGTGCGCCGACACGGTGGTGGCGGTGAAGACGGCGAGCGCGGCGACGCCGAGCGCGAGGCCGAGGACCGCCCGGCCGCGCCGACGGGTGCCGCGGACCAGGGCGAGCGTGCCGAGGACGATGGCCAGCGGACCGAGGACGATGTTGAAGATCAGCAGGCCGGGGAGGCCGAGCAGGAAGGAGGCGACGGCGAGGTTGTCGGCCTCGGTGACGGTCCCGCGGCTCGCGGCGGCCGGCTGGTGGTCGGTGACGGTGCTCATGACGGTGGCGGGTCCTCTCTGGTGAAAGGAGCTGGGGCGGAGGGAGCCGAGGGTGGCGGGGCTCAGTGCTGCCGCAGGCGGGCGATGCCTTCGCGGGCGCCGAAGGCGAGCAGCCAGGCGGTGATCGCGGCGGAGGCGGTGAGGAAGACCGGGAGCGAGGTGTGTGCGGCGGCGCCGATCAGGACACCCATGGCGACGAGGGCGGAGAGCAGGATCACGGCCGACCAGTCCTTTCCGGTTTCGGGTTCGGCTTGAGTCTCGGCTTCCGGGCTTGACCCCGGTTTCGGTTGACAAGTGTTCGCCGAGTTGGCCTCACTCTACGCCGGGCTGGCCAGGTTCGGCAAACAGTTGTTTACTGAATGGCGTGAATCACACTGAGGGGGCCGAGTCGCCCCGGAGCGCAGGGGCCGAGCAGCCCCGGACCGTCGGCGTCAGACAGGCCCAGAAGCAGCAGAGCCGCCGGGCGCTGCTGGATGCCGGCCTGCGCCTGCTGGCCGATCAGAACCTCGCGAGCCTCGGCGTCCGCGAGGTCACCCGTGCCGCCGGGCTGTCGCCGGCCGCGTTCTACCGGCACTTCCCGGACCTCGCCGCGCTCGGCGTCGCACTTGTCGAGGAGTCGCTGGCGAGCCTGCACCTCATGATCCGCTCGGTGCTCGTCGGGGCGGGCGGTGCCGAGGAGCTGATCGACCGCGCGGTCGACGTCATCCAGCGGCACGTCCGCGAGAACCGTGCGCACGTGCGCTTCCTCGCGCGCGAGCGGCACGGCGGTGTCCGACGGGTGCGGGAGGCGATCGACGCCGAACTCGGCCGTTTCGCGGCGGAGGTCGGTGCGGCACTCGGGCTCCAGCCGGTCTCGGCGGGCTGGAGCGAGGGCGACCTGCGGATGCTCGCCGAGTTGTACGTGGACCACATGGTGTCCACGGCCGCCGCGTTCCTGGAGGCGCTGGAGGCCCAGGAGACCGATCCGGGCCGAGAGGGGCGGATCGCCGCGACTGCCCGGTTGCAGTTGCGCCTGATCAGCCTCGGTCGGCGCCACTGGCAGGGGAGTTGAGCCTGCCGGTCGGCCGTAGCCGATGACCACGGCCGGGGCGTGCCCCGGCCCTCGCGAGTGACCTCTCCGCGGCGGCGGACCTCTTGACATCTCGTCATGTCCGCGACAGCTTTGGTGGACCCCCACACCGAGAGGTCTCTCATGAGGAAGCCGCTCATAGGCGTGCTCGCCGCGGTCCTGGTTGCCGGCGCCACCACGCTGGCCGGACTCGCCCCGGCACAGGCCGCCCCCCTGGCGGATGCCGCCCCCCTCGCGAATGCCGCCCCCCTCGCGAATGTCGCGACGGGCGCCAGGGCCGCCACCGTCGCCCCCGCCCCGGCGGATGCCGCCGTCGACTTCACCGGCACGGTGGCGCTCGACAACTGTTCCGGCTCGCTGGTCCGGATGCCCGGTTCGGCGGGCAGTGACCCCGCGCTCGTCCTGTCCAACGGTCACTGCCTGGAGTCCGGCATGCCCGGCCCCGGTCAGGTGGTCACGGACCAGCCGTCCAGCCGGACGTTCACCCTGCTCGACGGCTCCGGCGCCGATCTCGGCACGCTGAACGCGGTCAAGGTGGTCTACGGCGCCATGACCGACACCGACGTGTCGATCTACCAGCTCGACTCCAGTTACGACACGATCCAGGCGCAATACGGGATCGCCCCGCTGACCGTCTCCGCCGACCACCCCGCCCAGGGGGCCGACATCCGTGTGGTCTCCGGTTACTGGAAGCGGATCTACTCCTGCTCGGTCGACGGTTTCGCGTACCAACTGCGGGAGGCCGACTGGACGTTCAAGGACTCGGTCCGCTACACGTCCGGCTGCAACGTGATCGGCGGCACCTCCGGCTCGCCGGTGGTCGACGCGAACAGCGGGTTGCTGGTCGCCGTCAACAACACGATCAACGAGAACGGCCAGTCCTGCACGCTGAACAACCCGTGCGAGGTCGACCAGAGCGGCGCGGTGACGGTCCACCAGGGCATCGGCTACGCCCAGGAGACGTACATCATCCCGCCCTGCTTCGGCGCCGGGAACGTCCTCGACCTCACCCTGCCCGGCTGTGTCCTGCCCCGCCCCTGACCAGCACCTTCCGCGATGGGCCGCCCGCCACCCGGCGGGTGGCCCATTCGGCCGTCCGCCGGGCGGCCGCCGCACCAACCGCACCGCAGAGTAGTGCCGACGAGGCAGCTGTCATATCCGTTGACCAGATGGAGAGTTGATGAGCACCAGGTTCAGAAGACTGCTGGTTTCCGCCCTGCTGATACCGCTGTTGAGCGCCGGCGGCGGCCTGGCGGCCCCGGCGTTCGCCCAGGCCCCGGCGTTCGCCCAGGGCACGGCGATCGCCCAAGGCGCGGCCGCGGGCGCCGCCCACGCGCAGCGCGACGTCGCCGCCGACCCGACCGCGGACATCAAGGCCCGCCTCGCGGCGATCCCGGGGATGACCATCACCGAGGAGAAGCCGACCGACGCGGACCACCGGTACTTCCTCCTCACCTACACCCAGCCGATCGACCACTTCCGCCCCTGGCTGGGCACCTTCCAGCAGCGCATCAGCGTGCTGCACCGCGGCTACGACCGCCCGACCGTCTTCTACACCAACGGCTACACGCTGGGCACCACGCCGTCGCGCACCGAGCCGACCCGGCTGGTCGACGGCAACCAGGTCTCGATCGAGTACCGGTACTTCACCCCGTCGCGCCCGGAGCCGGCGGACTGGAGCAAGGCCGGCATCCGCCAGGCGGCCGCCGACTCGCACCGGATCGTGACCGCGCTCAAGGAGATCTACCAGCACGAGTGGCTCTCCACCGGCGCCAGCAAGGGCGGCATGTCCTCCACCTACTACCGCCGGTTCTACCCGGACGACGTGGCGGGCACGATCGCGTACGTCGCGCCGAACAACACCGACGTGAACGACGACACGCCGTACTCCGAGTTCTTCCGGAACGTCGGCACCCCCGAGTGCCGGGCCGCGCTCACTGCGGTGCAGCGCGAGCTGCTGGTGCGCCGGGACCGGCTGGAGGCGCGCTTCACGGCCGACAACAAGGCGGCCGGCTCGACCTTCGCCGTCCTCGGTTCGGTGGACCGGGCCTACGAGGGCAGCGTGCTCGACGTGGTCTGGGGGTTCTGGCAGTACAGCATGCAGTCCGACTGCGCGAAGGTCCCGGTGGCGGCCACCGCGACCGACGACGAGCTGTACAAGTGGTTCGACGCGCAGGAGGGCGTGACCAGCTCCAGCGACCAGGGTCTCGCCAAGTACACCGCGTACTACTACCAGGCCGCGACCGAACTCGGCGCGCCCTACTTCGACGTCTCGTACCTGAAGGACCTCCTGCACTACGACTACAAGGAGCTGTACGCGCCCCGCGCGTACGTGCCCAAGGAGATCCCGACGACCTTCAACCCGAAGGCGATGCCCGACATCGACCGCTGGGTGAAGCGCGAGGCCGAGCGGATCATCTTCGTCTACGGCGGCAACGACCCGTGGGGCGCCAAGCCGTTCGAGCTCGGCTGGGGCAGTGACGACTGCTACGTCTACACCGTCCCGGGCGGCAACCACGGCTCCAACATCGCCAAGCTGCCGGCCGAGGAGTCGGCCGCGGCGACCGCCAAGGTGCTGGAGTGGGCCGGCCTGGCCGGTGACCAGGACGACGCTCGCTCGTTCGCGCAGTCGCAGTCGCAGTCGCAGTCGCAGTCGCAGGCACCGTCGGCGCAGTACCGGATCCCGCCGTTCGGCCCGCTCGACGAAGAGGGCCAGAAGCTGGAGCGCCACCCGCTCTAGTGCCGTAGCCGGGTACCACGCCCGGAGTAAGGCCGCCTCCGCTCGGCGAATTCGAGGGGGGCGGCCTTTCGCGTCCTGCTCTTGCTTCGGCTCTCGCGTCCTGCTCCTGCTTCGTCTCGCGTCCGGCTCTCGCGTCCGCCGGGTCGGTTCGCCGAACCTCTCCCCGAAGCTGTGAATCGGTGCTTCAATGCTTCCATGGCCTACCGACGTACCCCCGCCGTCCAAGCCCGCCTGGACGCTCAGCGCGAGGCCGTGCTGCAGGCGGCCGTCGGCCTGCTGGCCGAGCGAGGGTACGGCGGCTGCACGATGGCCGCGGTCGCGGACCGCGCCGGGATCGCCACCGGCAGCGTGTACCAGCACTTCACCAACAAGGCCGAGCTGTCGGTGCAGTTGTTCCGCCGGGTGGTCACGCGCGAGATCAGCGCGGTGAACGCGGCCGTCGCCCGCCGGGAGACGCCCGAACAGCGGATCGCCGCGGTCGTGGAGACGTTCGCCGCCCGCGCCCTGCGCGCGCCGCGGCTGGCGTACGCCCTGCTGGTCGAGCCGGCCGACGCGGTCGTGGACGCCGAACGCCTGGTGTTCCGGCGGGCGTTCCGCGACGTGATCGCGGCCGAGATCGCCGCCGCCGTGGCTGCCGGGCGGCTGCCCGCACAGGATCCGGTGCTGACCGCCGCCGCCCTGGTCGGCGCGGTCGGCGAGGCCCTGGCCGGCCCCCTGGCCGCCGAGCCCGAGCCCGAGCCCGAGCCCGCCCGCGCCGAGCCCGCCCGCGCCGAGCCCGAGCCGGCCGACGGCAACGCGACGGACGCCGGCCCGGCCGACGGCAACCACACCCGCACCACCCCCGCCGGGGCCGGACCCGAACGGACCACCGCCGACGTGGTCCCCGCCCTGGTCTCCTTCACCCTGCGTGCCCTGGGAGGACGCGATGACAGCGACGCATGAGGTCACCAACCAGGTGCCCCTGCCGTACGGACACGACACCGCCGCCGATCCGACCCTGCTCGCCGCCCTGGGCCGGGCCGATGCCGGCTGGGCCGAGCCCGAGCTGCGCGAACTCGGCCGCCTGGCCGGCTCCGAGCAGGCCGCCGAGTGGGGCCGGCTGGCCAACGAGAACCCGCCGGTGCTGCGCACCCACGACCGCTTCGGCCACCGGATCGACGAGGTCGAGTTCCACCCGGCCTGGCACGAGCTGATGCGCACCGCCGTCTCCCACGGCCTGCACGCCGCGCCCTGGCGGGACGGCCGGCCCGGTGCCCACTCCGCCCGGGCCGCGAAGTTCTTCGTGTGGGGCCAGGTCGAGGCGGGCCACACCTGCCCGGTCTCGATGACCTACGCCGCCGTCCCGGCCCTGCGGGCGAACCCGTCCCTGGCGGCCGAGCTGGAGCCGCTGCTGGCCGCCACGGAGTACGACTTCGGGCTGCGCGAGCCGCGCACCAAGCGCGGACTGATCGCCGGCATGTCGATGACCGAGAAGCAGGGCGGCTCGGACGTCCGCACCAACACCACCACGGCCACCCCGCACGCGGACGGCACGTACCGCCTGACCGGCCACAAGTGGTTCACCTCGGCGCCGATGTCCGACCTCTTCCTGACGCTCGCCCAGGCGCCGGGTGGGCTCAGCTGCTTCGTGCTGCCGCGCGTGCTTCCGGACGGCGGCCGCAACCGCCTCCACCTGATGCGGCTCAAGGACAAGCTGGGCAACAAGTCCAACGCCTCCGCCGAGCTGGAGTACGACGGCGCGGTCGGCTGGCTGGTCGGCGAGGAGGGCCGGGGCGTGCCGACCATCATCGAGATGGTCAACATGACCCGCCTCGACTGCACCGTCGGCGGCGCCTCCGGCATGCGCTACGGCGCGACCCGGGCCGTCCACCACGCCGTCCACCGGCGGGCGTTCGGCAAGGCGCTGGTGGACCAGCCGTTGATGCGCAACGTGCTCGCCGACCTGGTCGTGGAGTCCGAGGCCGCCACCGCCGTCGCCATGAGGCTGGCCCACGCCACCGACCTCGCCCTCGCCGGGGACGAGAACGAGGCGCTGGTGCGGCGGTTGGGCCTGGCGGTCGCCAAGTACTGGGTCTGCAAGCGCGGTCCGGCGCACGCGGCCGAGGCGCTGGAGTGCCTGGGCGGCAACGGCTACGTGGAGGAGTCCGGCATGCCGCGGCTCTACCGCGAGGCGCCGCTGGTCTCGATCTGGGAGGGCTCGGGCAACGTCGCCGCCCTGGACGCGCTGCGGGCCATGGCCAAGCGTCCGGAGAGCGTCGAGGCGTTCCTCGGCGAGCTCGACTCGGCCGCCGGCGCGGACCGCCGCCTGGACACGGCCGTCGCCGAACTCCGCAAGCAGCTCTCCGACCTGACGGACCTGGAGTACCGCACCCGCCGCCTGGTCGAGGCGATGGCGCTGGCCTTCCAGGGCTCGCTGCTCGTCCGGTACGGCGACCCGGCGGTGGCCGACGCGTTCTGCGCGACCCGCCTCGGCGGCGACCACGGCGGTGCGTTCGGCACGCTGCCGCCCGGCGTCGACGTCGCGGAGATCATCGACCGCGCCCGCCCGGTGCCCGCATGAACGAACACGGCGCCGACGACAGCGACCGGATCGCCGGGGGTCACGTCCGGAGCACCGGGGGAGACGACCGGGCCGAGGCGGTGGCCGTCCGGGCGTTCTGGCGGGACCTCGGCCTGCCCGGCCTGATCGACGTGCACACCCACTTCATGCCGCAGAACGTCCTCGACAAGGTGTGGGCGTACTTCGACGCGGCCGGCCCGCTGGTGAACCGCCCCTGGCCGATCACCTACCGGGAGGCCGAGGAGAGGCGCGTCGAGCGGCTGCGGGAGTTCGGCGTCCGCGCGTTCACCTCCATGCTCTACCCGCACAAGCCGGGCATGGCCGCCTGGCTGAACGCGTGGGCCGCCGACTTCGCCGCCCGGACGCCGGACTGCCTGCACACCGCGACGTTCTTCCCAGAGCCCGGGGCGGGGGAGTACGTGGCCCGCGCGATCGACGAGGGTGCCCGGGTGTTCAAGGCACACCTCCAGGTCGGTGGCTACGACCCGGCGGACGCGCGGCTGGACGACGTGTGGGGGCTCCTGGCGGAGAGCGGCACTCCGGTGGTGACGCACTGCGGATCCGGGCCGGTGCCGGGCAAGTTCACCGGTCCGGGGCCGATCGGCGAGGTGGTGGCCCGGCACCCCGGACTGGTGCTGGTGGTCGCCCACCTCGGCATGCCGGAGTACCGGGACTTCCTCGACCTCGCCGAGCGCCACCCGGCCGTCCGGCTGGACACCACGATCGCGTTCACCGACTTCGCCGAGGCCGACGTCCCGTTCCCGCGCGACGAACTCCCGCGCCTGCGCGGGCTGCAGGAGCGCGTCCTGCTCGGCAGCGACTTCCCGAACATCCCGTACCGGTACGTCCACCAGCTGGAGGCGCTGGCCGGGCTGGGCCTCGGGCAGGAGTGGCTGCGGGCCGTCTGCCACGACAACGCGGCGGGCCTGTTCGGTCTCGGCGGCCCGCCCGTGTAGGACGCCGAACGATCGCTCGCAGCAGGTCAGTCGACGTTCCGCAGGACCCGGACCGCGTCCGCGTGCAGTCCGGGCGCGGCGGCGAGGAACCCGTCGGACGCGGCCGTCCAGGCCGCCCCGGCGGTGTCCGTCACCGTCGCGCCCGCCTCGCTCGCGACCAGCGCGCCGGGCAGCAGGTTGGGCGCGTCGGCGCCGTACTCCCAGAACAGCGCGAGATGCCCGGAGCCGACCTGCGCCACCTGGAGGGCGGTCGGGCCGAGGTTGCGCACCGCGACGACGGCGCCGGCCATCGCGGCGAGCGACTCGCCCGCCCGGCGCAGGGCGACCGGGTCGCCGGCGACGGTCGGCGGCTGGCTGGTCGCCGCGACGGCCGACCCCAGTGCGCGCGGCAGCGGCGCGATCGGCCGCCCGTCCAGGTGGGCACCGCCGCCGAGCACGGCGCGGTAGGTCCGTCCGCCGAGCAGCTCGGGCGCGTGGACCACGGCCAGCACGGCCCGGCCGTCGCGGACGAGCGTCGCGGTGACGGCCCAGTACGGCAGGCCGAGCAGGTACTGCACCGCGCCGTCGGTGGCGTCGCACAGCCACCACTCGCCCTCGGTGGGCACCGCGCCGTCGAACTCGTCGTCCAGCCAACCGGCGTCCGGGCGCAGGGAGCCGAGCCGCTCCCGCAGTTCGGCTGCGGCGGGCCCGTCGATCTCGGCGAACCGCGCCGCCGCCTCCTCGCCCGTCCGCGCCGGGGTCGGCTCGGCGGGCCGTCGCGCCGCAAGCTTCGCGCCGACCTCGCGCACCACGGCCTCCACACCCTCGGTCAGCGCCCACAGTCCCATCGTCGTACCCCACTCCTGGCCGGACCGTCCGGCCGCACAGGACAAGGAGTACCGTCGGACCGGACGAACAGGACGCTCAAGAGCCGGAAATGATGGAGATCGGACACCATGGACCTCTCGACGGCCGATCCGGACACCGTCCTCGACCTCCTCGACCGCCGCCTGGTCTGCGCGCTCCAGGTCGACGGCCGGGCCGAGTCCGGCCGGATCGCCGAGGTGCTGGGCGTCTCCGCCCGGACGGTCACCCGCCGCCTGGCCCGGCTGCGGGGGGCCGGCGTGCTGCGCGTGGTACGGATGCCGGACGTCGAGGACGCGGCCGTCGGAGCGCTGCTGCTGCGCGTGCGGGTGCTGCGCGGGACGGTGGACTCCATCGCGACGGCGCTGGCCGACCGCCCGGACGTCCCGTTCGTCGACGTGATGCTCGGCGGCCAGGAGATCGGCGCCGTCATGCTGAGCGACGCCGGCGCCCGCGACCGCCTGCTGTACGGGCAGTTGCCGGCGACCGCCGCCGTCACGGAGACCACCACCCACGCCGTCCTGCACGCCTTCGCGGACGCCGGGCAGTGGCAGGCCGGGTACCTGGAGGCTGGCGAGGCCGCGGCGCTCGCCAGGCCCGTCGCGCCGCGCCCGCGGACGCCCCCGCCGTTGGACGAACTGGACCACGCGGTGCTGGCACGGCTCACCGAGGACGCCCGGCAGTCGCACGCCGCCCTCGCGGAGGCCGTCGGCGCACCCGAGTCGACCGTCCGCCGCCGCCTGCACCGCCTCGACGAGTCCGGGCTGCTGCGCACCCACGCGACCGTCGACCCCCGGCTGCTCGGCCTGGCCGTGGACGCCAACCTCTGGCTGGACGTGCCGCCCGGCCGCCTCGCCGATATCGGTGCGGCCCTGGCCCGGCACCCACAGGTGCACGGGGTGCTCGCGACCAGCGGGCCGACGAACCTGATGGCCGCGGTGTTCTGCCGGGACCACACCGGGCTCTACCGGTTCGTCACGGACACCCTCGGTCCGCTCGGGGTGACGCGCGCCGAGACGGCGATCGTCGCGCGCGCGGTGAAGCGGGCGGGCGTCCCGCTCAGGAGGTTCGGCCGGCAGCGGTGACCGGGTCCACCCGAATCACCGGCGCCCCGGCGGCGACCCGACTCACCGGCGCCCCGGCGGCGACCGGCCTCAGACGCCGGTGCTCGACCCCGGACGGATGACCATCAGCACCACGACGACCGCCCACAGCAGGTTGAAGACGCCGGCCGTCATGGGCAGCATCTTGAGGCCCTTGACGGCCTTGTCGCGCTGTTCGTCCCCGGTGTCCTGGGCGAGCGCGTCGACGGCGGCCTGCTGGCCGGGCAGCACGAAGAGCAGCAGCGAGAGCGCGGCGACCGCGGTCAGCACCATCGAGACGATCAGCCAGGACTGCCCGAGCACGTCCATCACCTGGGCCAGCCCGATGCCCAGCACCGGCACGGCCACCCCCAGCAGCGCGTAGACCTGGGTGATCCGGTGCAGGATCCGCAGCACGCCGGCATCGGAGGCCCGGTCGGGCCCGCCCGCCAGCGCCACCTTCGCACGGCGCGGGAACATGCTGACGGCCACCGCGACCGGGCCTATGAACAGGACCGACGCGAGGACGTGCAGGCTCAGCAGGAACTTGGCCATGGCGGGGACACCCTTAATCCGGCGGTGGGCAGCGATTCGGCGGGGCGGCCGAGGTCCGGCGCCCGACCAGGCACGCTAACACCGCTTACCCCGGCGCCCGCCGCGCGGGTCAGGCCCCGGCGGTCAGCTCCACGACCTGCGGCTCGGCGGTGCTGACCGCCGCCACCGCGGCGCCGTGCGCCGGGTCCGTCCAGTCGACGAAGTGCAGGTCCTGGTGGCGGCTGCGCAGCGGGCCGTCCGCCGGGACGGCCAGTGGCAGGGCGGAGAGGTCGACCGCGGCCAGCGTGTCCATGCTGGTCCGGCCGATCTTGATCAGCGACTCCTTGCGCACCCAAAGCCGCAGGAAGGCCCGGTCCGGCTCCGGAGCCGCCTGCACCAGGGCCAGCTCGGCCGGCGCGAGCACCCGCTGCGCGACCTCGCCCAGCGAGCGCCCGCGCGCGGCGAGCTCGACGTCGACGCCGACGGGCTCGAAGCCGGCGGCCGCGGCGACCACGCCCCGGGTGTGCGACAGGCTCACGTGCACGTCCGGGTGGTCCGGGAGGAAGGGCTTGCCGTGGTCGGCCCGGCCGCAGTCGGGGCACTGCTGGGCGAGTGCGAGGCCGTCGGCCGGGACGCCGAGGAGCCGGGCGGCGCAGAGCCGGACCAGGAGGTGGCCGGCGGTGAAGTCGGCCCGTCCGGTCTCCGTCCGGAAGCGTGCCGCGCGCTGCCGTTCGAGGTCCGTGAGCAGGTGCTCGCCCACCTCGGGGCGGCGCAGGACGGCCTCGGCGGAGGCGACGGCGACGAGCGGGGCGGGCCGGTCCTGGCGCCGGTCGTGGGGCTCGGTGGTCATGTCCCCAACCTAGGCCATGGGCCCGCGTCCCGGGGGCCGGTCGACCCGCTCGGCCGTTCGATGGACACCCGGATCGGATCCGAGGATCCACAGGGTATGAATCGTCTGATTTGTGACGTCATGTCGCGAATCCATGGGATCGCCAGGTAATCACCCGAAGATGGCAGGTTGAGCGACCTGCCTTTTTCCTTGCGTGGAGGAACGTGTCGATGGGTCAGGGCACCGGTACGCCGGATCACAGAACGACCGCCGTGAAGAGACCGCGGACTCCCGGCCGCCGGGCCGTGCGGATCGCCGTCGCCACCGCCTTCGCCGCGGTGCCGATGGCCGCCGTGCTGTCGGTCGTTTCCGCCGCGCCGCTGGCGCCGCCGCTGGGCGCCTGCACCGGGCCCGACTGCCCGTCCACCTGGCCGCCGCCGAACAACGGCGACTTCACCGGCCGGGACGCCACGATCAACGTCTTCACCGGCGGCAACTACACCGTCGAGGGGCGGTCCGCCGAGGTCGAGGGCAAGATCGTCACGCTGGGGGACCTCACCCTCCGGAAGAACGGGGGCGGCGCCTTCAACATGGGCGTGGTGGGCGTCGGCTCGCGCGTCCCGCCGCCCAACGGCAGCGACTTCGTGACCGTCGGCGGCAACGTCACCGTCAACACCGGCAACCGGATCCTGATCGGCGGCAGCGACTCCAAGGGCCCGGCCTTCGGCAACCTCCGCTACGCGGGCACCCTGTCGGGCACCGTCGACATCGACCCCACCGGCCAGGCGATCAAGGACCCGAACGCCGCGGCGCCGTACCTGACCGTGCTCACCCAGATCGAGGAGGCCTCCGACTGCGCGGGCCGGGCGAGCGCCACCGGCAACGTCGACGTGACCAGCAGCCAGGCCACCTTCACCGGCGACGGGACCAGCATGCGCCAGGTCTTCAACGTCACCGGCAACCTCGCCTCACCGAGCGGCGGACAGATCGGCCTGGTCTTCACCAACATCCCGGCCGGGGCCACCGTCGTGGTGAACATGCTCGGGGACAACCCGATCATCAACACCTACACGGGCACCGGCCTGGCGGGGGACCAGACCACCGACATGCGCTCGAAGCTGATGTACAACTTCCCGACCGCCACCTCAGGGGAGATCCGCGGCAGCGCCCAGTTCCAGGGCTCGGTCATGGCCGGCAACCCGGGCAGCACGATGACCATCGCGCAGCCGGGCATGAACGGACGGGTCTACCTGGCGGGCAACCTGATCCAGACCGGCACCGGGGGCTACGAGATCCACAGCTACCCGTTCGACGGGGACCTGCCGGAGTGCAAGGCCACGCCGAGCCCGTCGCCGTCGACCAACTCGCCTTCGCCGTCGCCGACGAACTCGCCGTCGCCGACGAACTCGCCTTCGCCGACGAACTCGCCTTCGCCGACGAACTCGCCTTCGCCGACGAACTCGCCTTCGCCGACCAACTCCCCGTCTCCGACGAACTCGCCTTCCCCGACCAACTCCCCGTCTCCGACGAACTCGCCGTCGCCGACCGGCTCCCCGTCTCCGACGAACTCCCCGTCGCCGTCCCCGACCGCGAGCACCACGTCGCCGTCGGCCACCACCACCTCGCCCTCGGCGAGTTCGTCGACGTCGAGCTCGGGCCCGGCTCCGACCAGCCAGCACCCGACCGGGCACGAGTCCAGCGGCCACCACCATCACGGTGGCGGTGAGCTGCCGTCGACGGGCGCGGGCAACGCCCCGTTCGTCCTAGGCGCCGCGGGCGTCGGCGTACTCGTCCTCGGCGGCCTCGCCGTGATGGCCGCCCGCCGCCGCGGCCGCCACAGCTGAACCCCCCCACGGCACGACGGGCCGCCCGGTCACTCTCGACCGGGCGGCCCGAGCCGTGTCAGCGGCCACCGACTCGCCGACCACCGGCCGGCCAGGTCGCCGGCCAGCTCGCCGACGTCGTCGCGCAGTCGGACGGCGGCGAGTTCCCGGGAGGCGGCGAGCCGGGCGTGGGCGTCGGCGACCAGCCGGTCGCGGTCCCGGAGGGCCTCCTCGCGGGCCGTCGCGACGGCCGCGGCGCCCTGCTCGACGTAGTCCGGGAGGCCCGGGCCCGGTCAGGTCACCTCGCCCCGGCGGGAGAACCGTTCGTCCCGCCACTCGCCGCTCTCCAGCACCTCCGCCAGCTGCTGCGCCGCGTCCCAGACGTCGACGTGGGACAGGTAGAGCGGGGTGAACCCGAAACGCATCAGGTCCGGCGCGCGGAAGTCCCCGATCACGCCGCGCGCGATCAGCGCCTGCACCACCGGGTAGCCGTCGGCGAACCGCAGCGCGACCTGGCTGCCGCGCCGGGCGTGCTCGCGCGGGGTCGCCACCTCGATCCCGTCCAGGTCCTCGACCAGCGCGATGAACAGGTCGGTCAGCGCGAGGCTCTTCGCCCGCACCGCCGCCAGGTCGGCGCGCTCCCACACGTCCAGGCTGGCGCCCAGCGCGGCCTGGCCGAGCAGCGACGGCGAACTGCACAGGAAGCGCCCGATGCCCTCCTTGGGGTCGTACCCGGGCTCGAACGCGAACGGCCGCGCGTGGCCGAACCAGCCGCTCAGCGGCTGCACCGGGCCGGCCGCCAGGTGTCGCTCGGCGACGTACAGGAAGGCCGGCGCACCCGGGCCGCCGTTCAGGTACTTGTAGGTGCAGCCGATCGCGAAGTCCGCACCCGAGGCGCCGAGTTCGACCGGCAGCGCGCCCACCGAGTGGCACACGTCCCAGATCATCAGCGCGCCCGCGGCCTGCACGCGCGCGGTGATCCCGGGCATGTCGAGCAGCTCGCCGGTGCGGTAGTCCACGTGGGACAGGACGACGGCGGCGACGTCCCCGTCCAGGTGCGCGTCCAGCTCCTCCGGCCGGATCAGCACGCTGCGCGCGCCCTCGACCAGGCCGGTCACGCCCTCGGCGATGTAGAGGTCGGTCGGGAACGCCTCGGCGTCGCCGAGCACCGTGCCGCGCCCCGGGCGCAGCCGCAGCGCCGCCGCGAGCACCTTGAACAGGTTCACCGAGGTGGTGTCGCAGACCGCGACCTCGTCCGCGCGGGCCCCGACCAGCGGTGCGATCCGGCGGCCGAGCGCGTACGGCTGCTCGAACCAGCCGGCGTCGTTCCAGCTGCGGATGAGGTCGCGGCCCCACTCCTCCTCGACCACCTGGCGCACCCGCTCGGGCGTGCGCACCGGCAGCGCGCCCAGCGAGTTCCCGTCCAGGTAGATCACCCCGTCCGGCAGCGCGAACTCCTTGCGGAACTCCGCCAGCGGGTCGACGGCGTCCAGTGCCGCGCACTCCTCGCGCGTGAGCGCACCCGTGATCTTGCCCGTGCCCATGTCCTGCCCCTCGCTCACATCTCGTCCCGGATGGACCACAGCTCCGGGAACACGTCCTGGTCGGCCGACTTGCGCAGCCAGGTCAGCCCGCTGGAGCCGCCCGAGCCGGGCTTGGCGCCCATCGTGCGGCGGACCGCGTTCAGGTGGCGCTGGCGCCACCGGGTGACCCGCTCGGCGACGTCCAGCAGCGCCTCGGCGAGCGGCTGGAGGTCGGCGAACTCCGGCTCGGCGTACACCCGGCGCCAGGCCGCCTCGACCTCGGGGGAGGCGTGGTGGCGCCGCTCGGACGGCAGGTGCGGGGCCGTCAGTCCCCGGCGGGCGAGCACGGCCAGCGCGTCGTCGTACAGGCTGGGGGCGCGCAGTGCCTCGGCCAGCTCGTCGCGGGTGCGCGGCGCGTCCGCGTACATGTTCAGCAGCGCGGCGTTCTTGTTGCCGAGCAGGAACTCCAGGTGCAGGAACGCGGAGGACTGGAAACCCGAGGCCTCGCCGAACAGCGCGCGGAAGGAGTTGAACTCCTGCGGCGTCATGGTGGCGAGCAGGTCCCAGGACTCGGTCAGCACGTCCTGGACGTGCGTGCCGCGCCGCAGGGCGGCGAGCGCCGCCGGCAGGTCGTCCTCGCGCAGTGCCTGCTGGGCGAGCCCCCACTCGTGCCGCAGCAGGCCGAACAGCAGCTCCATCACCTGTGTGGTGACGATGAACGACATCTCGGCCGGCGCCTTGCTGAGCGGGTGCTGCAGGCCGTGCAGCTCGTCCAGGCGCGCGTAGCGGGCGTACGGGGTGCCCCGACCCGGCTCCCCGCCCCCGACGAATGACAGGCTGGGCGTCTCCACCGTGTCGTGCCCCATCCCGATCCCTCCTGACGGCCGGGCACCACGGCCCGGGCCCGGTGACCAGACGGACGGCCTGGTTCCACCGGGGGCCCCATTGTGCGGCGGTGTCGGCCCCGGATTGAATGGCCTCTGGGTACCGCAACGGGCCCTCGGGCTGTTGTTCGCGAGGCGTTGCGCCGATTCCCTTTACGATCGGTAAGACCGCCGATTTCAGCCACTCGCGCGCCACGCGCACACCACCCAGGGAGCTGCCATGGACGCCGTCGACCGCCGCCTGCTGGCCGAGCTCCAGGCCGACGCCAGGCTCTCGTACAACGAACTCTCCCGCCGGGTGAGCCTGTCCGCACCCGCGGTGGCCGAACGGGTCCGGCGGCTGGAGGCGGACGGGGTGATCACCGGCTACCACGCCCACGTGGACCTTCCCCGCGCCGGTCTGCCCATCACGGCGCTGGTCCAGATCCAGTGCTACGGCCCGCGCTGCGTGCTGCGCGACCCGGAGGTGGCGAACTGGCCCGAGGTCCTCCAGCTGCACCGGGTCACCGGCGGGGCCTGCTGCGTGCTGCTGGTCGCGGCGCCCACGATGGCCGAGTTCGAGCTGTTGTGCGACCGGCTCGGCGGCTACGGCCAGCCGTCGAGCTCGATGATCCTCTCCAGTCCGGTGCCGTGGCGCACGGTCGTCGTGCCGTGAGTCCCGTGGCGGCCCCGGGGAAATCCCACTGCCCGGTCCCGGGGTCCGGGGAGTAGGTTCCTCGGCATGTCGAACGAGCGTCACATCCTGCTTCTGACCGGGAGCCTCCGCGCCGGATCCTCCAACGAGACGGTGCTGCGGACGGCCGCGGCCCTCGCCGCCGGGGCCGCGGGCCTGCGCGCGACCTACTACGAGGGGCTGGCCGCGCTCCCGCACTTCAACCCCGACCACGACACCGACCCGCTGCCGGAGGCGGTGGCCGCGCTGCGCGCCGCGATCGAGGCCGCCGACGCGCTGCTGATCTGCACCCCGGAGTACGCCGGCACGCTGCCCGGTTCGTTCAAGAACCTGCTGGACTGGACGGTCGGCGGGGTCGAGATCTCCGACAAGCCGGCCGCCTGGATCAACTGCGCCGCCCCCGGCCGCGGCGAGGGCGCCGTGGCCACCCTGCGCACCGTCCTGGGCTACACCGGCGCGGCCGTCGTGGACGAGGCCTGTGTCCGGATCCCGCTGGACCGCGGGGCGGTCGGTGCGGACGGTCTGGTCGCCGACCCGCTGGTGCGGGAGCGGATCGCTGAGGTGCTGGCCCGTCTCGCCGCCGCCCGCCCGGCGGCCTGACCGACCGGCCGGCCGGGCTCAGTGCCCCTCGGCGATGTGCACGCCGAGCCCGGCCAGGCCGTTCAGGAACAGCTCGACGCCCACCGCCGCCAGCAGCAGGCCGAGCAGCCGGGAGAGCAGTTCCAGCAGGGTGCGGTGGGTGCGCTTGAGCAGCGGTGCGAGCAGGGCCACGCACACGTAGTTGATCAGCACGACCGCCACGTAGGCCCCGGTGACGGAGGCTTTCCAGGCCCAGTCGTCCCGGGCGAGCGAGGCCACCAGGACGGCCGTGATCCCGAGCGGGCTGGCGACGTACGGCAGGAGCAGTTGGCGGAAGCCGTCCAGCATCGGGTTCGGCAGGTGACCGTCCTCCCGGTTCTCGGCGAGGTGGACGCCGAACACCAGGGCCACGGCGTAGAGGAAGAAGATCGTTCCACCGGCCAGCTGCAGCGACTGGTCGCTGATGTGGAAGAAGGTCGTCACCCCGTCCGCGGTGAAGCCGAGCAGCAGTCCGATCACGGCCGCCGCGAGCGTGCTCCAGGCCGCCAGCCGCCGCAGCTCGGCGGTGGTCCTGTCGCCGGCCAACCGGGCGAAGGCGAGCAGGACCTTCGGCGGACCGACGACGGCGAAGAAGGTGATGAACGCGCTGACCAGGTTGAAGACGAACATCCGCCCAGCATGACCGCGGCCGCGGGCCGGGGCGGCGGTCCATTCCCGGTCGGCGGAGGATTCGCCCGGATGGCGGTCCCGGCTCGAACGGGTGCGCGGTCTCGG
Source organism: Kitasatospora sp. NPDC048722 (assembly GCF_040650235.1). NCBI lineage: Bacteria > Bacillati > Actinomycetota > Actinomycetes > Kitasatosporales > Streptomycetaceae > Kitasatospora > Kitasatospora sp. NPDC048722. The sequence continues at coordinate 46,121 of NZ_JBEZGX010000007.1, forward strand.
GTCCCATGGACGGAGGACCACCACCGCGGGAACGAGGTTGCGACATGTGTCTGAACCGTAGGGACCTGGGCCTGCTGGCCCTGCGTGGCGCGGTCGGCGGGGTGCTGATCGCGCACGGCACCCAGAAGCTGTTCGGCTGGTTCGGTGGCGGCGGCCTGGAGGGCACCACCAAGGCGATGGAGCACATGGGCTTCCACCCGGCCAGGGAGAGCGCGATCGCGGCGGGCCTCGGCGAGGCGGGCGGCGGCGCGCTGCTGGTGGCGGGCCTCGCCACGCCGGCGGCCGGCGCGGTGGTGGCCGGCACGATGGCCGGCGCCGTTGCGGTGCACGCCCCGGCCGGCTTCTTCATGACCTCCGGCGGCTACGAGTACCCGGCGTTCCTCGGCGCGACCGGGCTGGCGCTGGGCCTGGCCGGCCCGGGCCGGTACTCGCTCGACCACGTGACCGGCCACGCCTTCGACCGGCCGTGGGTCGGCGCGCTGGCCTTCGTCGCGAGCGCCGCGTCCGCGTACGGCGTGGTGGCCCGGCGCCGGCACGTCGTGCGGCTGCGCGAGGAACGGGCCGTGATGGAGGCGGAGGGGCAGGAGGGTGCGGGCCTGTCCTGACGCCGGCGGCGTCCCCCGGCTCACCCGGAGGCGCCACCCCGCTGGCGGCTCCACCCGGGGTCTCGCAGGGTGGGCCGGGAGGCGTGCCGGGCTGCCCGAGCGCCAGAGGACACCAGAAGGGACAGACCGCCCATGGACCGCCAGCCGCTCACCCGGGTCACCCACAGGGTCACCGCGCAGCCACCGGACGCCCCGCTGCTACGCCGCCAACGCCGCTCCGTGGCAGGGGTGCTGGTCGCCGCGGTGGTCGCGGTCGCGGTGCTGGCGGGATGCTCTTCGGGCAAGAGCCCGAGCAGCGCGGTGTCCACGGCCGCCACCGAGATCCAGAAGGGCGCCTCGGCCGCCGCGTCGGCGGCCTCCGCGCTGGCCTCGGCGGCCGGCGGGGTCGGTTCGGCGGCCGGCGGGATCGGTTCGGCGGTGGCCTCGGTGGAGGCGCAGGCCTCGGCGGCGTTCTCGGCGGCCTCGTCCGCCGTGGCGGGGGTCAAGGGCGGGCTGGACGCCAAGGCCGATGTCGCGGTGGGCGCGGTGACGATCGGCTCGGACGGCAAGGCGCAGGCGCAGCTGACCGTGACCAACCACGGGCAGCAGTCGTACCGGTACGTCGTCCAGGTCAACTTCACGGACGGGTCCGGCCAGGTTCAGGACGCGACGGCGGTGACCCTGGACGACGTGGCCGCCGGGCAGAGCGCCCAGGCCACCGCGAAGAGCAACCGTGACCTGTCCGGGACGGTCAAGGCCGTCGTGGCGAACGCCGTCCGCTACTAGGGCGTGGGTTTCGGCTCGGCCCGCAGGTGGCCGGGGGTGCCCGTGGGGGAGGCGAACCTTAAGTGCGGGTCAAGGCCCGACGGCCCCTCTTGACGGGCGAGTTGGTCTAGTCCATTTTTATTGCCCAGGTGCAGGGAGCCCCTGAACCGGCGTCAGCGGCCGTACGGCCGCCGGCGCCGGTTCGGCGCATCCCGGTGTCCGTCACGGCCTGATCCCGCTCGATTCCCTTCCTTGATCTGTCATGCTCCGGTCGTCCGGCCCCACTCCGGACGGCGCCCCCGGAGCGGACGGAACCCCCACACCCAGGAGTCACGCACCCATGCTGCGCTCACGCATTGAAAGGGCCGGGACCCCGGCTCAGGAAGGCGTCCGCCGTCGGCGCCCGAAGAGCCTGGCCGCGATCGCGGCCGGCACCACCGCCTCCCTGCTGCTCGGCGCGGGCCTCGCCCTCTCCGGCGGCGGCGCGGCCAACGCCGCGACCACCAACTCCACCGGCGCGCCCGCCACCAGCGGCGGCATCAAGGTCGCCTACTTCGACCAGTGGTCGATCTACGCGAACGGGTACTACCCGAAGACGATCCAGGACACCGGCGTGGCCGGGAAGCTGGACTACCTGATCTACGACTTCGCCAACATCAACCCGACCGACCTGGGCTGTTTCGAGGCCACCAAGGCCGCGGACACGAACGACAACAACCCCAACGCGGGTGACGGTGCGGGCGACGCGTTCGCCGACTACCAGAAGAGCTTCGGCGCCGACATCTCGGTCGACGGCGTCGGCGACGTCTGGAACCAGGGGATCGCGGGCAACTTCAATCAGCTGAAGAAGCTGAAGGCGAAGAACCCGAAGCTCAAGGTGCTGATCTCGCTGGGCGGTTGGACCTACTCCAAGTACTTCTCGTCGGCGGCCGCCACGGACGCCTCGCGCAAGCACCTGGTCTCGTCCTGCATCGACATGTTCATCAAGGGCAACCTCCCGAGCGAGGCCGGCTACGGTGGCCCGGGCTCGGCGGCCGGCGTCTTCGACGGCGTCGACATCGACTGGGAGTACCCGGGCGGCGGCGGCCACACCGGCAACATCTCCAGCCCGGCCGACAAGCAGAACTACACCCTGCTGCTGCAGGAGTTCCGCAGCCAGCTGGACGCGCAGGGCAAGGCCGACAACAAGACCTACGCCCTGTCGGCGGCGGTCGGCGCCGGCCAGGACAAGATCATGAACGTCGAGACCGACAAGATCGGCCAGTACCTCACGTTCCTCGACGTCATGACCTACGACATGCACGGCGGCTGGGACGCCCAGGGCCCGACCAACCACCAGGCCCCGCTCTACTCCGGCCCGAACGACCCGATGACCCCGGCCAAGCCGGGCCACGGCAAGTACTCGATCGATAATGCCGTCAAGGCCTGGACGGTCGGCGACCCGGACTACGGCATCCCCGGCGGTTTCCCCGCCAACAAGATCAACATGGGTGTGCCGTTCTACTACCGCGGTTGGACCGGCGTCCCGAACAACGGCCGGAACGGCCTGTTCCAGCCCGCCGCCAGCCCCGCCGCCGGCGCCGCGATGTCCGGCAATGTCCCCGGCATCCAGATGTACAAGGAGCTCACGGGCTTCGTCGACAACCCGTCCAAGACCTTCTGGGACGATGCCGCGAAGGCCACGTACTTCTACGACGGCACCACCTTCTGGAGCGGTGAGGACACCCGGTCGATCCAGGCCAAGCTCGACTACGCCCACTGCAACGGCCTCGGCGGTTCCTTCGCCTTCTCGCTGTACGACCTGGGGACCAACACCTCCCTATTCGACACGATGGTGAACGCCACCAACGGCTCGGCCGCGGCCTGCCCGGCCCCGCCGACCGGTACCCCGAGCTCCACCGCGACCCCGACCCAGACCCCGACCGGAACCCCCACCGGCACGCCGACAGGGACCCCCACGGGCACCCCGACCGGTACGCCGACCGGCACCCCCACCGGCACGCCGGCCACCTGCCCGGCCGCCCCGAGCTGGGACCCGAACGCCACCTACGCGGCCGGCGGCACCAAGGTCTCCTGGAAGGGCCACTACTACACCAACAAGTGGTGGACCAAGGGCGAGGACCCGACCCTCAGCGGCCAGTGGGGCGTCTGGACCGACAACGGCCCCTGCTGACGCCCGGGCCCCATCCCGAGGACGACTGAGGGCCTGACGGACCCTCGCACCGAGAACCGAAAGACGTCCGGCCCGCCGGGGGAGAACACTCCCCCGGCGGGCCGGAGCCATGTGCGGGGCCGCTACGCGAGGTCCGCGGCCCGCCCGGACGCGTCCGGTCGGCTCTCCTCGATGCGCCGCAGCATCCGGGCCAGCAGTGCCGACAGCACGGCCCGCTCCTCGCCCTCGATGTCCTGGAGCAGCTCCTCCTCGAACACCGCCGCCATCCGCATCGACTCCAGCCACTTGTCGCGGCCGTTCTCGGTCAGCTCGATGATCACCCGCACCCGGTTGGACTCGTCCCGCTCCCGGGTGACGAGGTCCTCGGCCACCATCCGGTCGATCCGGTGCGTCATCGCCGCCGGGGTCAGCCCGAGCCGCTTGGCCAGCTCGCCCGGTCCCAGTCGGTAGGGGCTGCCGGAGACCACCAGCGCCTTCAGCACCTCCCACTCCGCGGACGTGATCCCCAGCACAGTCAGCTGACGGTCGTAGGCCACCCCCATCCGCCGCGAGACCCGGTTCAGGGTCTGCACGATGGTCTCCACCTGCGGGTCCACCGTGGGGAACTCCCGCTGGTAGACGGCCACCTGCTCGGCGATGCCGAGCTCCTTGGGCTTGGCCGGAGCGGGCTTGTCCGTAGTCATGCGGACCAGTGTCGCACGGGGGCGTGCATCTCTTAAGCCTTTGACTCCACACTCTTCTGGTGCTAAGACTTTATCTCGTCAAACTTTAGCTCTGAAATCTTCTGGACTTAAGAGTATCCAGTCGAATCTCCAAGAAGGGGTGTGCACGGTGACCGGCACGGTGAAGCAGCAGAGGCAGCAGCGACGCGGGGCGGGCGGCCCGCTGCGCCGCGTCCAGATCGGCAACGCGCTCAGCGCGTTCGGCAGCGGGTTCACGATGCCGTACATGTTCGTGTACGTGGACCAGGTGCGCGGGCTGGGCTCGCTGGCGGCCGGGATGGTGTTCACCGTCTTCGCGCTCGCGGCGCTCGCCGTCCTGCCGTTCACCGGCCGCGGCATCGACAAGTACGGTCCCCGGCCCGTTCTGCTGGCCGGCACCGCGCTCGCCGCCACCGGCGCCTTCGCCTTCGGGCACGCCACCGGCACCCCCGCCCTGCTGGTCTCCTCGTTCCTGTTCGGCGCGGGCGTCACCACCTGCCAGCCGGCGCTCGCCACGATGATCGTCCGCTGCTCGACCGCGGCCACCCGGGCGCACGCCTTCGCGCTGCAGTTCACCCTGGTCAACCTGGGCATGGGCATCGGCGCGCTGGTCGGCGGGCAGATCGTGAACGTGGCCGACCCGGCCAGCCTCACCCGGCTGTTCACGATCGAGGCGGCGACCTTCCTCGGCCTCGCCCTGGTCACCGGCACCGCCCGGATGCCCCAGGTCCGGCTGACCGCCGTCCACGAGAAGACCGACGGCCCGACCGGCCTGCGCGCCCTGGTCGCCGACAAGGCGATGCTGCGGCTCTGCGTCCTCGCCGGGCTGATCTTCTTCACCTGCTACGGCCAGTTCGAGTCCGGCGTCGCGGCCTTCGCCACCGACACCGTCGGCACCGCGCCCTCCACCCTGGGCTTCGCGATCGGCGCCAACGCGCTGACCATCGTCGTCCTGCAGATGTTCATGGTGCGGATCACCGCGCGCCGCCGCCGCACCACCGCCATGGCCGCGGCCGGCGTGGTCTGGCTCGGCGCCTGGACGATGGCCCTCGTGGCCGGCCTGATCCGGACCGAGACCATGGCCGCCACGGTCGCGATCGTCTCGATCTACGCCCTGTTCGGCGTCGGCGAGTCGCTGCTCGCGCCCACCATGGGCCCGATCGTCGCCGACCTCGCCCCGGCCCGGCTGCTCGGCACCTACAACGCCGGCTACGCCCTGGTGAAGCAGATCGCGATCGCGGTCGGCCCGGCCGTCGGCGTGCTGCTGGTCGGTTCCGGCACCTGGCCGCTCTACCTCGCGGCCATGGCGGGCTCCACCCTGCTGATCGTCGCCCTGGCCCTGCGGCTGCGCCCGCACCTCACGCCGGAGCAGGACAACGCGGCCCCGGCCGTCGTCCACGCGATCCCCGTCCGGGAGCTCCAGACGGCCGCGTGAGCAGGGCTCGACGAACACCGCGCGCACGGGCGCCGACCGGGTCACCCGGCCGGCGCCCGTCGCGCTTGGCTTCGCGACCACCGCCACATAGTGTCAGTGCCTGTCGACCGCCCGGCCCCGGCCGGCACGGCGGTCACTGGCACAGCGGTACACCGGCGAATCGGCGAGGCTATGACGCAAGCGGCGCTCACGCACCCCCCGGCGGCACCGGCCCCGGACCCCGGACCGGCCCCGCGCGGGCGGCTGGTCGCGGCGGCCGACCGGGCCGCGTGGTTCGGCTGGCTCGGACCGATCGGCGTCGCGCTCTTCGCCGGCCTGCTGCGGTTCTGGAACCTCGGCTACCCCAACGCCTTCGTCTTCGACGAGACGTACTACCCCAAGGACGCCTGGTCCCTGCTCGAGCAGGGCTACGAGGGCAGCTGGCCGGACCACGCCAACGCCGACATCCTGGCCGTCCCGCAGGGCGTCCCGCTCACCTCCGCCCCGGAGTTCGTCGCCCACCCGCCGCTCGGCAAGTGGGTGATCGCCGTGGGCGAGCAGCTCTTCGGACTGCACCCCTTCGGCTGGCGGTTCATGACCGCCCTGCTCGGCACGGTCACCGTGCTCATGCTCGCCCGGATCGGCCGCCGCCTCTTCGGCTCCACCCTGATCGGCTGCACCGCCGCCCTCCTGATGGCCGTCGACGGCCTCCAGCTGGTGATGAGCCGGGTCGGCCTGCTCGACGGCGTCCAGATGTTCTTCGTCCTCGCCGCGTTCGGCAGCCTGCTGATCGACCGCGACCACGTCCGCGCCCGGCTGGCCGGCGTCACCGACGGCGACACCGTCCGGCTCGGCCTGCGGCCGTGGCGGATCGCCGCCGGCGTGTTCGTCGGCTCCGCCGCCGCGGTCAAGTGGAACGGCGTCATGGTCCTCGCCGCCTTCGGCATCCTGACCGTCCTCTGGGACCAGTCCGGCCGCCGCGCCGCCGGCGCCCGCCACCCCTGGCGCTCGATGCTGCGCCGGGACGCCGTCCCCGCCTTCCTCGCCATGGTCGGCTCCGCCGTCGTCGTCTACGTCGGCGCCTGGAGCGGCTGGCTGGCCAACGGCGCGAACGGCGGCGGGTACGACCGGCACTGGGCCGACGACCGCGCCGGGCTCTCGCCGGACAGCGTCCTCGGCATCCCGCTGCCGCAGGTCCCGATGAGCTGGGTGCCCGCGCCGCTGCGCAGCCTGTGGCACTACCACTCGCAGATGTACGACTTCAACACCGGGCTGAGCACCCCGCACACCTACCAGTCCAACCCGTTCAGCTGGCTGGTCATGGGCCGCCCGGTGTCCATGTACTGGGAGCAGGTCCCGATCGGCACCCGGGGCTGCACCACGCCCGGCGGCTGCTCGGCGCAGATCCTCGGGCTCGGCACGCCGCTGCTCTGGTGGACGGCCTGCTTCGCGCTCGTCTACCTGCTGTGGCGCTGGTTCTTCCGCCGCGACTGGCGCTCGGGCGCCGTGCTGTGCGCGGTGGCCGGGATCTACCTGCCGTGGTTCCAGTACCAGGAGCGGACGGTCTTCTCCTTCTACATGGTCGTGCTGGTGCCGTTCCTGTGCCTGGCCGTCGCCCAGATGCTCGGCGCGATCCTCGGCCCGGCCGGCAGCACCCCCGAGCGGCGGCGCATCGGCGCGGCGGCGGCCGGGCTGATCGTGCTCGCGATCGTCGGGTGCTTCGCCTTCTTCTACCCGCTCTACACGGCGGAGGTGATCCCGTTGACGTCCTGGCAGGACCGGATGTGGTTCACCAGCTGGATCTGAGCCCGTTGCCGGATCTGAGTCCGTTGCCGGATCCGAGCCCGTTGCTCGGGCACCCCGGCGCCGGGGTGCCGCTCGCCGCGTCGGGCGGCCAGCTGCTGCCCGTCACCCCGGCGCTCGGGGTGGTGGCCGCCGTCCTGCTGCTGGCCGCCGTCGCGGTGGCCGGGTGGGGCCTGCTGGGCCACGGGCACGCGGTGCTGCGGGCCGGGCTGCGGGCGGTGGTGCAGCTCGCGGCCGTCGCAGCGGTGATCACCTGGGTGGTCGGCTCCCTGTGGTGGTCGGCGCTGTTCGTGCTGCTGATGTTCACCGTCGCGGTGCGCACCGCCGGACGGCGGATGACCCCGGGGCCGGGCTGGGTGTGGGCGGCGGCCCCGATCGGCGCCGGGGTGCTGCCGGTGCTCGTCCTGCTGCTGGCCGTCGGACTGCTGCCGCCGAAGGGCCTGTCCGTCATCCCGGTCGCGGGCATCCTGATCGGCGGCGGGCTCACCGCCACCTCGCTCGCCGGGCGGCGCGCCCTGGACGAGCTGCGGCAGCGGCGCGGCGAGGTGGAGGCGGCGCTGGCGCTCGGCTTCGAGGAGCGCGACGCCCGGCTGGAGATCTGCCGGACGGCCGCCGCGACCTCGCTCGTCCCCGCCCTGGACCAGACGCGGACCGTCGGCCTGGTGACGCTCCCCGGTGCCTTCGTCGGCATGCTGCTCGGCGGGGCCTCCCCGGTGCAGGCCGGTGCGGTCCAACTGTTCGTGCTGGTAGGCCTGTTGGCGGTGGAGGCGGCTGCTGTCGTGGTGGTCCTGGAGCTGGTCGGGCGCGGGCTGGTGACGGCGGCCGACCTCCCACCGGGTGGGGGGCCCACCCGGCGTCGGGTACCCTGGACGGCGTTGAAGGGGAGTAGCCCTCCACCGGACCGTCGACATACTGGCCCCCACGGGCCCGGCGCCCGGGGCACGCGGTCGTGAGACCGGTGTCGGCGAGACCTTCGGCCGCAGTGCTGTGACCGTTTCCAGTGCTGTCGGGCCGAGGCGTCCCCTGACGGAGCTGCCGCGGGCCGGCGGCCCGACCGAGGGAATCCTCCGATGAGTGTGACCGTAGCCGCGTTGACGTTCGGCATCATCTTCCTGGCCGAGCTGCCGGACAAGACCGCCCTGGCGAGCCTGGTCCTCGGCACGAAGTACCGCGCGAGCTACGTCTTCGCGGGCATCGCCGCCGCCTTCGCCCTCCAGGTGGGCATCGCCCTGGTGGCCGGGCACCTGCTCTCGCTCCTGCCGCACCGCTGGGTCGAGGGCGTCACCGGCGCGCTGTTCCTGGCCGGCGCCGCGATGCTGCTCTTCCACGGCGGCGGCGACGATGACGGGCACGCCGCCAAGGAGCCGTCCTCCAGCAGCTTCTGGAAGGTGGCCGGGGCGAGCTTCGTGGTCGTCGCGGTGGCCGAGTTCGGCGACCTGACCCAGATCATGACCGCCAACCTGGCCGCCAAGTACGCCGATCCGCTGGCCGTCGGCATCGGCTCCTGGCTGGCGTTGTGCGCGGTCGGCGGGATCGCGATCGTCGGCGGGCAGAAGCTGCTGAAGCACGTGCCGATGAAGCTGATCGTCCGCGTCGCGGCGGCGATCATGGTGGTGCTGGCGGGCGTCAGCATCGTCGGGGCCGTCACGGGCTGACGCGCCCGCCCCTCCGGGGACGGATCAGCAGCCGGGGTCCGCGGCGAGGATGGCCTGGGTCTTGGGGCCGTAGACGCCGTTCTCGCCCTTGATCCGGTTGTCGTGCTGGTAGCTGATGAGCACCGACTGGGTCCAGTAGTCGAAGGTGCCGGTGACGAGCGAGCCGTCCACGAAGCCGCACTCGGCGTTGACGAGTCGCTGCTGCATCGCCTTGACGTCGGCGCCGACCATCCCGAGCTGCAGGAGACGCGGCGTGGGGGTCGGGGTCGGCGTCGGGGTCGGCGTGGGCGTCGGGGTGGGGGTCGGCGTGGGCGTCGGGGTGGGCGTCGGCGTCGGCGTCGGGGTGTGGGACGGGGTGGGTGTCGGCGTCCTCGTCGGGCTCGCCTTGGCCGTCCGGGTGGCCGTCGGGCTCGGGGTGTCGCTCGTCGGCGCCACGGCGCTCGGTTGCGGGGCGGGATCGGTGGTCGGGTCCGCGGGCGCGGGGGCGAGCGACGTGGGCGCGGGCTGCGCCTTCTGTGCCGGCTGCGACGAGGGCGTCACGGCGTACGCGAGGCCGACGGTGAGCGCCAGCAGGCCCGCGCCGGCGCCCGCGATCAGCAGCTTGTGCCGGGCGAGCGGGCTCTGCTCGGCCTGCTCGGCGGCTCTCCGCGCGGCCCGGCCGGTGACGGGGGCGGCCTCCGGGCCCGGCTCGGCGTTGTCGAACGGGAAGTAGCCGAGGTCGTCTCCGGGCGGGACGGGCGGCACGGGCGCCATCGCGGTCGTCGCGTAGCCGTCCTGGGCGTGCGCGTCCGGGGAGTACGCCTCGGGCGCGTGCGTGTTCGGTCCGTACGCGTCCGGAGCGGGACCGGGGACGGGCGGCAGGACGGTGGTGGCGTACGCGTCCGCGTCGGGCCCCAGCGGCGGCGCGGCCATGGGTGCGGTGTGCGGTGCCGCGGCGCCCGGCGGCTCCTCCGCGACCTGGCCGGCCGCCTGCGGCACGTACGGGCGGACCAGGGGCGGGCCCTCGACGTGCGGGAGGACGGCGGTCTCGTCGAGACTCCGGTCCGGGAGGCAGCCGCACCCGGCGGAGCGTGCGGTGCCGCACGTCGGGCAGTGCTGGTCCGGCATGGGCCGGCCCTCCTCGGTTCTCGGTTCTCGTGCTCTCTGGCGCGCGGCCGGGCGGTCCCGGGTCGCACGATCGGGCCTGATTATGCAGGACGTCCCGGAGGGGGGACAGGGCCGTCCGGCCGTCCACGGTGGGGTTGTGCCGGTTGGTGGTGGTTGGCCCCCGGTGAACGGTCCGTGCTCGGTTGACAGGTGGGGCGCTTACGTTCGGCTCAATCAGGCGGCACAAAGCAGGGCAATTCTGACAGCATGGTGGCTGGGAGTGATCATCCGCCAGGGCCGTCCGCTCCCGCCCGGCCCGCGACCCACGCAGACGCCAGGAGGCGCCATGACGGACCCTCGGGAGCCTCCCTCTGCCTTCGGCCGGAGCCCGGCGCCCGAGCCCGGCCCGCCGGCGGTCACCGTCCCCAACCTCTGGGTGCCGATCGGCGCCCTGCTGCTGGCGATGCTGCTCGCCGCGCTCGACCAGACCATCGTCTCCACCGCGCTGCCCACGATCGTCAGCGACCTCGGCGGCCTGGAACACCTGTCCTGGGTGGTCACCGCCTACATGCTCGCCTCGACCGCGGCCACCCCGCTCTGGGGCAAGCTCGGCGACATGTACGGCCGGAAGCGGTTCTTCCAGGCCTCCATCGTCATCTTCCTGCTCGGCTCGGTGCTCTGCGGAATCGCCCAGAACATGGGCGAGTTGATCGCCTTCAGAGCGATCCAGGGCCTCGGCGGCGGCGGGTTGATGGTGCTCTCGCAGGCGATCGTCGGCGACCTCGTCTCGCCCCGCGACCGCGGCAAGTACCAGGGCCTGTTCGGCGCCGTGTTCGGCGTGACGAGCGTGCTCGGGCCGCTGCTGGGCGGCCTGTTCGTCGACAACCTCAGCTGGCGCTGGGTCTTCTACATCAACCTGCCGATCGGCGTGGTCGCCCTGGTCGTCATCGCGGCGGTGCTGCACGGCCTCGAGGTCAAGCGCGAGCACCGGATCGACTACCTCGGCACCGTGCTGATCGCCGCCGTCGCGACCTGCCTGGTGCTGATGACCTCGCTCGGCGGCACCACGTGGGCGTGGAGCTCCTGGCAGATCGTCGGGCTCGGCGTGCTGGGGCTCGTCCTGCTCGTCGCCTTCGTGCAGGTCGAGCGCACGGCGGAGGAACCCGTCCTGCCGCTGCGGCTGTTCCGCTCGCGGACCTTCAGTCTGGTCGCGGTGATCTCCTTCGTCGTCGGCTTCGCGATGTTCGGCGCGCTCACCTACCTGCCGACCTTCCTCCAGGTCGTCATGCAGGTCTCGCCGACCATGTCCGGCATCCACATGCTGCCGATGGTGCTCGGCATGCTGGCCACCTCGATCGGCTCCGGCCAGATCGTCGCCCGCACCGGGCACTACCGGATCTTCCCGATCGCCGGGACGGCCGTCACCACCGTCGGCCTGCTGCTCCTCTCCCGGCTCGACGAGAACACCGGCACGGGGGAGATGAGCCTCTACTTCCTCGTCTTCGGCCTCGGGCTGGGTCTGGTGATGCAGGTGCTGGTGCTGATCGTGCAGAACTCGGTCGGCTACCAGGACCTCGGCGTCGCCACCGCGGGCGCGACCTTCTTCCGTTCCATCGGTGCCTCGTTCGGCGTCTCCGTCTTCGGGACGATCTTCGCGAGCGGCCTGCGGTCCCGGCTCGCGGACGCGCTGCAAGGCGTGCCGCTGCCGCCCGGCTTCCGACCCGACGCGATCAGCTCCGACCCGCGCGTCGTCAGCAGCCTGCCGGCCGCCGTCCAGACGGCCGTCCACCACGCGTACGCCGAGTCGATCACGCGCGTGTTCCTGTACGCGGTGCCCGTCACGGTGGTCGCCTTCGTGCTGTCGCTGTTCCTGCGCGAGCAGACGCTGCGCACCACCGTGACGGCGCCGGACCTGAGCGAGTCCATCGGCCTCAACCCGGTGGAACGCTCCTCGCTGGACGAAATCGCCCGCGCCCTCTCGGTGCTGAGCACCCGCGAGGCCCGGCACGACCTGTTCCGGCGGATCACCGCCACCGCCGGCCTGGACCTGCTGCCCGCCTCCAGCTGGCTGCTCCTCCAGATGCACCAGCACGGCTCCGCCGAGCCGGCCGAGCTGGCCGAACGGCGGGTCGTGCCGATCGCCGTCATCGAGGAGGCGGCCCGCGAGGTCGAGGACCGCGGGCTGGCGGCACGCCACGGCGGGCTGCCGCTGCGGCTCACCGAGCAGGGGGAGCAGGTCGCGCTGAAACTCGTCGCGGCCCGGCGCACCCAGCTGTCCGAGCTGCTGGGCGACTGGGACGAGAAGCAGTACGCCGACCTCGCCGACCTGCTCACCCGGCTCAGTTCCGGTCTCTGCGCCGACCCGCGTGACCGCCCCGACCCGGTGGGCCACGAGCCGCCGCACCGCGGCGAGGGGCGGTCGCTCTGACGCTCTTCTACGGCGCGCCGAACCAGCGCGGCGTGTCGAGCCGGAACGGGTCGCCGGGCGCGAGCAGCCGGAGGCTTCGCTCCAGTTGCCGGAGGTGCTCCTCGCCGAGGGTGGCGGACCACTGGGTGCGCAGCTCGTCGAAGATCCGGGCCGAGCGGGCGAGGCAGTCGACCCCGCGCGGGGTGAGGCGGACGACCTTGCGGCGCGCGTCGGCCGGATCACTGCCGCGCTCGACGTAGCCGAGCTGCTCCAGGCCCTCGACGGTCTTCCCGGCGGCCTGCTTGGACACGCCGAGGCGTCGGCCGAGCTCGACGGCGGTGGTGCCGTGCGGCCCGATCGCCTGGAACACGAAGCCGTGCATCGGCCGCAGGTCGGGGTGTCCCTCGTCCGCCAGGCGCTCGTGCAGCTCGTCGATGATCGTCCGGAAGGCGAGCAGGAGGCGTAGCGGCAGCTCGAAGCCGGGCGGGGCGGGTTCGCTTGACACGATAGACAACCTCATTGACCATATAGACAACTTCGTTGTCCATTCTAGGGGGTTCCTTCGCCATGCCTGTGATCCGTCGCGCCGACGCACGCCGCACCGAGACACCGAACGCCGTCATGACCACCTGTGCCTCGCCGACGCAGGGGTCAACTTCCCTTGCGATGTGGCACGTTGACATGGGCGCCGGGAAGCAGGGCCCGCTGCACGCCATGGACGTCGAGCAGGTCTGGACGCTCCTGAGCGGCTCGGCGTCCGTGGCTCTGGCGGGCGAGGAGCTTGCTGTCTCCGCCGGCGACACCGTCGTCCTCCCGGCTGATGTGGCCCGCCAGATCTCGACCGCGAACGGCTTCACCGCCATCGTGGCGGGTTTGTCGCCCGCTCACGCCTACAACCCCGACGCCGTCACCCCGGAGGGCGCCTGCGGCATGGCGCCGAAGGACGACGAGCGGGTGCTCCCGCCGTGGATCGCGTGAGGTGTAGGAGACTGCTCGGAGCACCCGAGAGAGAAGGAGCGGCATGTCCGTCGTCAAGATCAACGTCCTGACCGTCCCCGCCGAGCAGCGGGAGGTGCTGGAGCAGCGCTTCGCCTCCCGCGCCGGCGCGGTGGAGAACTCCGACGGCTTCGAGTGGTTCGAGCTCCTGCGGCCGGTCGAGGGCACCGACCAGTACCTGGTCTACACCCGCTGGCGCAGCGAGGAGGACTTCAAGGCCTGGATGGAGGGCCCCATGCAGGCCGCCCACCGCGGCGGCGGAGAGGGCGGCGAGGCCCCGAAGCGCCCGGCGGCGTCCGGCTCCACCCTGTGGTCCTTCGAGGTCGTCCAGTCGGCCGGCCCGAAGGCCTGAGTGGTCGTTGAACGAACGGCGCGCCCCGAGCTCTCGGGGCGCGCCGTTCGTGGTTCGGGGTCCTGTTGTCGGTCGTCGGGCCATTCGATGCCGTCGGGGCCGGGCGACAGGCCGGCCTTGACCGGGTTGCCGACTCAGGCGTTGATGGGGGCGGACTCGCCGTTGCCGGCCGTGGCCGGCGTGGTGAGCAGGAGCGGCCCGAGAGCTGCCAGTGCGGCGGATGCGAGCACCCTGCCGATCATCCGGGTCATGCTGGTTCCCCTTCCCCCGCAGGACGGCCGGTTCGTGACGCAAGGCTGCCCGATCCTGTCCGCCAGTGTGCAATGTGATTGCGGGGAAAGGCAATTGAGTAGGCAGTCACTCGGCCGGCGGGTGGAAGGCGACGGGCGCCGCGAAGGCCGCGCGGCGGGTGGTGCGGCGCAGGGCGCGCAGGACGGGGGCGCCGAGGGTGAGGCACAGGACGACGGTGAGGGCGGCGCGGGGGAGGTCCCAGCCGAGGGACGTCGTCAGGCAGTAGGCGGCGAAGCGGACCAGGTTGGCGGGGAGCGGGTCGCCCGGGACGAAGGAGATGGAGCTGGAGAGGCCGCCGATGTACGGCCAGCCCTGCAAGTTCATGATCGTGCCGTAGAGGACGGCGGAGAGCGCACCGTAGGCCGCGAGCAGGACGAGTTCACGCCGGCCGCGCAGGCTCGCGGTGCCCGGGAGGAGGCCGGCGCCCAGGCAGACCCAGCCCATCGCGAGCATCTGGAACGGCAGCCACGGGCCGACGCCGCCGGTCAGCAGGGCGGAGGCGAACATCGACAGCGAGCCGAGGACGAAGCCGAAGCCCGGGCCGAGGACGCGGCCGGAGAGCACCATCAGGAAGAACATCGGCTCCAGGCCGGCCGTGCCCGCACCGAGCGGGCGCAGCGCGGCGCCCGCCGCGGCGAGGACGCCCAGCAGAGCGACGGATTTCGCGTCCAGGCCCGGAGCGCCGCCGCCCGCCGACCGGCCCTCGCTGATCTGCGCGATGACGACGGCGAGGAGGAGGGGGAGGAGGAGGGCGAACAGCCAAGGGGCGTCGACGGAGTGGCCGACCAGGGCGGACTCGGTCGAGGCGAGCAGCGGCCAGCCGAAGGCCGTCACCCCGACGAGGGACGTCAGGGAGAGAGCCGTGACGGAGCGGCAACCGAGGGGGACGGGGCGGGTCATGCTTCCAGCGCCTCCGCCACCTGGTGGACGGTGAGCCACGGGCCCGGGGCCAGCACCTTGGCGACCTGCGGGGCGAACGCGGGGGAGGAGACCACGACCTCGGCCGTCGGGCCGTCCGCGACGATCTCGCCCTCGGCCAGGATGGCCGTGCGGTGGGCGAGTTCGGCGGCCAGCTCGACGTCGTGGGTGGCCAGCAGCACGGCGTGGCCCTCGGCGGCGAGGCCGCGCAGGATCTCCACCAGCCGGGTCTTGGCCGCGTAGTCGAGGCCGCGGGTGGGCTCGTCGAGCAGGAGCAGCGGGGGCCGGGCGGTGAGGACGACGGCCAGGGCGAGCGTGAGCCGCTGGCCCTCGGACAGGTCGCGCGGGTGGGCGGTGTCGGCGATGCCGGGCAGCAGGCGTTCGACCAGCGCGCGGCACGTGCCCGGAGGAGCGCCCGCGTCGGTGTCGGCCGCCGCGCACTCGGCGGTGACGCTCTCGCCGTAGAGCAGGTCGCGCGGGTCCTGCGGGACGAGGCCGACCCGGCGGATCAGGTCGGCGGGCCGGGTGCGGTGCGGGGTGCGGTCGCCCACCCGGACGGTGCCGGAGGCGGGGGCGTGCAGGCCGACGAGGCTGCCCAGCAGTGTCGACTTGCCCGCGCCGTTGCGGCCCATCAGCGCGGTGATCTCACCGGGGCGGAGGGCGAGGTCCACGCCGCGCAGGGCGTGGACGGGTCCGCGTCGGACGGCGAGGCGGTCGGCGACCGCCAGAGGGGAGCCGGCGGGGGAGGGCGCGGTGGCCGGGTGTCGGCCGTCGAGGCGCTCGCGCAGTCCGGCGGCCTTGCGGCGGGCGTCGCGCACGGACAGCGGCAGCGGCCGCCAGCCCGCGAGGCGACCGAGGCCGACCACCGGCGGGTGCACCGGCGAGTGCGCCATCACCTCGGCCGGTTCGCCGAGGGCGGGTGCGGCGCCCGGGGTGAGCAGCAGTACCTGGTCGGCGTACTGGACGACGCGCTCCAGTCGGTGCTCGGCCATCAGGACGGTGGTGCCGAGGTCGTGCACGAGCCGCTGCAGCACGGCCAGCACCTCCTCGGCCGCGCCCGGGTCGAGCGCCGAGGTCGGCTCGTCCAGGACCAGCACGCGCGGGTGGACGGCGAGCACCGAGCCGATCGCGACGCGCTGCTGCTGGCCGCCGGAGAGCGAGCCGAGGGCGCGGTCGCGCAGGTCGGCGAGGCCGAGCAGGTCGAGCGTCTCCTCGACGCGGCGGCGCATGACGTCGGCCGGCAGGCCCAGGGACTCCATGCCGTAGGCGAGTTCGTCCTCGACGGTGTCGGTGACGAAGTGCGCGACCGGGTCCTGACCCACCGTGCCCACCAGGTCCGCCAGGTCGCGCGGGCGGTGGGTGCGGGTGTCCCGGCCGCCGACGGTGACCCGGCCGTGCAGGGTGCCGCCGGTGAAGTGCGGGACGAGCCCGCTGACGGTGCCCAGGAGGGTGGACTTGCCGGAGCCCGACGGGCCCACCAGCAGGCAGAGTTCACCCTCGGGGACGGTCAGGTCGAGGCCGTTCAACACCGGCGTGGGAGCGTCCGCGTACTGGACGGAGACCTGCTCGAAGGTGATCACGAAGCCCTCCGGGGCGGGGTCGGGGTGGCGAACGCCGGTACCAGGCCCAGCAGTGCGGCGAGGACGGCGGCCGCCGGCAGCACGGGGACGCTCGGCGGCACGACGGTGGGCGCGAAGGCGGCGGGATCGCGGGTGGAGAGGTAGACGGTGAGTGCGGCGACGGCGGCGCCCGAACCGGCGGTGAGCCACTCGGGAAGCGCCCAGGGGTCCGGCCGGTAGCGCGTCCTGACGGACCGCCGGTTGCCGAGGAGCAGTCCGGCGAACGCGGCGGCCAGGCCGATCAGCAGGACGGGCGGCGCCCAGCCGGCGCCCCCGGCGGTCAGCAGGCCGTACGCGGCCAGGCAGATGCCCAGCAGGCCGGCCAGGGTGAGCGCGGCAGTCGCCCGTGCGAGGCGCCGCGGGACGTCGGCGGTGCGGCCGAAGCCGCGGGTGTCCATCGCGGCGGCCAGCGCCACCGAACGCTCCAGCGCGCCCTCCAGGACGGGCAGTCCGACGCTCAGTACGGCGGCGATGCCCTTGTCCGTCCGGCCGCGCAGGCGGCGGGCGGCGCGCAGCCGCCGGACGTCGGCGACCAGGTTCGGCGCGAACGTCATCGCCACGACGACGGCCACCCCGGCCTCGTACAGCGCGCCGGGCAGGGCGCGCAGGAGGCGGGCCGGGCTGGCGAGCGCGTTCGCGGCGCCGACGCACACCAGGAGCGTGGCCAGGCGCAGCCCGTCGTAGAGCGCGGCCAGCAGGCCTTCGAGGGTCACCCGGCCGCCGATCCGCACTCCCTGTGCCCAGGCGGGCAGGGGCACTTCGGGCAGCGTGAACAGCACGTGCGTCCCGGGGACCGGCGAGCCCAGCAGCACGGCGAACAGCAGCCGGATGCCGAGGACGAACAGTGCGAGCCGCAGGAACGCGCCGTACGACCGCGACCAGGGCGCGTCACCGCGCCGGGCCGCGACGACGTAGCCGGCGACGGCGGCGAGCAGCAGCAGGATCGCCGGGTTGGTGGTGCGGGTGGCCGCGGCGCCCAGGCCGAGCGCCCACAACCACCAGGCGCCGGGGTGCAGTTGACGGGATACGCGCATGGCGGGCGCTTTCATCGGTGGCGGCTCATCGGTGGCTCATCGGGGACGGCGGCGGCGCGACTGCCAGACGGCACCGGCCGCGAGGGCGGCGACGAGGACGCCGCCGGCGATCAGGCCGAGGTCCGGGCCGCTGCCGTCGTCCTTGGCCGTTGTGCCGTCGGCCGCGGTCCCGCCGGTCGCTGTGCCGCTGCCCGCCTTGCCGCCGGCGCCGACCTGGTCGGCGCAACCGGCCTTCGGGTAGCCGGCGATCGCGCAGAGCAGGCCGTTGGTGTCGTACCGCAGCGGCGGCGCGACGGCGGCGAGCACCTCGGCGGACGTGGCGTTCGCGGGGACGGCGGCGCAGGCGGTGCGCTGCTCGGGCGGCTGTTCGGCGGAGGCGCCGTCGTCGGCCGTACCGAAGTCGAGGACGACGCCCACGCGCTTGCGGCCCTGCTGCGGGGGCGTGCTCGCGCAGAGGGCGGCGAAGTCGGTGCCGGCGCGGGGCTGCGCGGCGTTCTGCCCGCCGTCCGGGCTGACGGCGAACCGCCACCCGTCGACGCTCCCGTCCGCCGGCAGGTGGACCGACGGGCCCTGCTGCTGGTAGGCCCAGCCGCCGTCGGCTCCCTTCCAGAACGACCAGTACCGGTACCCGGCCGCCTCGGCGGGCACGGCGGAACCGGCGACGAGCAGTACGGCGAGGAGGCCGGTGAGGAGCGCGGTGAGCCGCCCGGCGGGGACGGTACGGCCTTCGGTGGTGGGGGCGTTGGCGGGCCCGGCAGAGCGGCCGGGCCCGCCCGCCGCCCGGAGCCCCGGGCTCCCGGCGGCGTGGCGGGGGGTGGACGTCACAGCTTCGGGGCGCGCTTGCGCTGGAGGCTCAGGACGAGGCCGCCGCCGATGCCGATGAGCAGGCCGACGCCGATCAGCCAGTACTGGGAGATGCCGCCGTCCTTCTTCTTCTCGGCGGCGGGAGCGGCGGAAGCGGCCGCGGCGGCCGGAGCCGTGGCCTTCGGCGCCGGGCCGAGCGCGGTGAGCTGCTGCACCAGCGCGGCCGTGTCCCGCTGGGCGGCCTGGGTGACCAGGAGCAGCGTCGCGGCGGCGCCCGCGTCGGTGCCGCCCTTCGTCCAGGCGGCGCCGTTCTGGGTCAGCCAGTCCACCGCGCCGGCGGCCTGCTGCGGGTGGCCGCTCTGGGTGAGGCCGAGGGCGGCCCAGGCGGTGGCGGTGTAGTCGGGGGTGGGCGTGGCGCCCGGCATGGTGAGGGTGAGGTGGTTGCCGCCCGCGCCGAGCTGCGCGGTGAGGTACGCCCCCGCGGCCTCCGCCGAGTCGGCGTGCGCGACGGGGGTGGCGGCGGCGCCGTCCTGGCAGGTCAGCGGCTTGGGCGCGGCGTCGGAGCGGACGCCGGCGGTGACCGGGAGCCGGCCGCCGGCCGCGGCGAGCGAGGCCTGGGCGGCGGCGAGCGCGTTGGGCGCGAGGGCGCCGGAGGCGGCGTCGGGCTGGAAGGCGAAGGCGCCGCGCTGGTCGGCGGGGGCTGCGCAGCCGAGCTGGAAGCGGGCGAGCCCGTCGAAGGCGTTCTTGCCGTCCTTGGCGACGCCCGCCGGGTCGGTCTTCGCGGCGAACAGGGCGTTGACGGCGAGGCCGGTGGAGTTGGCGTCGCCCGGGTTGCCGGGGTTGTAGGCCCAGCTGCCGTCGGCGTTCTGGACGGTCCTGAGCCACTGGACGCCCTTGTCGACGGCGTCCTGGTGCCCGCCGAGTGCGACGAGGGCCTGGACGGCGACGGCAGTGGCGTTGCTGTCCTCGGTCTTGGCGTCGCAGGCCGCGCCGGCGGCCCGGTAGGACGGCCAGCCGCCGTCCTCGCACTGCTGTCCGGTGAGCCAGGCGACCGCCTGGTCGGCCGGGGTCACCTTGGCCGCCGCGAGCGCGGTGAGCGCGAGGGACTGGCGCCACACCCCGTCGTACGTCGGGTCGCCCTTGCCGTACAGGCCCTCGGGGGCAGCGGCGGCCGACGGGGAGGGGGTGTCGGCGAGGGCCGGCGCGGCGGCGCCGGTGAGCAGTGCGGCGGACAGTGCGGCGGCGCCCAGACGGGCGGCGGTGAGCATGGTGGAGGTGTGCCTTTCGGTGAGCGGTGCGGGCCCGGCGGGGCCCTGCCGTAGTCCTCGACGGTGCCGGACGGGTGCGTCCGGACTGGCCGCTCGCCCCTCCCCGGGCGCTCCGACTCGGCCGGCCCGTCACAGGGCCGTCCACACGGTTGCGGGGTCAGCGCCGGACTCGCACCGGCTTCCCCCGGGAGAAGGACGGGATGAAGTTCTGCTGCCCGTCGACTCTAGCCGCCGATGCCGGGCACCGGGCCGCCCGGATCAGGAACACGTTCCAGTAAGAGGGGCCCGCGGAGGCCTCACGGCAGTGTGAGCAGCCGCGCCGCCGTGTGGAGGTCGGCCCGGACCTCGGCGATCGAGGAGCGGCCGGAGAGCCAGGAGACCAGTGCCGAGTGCCAGGTGTGCTCGATCACCCGGACGGCCGCGCGCTGGCTCTCGCTCGGTGGCCCGGACTGGCCGATCGCGTCCAGGATGAGCTGTCCGGTCGCGGAGCTCACCTGGTCCACCTCGGCCCCGACCGAACGGTCCGCGAAGGACAGCGCCCGCACCATGGCCTCCGCCAGGAGCGGTTCACGCTGGAGCGCGTGGAACGCCCTGGTGAGCGTGTCGGCCACCCGCAGCGCCGGTTCGTCGTCGGTCGGCGGGTGGCGCCGGATGTGCTCCTGGAGGCCCTGCAACTGTTCGAGCATGACCGCGACCAGCAGGTGGACCTTGGACGGGAAGTACCGGTAGAGCGTGCCGAGGGCGACCTGGGCGCTCTCCGCGACCTCCCGCATCTGCACCGCCTCGTACCCGCCGCGCGCGGCCAGGGCGGTGGCGGCCCGCAGGATCCGCCGCCGGCGCTCGGCCTGGCGGGCGGTCAGCGGCGGCTCGCCGGCCGGTGGGGCGGCGGGGCTCGCGGACGTGCTCGGCGACGACAAGGGGTGCTCCCGGGGGCGCGTGGGTGGCGGTGCGCCGCACGGGGGCGGCGCACCGTCGACCCGGCGTCGGCCGGGTCGGCGTGGCGGGAATCACCAGCCCTGGCTCCAGAGGGAAAGCTACGGGCCGGTATCTTCGAGGTCTCTCATTGTTCACATGGCCGATGACGAGTTCCACAGCCACTGAAACCTGATCTACTTTAGCGACCGGCAGCACAGATAGCAGCTAGAGAAGAGGGCCCAGGATGACCGCGCAGCCGCTGCGGATTGCCCTGCTGTCGTACCGCGGCGACCCGTTCTGCGGTGGCCAGGGCGTCTACGTGCGTCACCTGTCCCGTGAGCTGGCCAGGCTCGGCCACCACGTGGACGTGATCGGCGCCCAGCCGTACGCCGTCCTGGACGAGGTCGAGGGGCCGGGTTCGGTGCGCCTCGTCGAGCTGCCCAGCCTGGACCTGTACCGCGCGGACGACCCGTTCCGCACGCCCGGGCGCGGCGAGTTCCGCGGGCCGGTGGACGTGCTGGAGTTCGCCACGATGCGCACCGGCGGCTTCCCCGAGCCGCTGACGTTCTCGCTGCGCGCCCGGCAGTACCTGGCCCGGCACAAGGGCCGCTACGACGTCGTGCACGACAACCAGACCCTCGGCTACGGCCTGCTCGGGCTGGCCCGGCACGGCTTCCCGCTGGTCACCACGATCCACCACCCGATCACCGTCGACCGGCGGCTGGAGCTGGACGCGGCCACCACCTGGATGCGCCGGCTGTCGCTGCGCCGCTGGTACGCCTTCACCCGGATGCAGCGCCGCGTCGCCACCCGGCTGGAGCACGTGATCACCGTCTCCGGCAGCTCGAAGCGGGAGATCACCGAGCACCTGGGCGCCGCGCCCGGCGCCGTCTCGGTGGTGCCGATCGGCGCCGACACCCGGCTGTGGTCCCCGTCGGCGGAGGTCGCGCGGGTGCCCGGGCGGATCGTCACGACCTCCAGCGCGGACGTCCCGCTCAAGGGCCTGGTGTACCTGGTCGAGGCGCTGGCCAAGGTCCGCACCGAGCGGCCCGCGCACCTGGTCGTGGTCGGCAAGCCGCAGAAGGAGGACGGCCCGGTCGCCGAGGCGGTCCGCCGCTTCGGGCTGGAGGAGCACATCGAGTTCCGCAGCGGGCTGACCGACCCGGAGCTGGTCGACCTGTACCGCTCGGCCGAGGTGGCCTGCGTGCCGTCGCTGTACGAGGGCTTCTCGCTGCCCGCCGCCGAGGCGATGGCCACCGGCACGCCACTGGTGGCGACCACCGGCGGCGCGATCCCCGAGGTGGCCGGGCCGGACGGGGAGACCTGCCTCGCCGTGCCGCCGGGGGACGCGGGCGCGCTGGCCGCGGCGCTCGGCCGGCTGCTGGACGACCCGGCGCTGCGCGAGCGGCTCGGGGCCGCCGGCCGCGAGCGGGTGCTGGCCCGGTTCACCTGGGAGCGGGCCGCCGAACTGACCGCCGACGCCTACCGCGCGGCGATCGCCACCGGGGTCGGCGCGCGGGCCCGCTCCGGGCCGGGCTGGCGGTACGTGCCCTGAGTCCGGGCCGGTCCGCGGCGCCGACCGGCGTGCGTGAGATCTGATGAAGCGTCAAACGCGCTTGATGGCAAGACGCTTGGTAGCAAAAGGAATGGGAGCCCTGCAGTGCTGACCGTCGATTTCTCGCGCTTCCCGCTCGCCCCCGGCGACCGGGTGCTCGACCTGGGCTGTGGCGGGGGCCGGCACGCGTTCGAGTGCTACCGCCGCGGCGCCAACGTGATCGCCCTCGACCAGAACGCCGAGGAGATCGCCGAGGTCAAGAAGTGGTTCGCCGCGATGGAGCAGGCCGGCGAGGCCCCCGAGGGCGCGTCGGCGACCGCGATGGAGGGCAACGCGCTGGCGCTGCCGTTCGAGGACGAGTACTTCGACAAGATCATCATCTCCGAGGTGATGGAGCACATACCCGATGACAAGGGCGTGCTCAACGAGATGTTCCGGGTCCTCAAGCCCGGCGGCCTGCTCGCCGTCACCGTGCCGCGCTGGCTGCCCGAGAAGATCTGCTGGGCGCTGTCCGACGAGTACCACGAGGTCGAGGGCGGCCACATCCGCATCTACCGCGGCGACGAACTGCTCGGCAAGCTCAAGGACGTCGGCCTGGAGCCCTACGGCACCCACCACGCGCACGCGCTGCACTCGCCGTACTGGTGGATCAAGTGCGCCGTGGGCGTGGACAACGACAAGGCGCTGCCCGTCAAGGCCTACCACCAGCTGCTGGTCTGGGACATCGTCGGCACCCCGGTGATCAGCACGCTCACCAAGGCCGCCGAGAAGGCCCTCAACCCGGTCATCGGTAAGAGCTTCGTCGCCTACGCCTCCAAGCCGCGGCGGGCCGGCGCATGACGGCCGCCGTCCCCGAGGTGCTGTTGCTCGACGGGGTGCTCGACGCCGAGCAGGCCGCCGGCACCGTCCGCAGCATCCTCGCCGAGCAGCGCGCCGACGGCGCCATACCGTGGTTCACCGGCCACCACCTCGACCCGTGGGACCACACCGAGGCCGCGATGGCCCTCGACACCGCGGGGGAGCACGCCGCCGCCGAGGCCGCCTACCGCTGGCTCGCCGCCCACCAGAACCCGGACGGCTCCTGGTACGCGGCCTACACGGACGGCGAGGTCTCCAACCGGGCCAAGGAGACCAACTTCTGCGCCTACATCGCCGTCGGGGTCTGGCACCACCACCTCAGCACCGGCGACGACGCGTTCCTGGAGTGGATCTGGCCGGTGGTCCGCCGTGCCCTGGACTTCATCGTCCGGCTGCGGCTGCCCGGCGGCCCGATCTCCTGGCGCCTCGACGAGGACGGCACCGCGACCGACGAGGCGCTGCTCACCGGCTCCTCCAGCATCCTGCACGCGCTGCGCTGCGGCCTGGCCGTCGCCGAGTACCTGGAGGAGCCGCAGCCCGACTGGGAGCTCGCGGCAGGCCGGCTGCGGCACGCCGTCGCCCACCACCCCGAGCGGTTCCTCGACAAGGACCGCTTCTCGATGGACTGGTACTACCCGGTGCTCGGCACCGCGCTGCGCGGCGAGGCGGCACTGGCCAGGATCGAGCGCGACTGGGACCGCTTCGTCGTCCCCGGCCTCGGCGTGCGCTGCGTCAGCGACCGTCCGTGGGTGACCGGCGGCGAGAGCGCCGAACTCGCGCTCGCGCTCTGGGCGATCGGCGAGTCCGACCGTGCCGTGGACATCCTGCGCTGGATCCAGAAGCACCTGCGGCACGAGGACGGCTCCTACTGGACCGGGTACGTGTTCGAGGACGACGCCGTCTGGCCCGAGGAGCGCACCACCTGGACGGCCGGCGCGCTGCTGCTCGCCGTCGCCGCGCTCGGCGGCGACCCGGCGACGGTCGCGGTGTTCGGCGGGGACGACCTGCCGGAGGGACTGGTGGTCCAGGACTGCTGCTGAGGCGGCCGGGTCGCGACACGCGGAAGGGGCGGGACCACGAGGTGGTCCCGCCCCTTCCCGCTGCGTGGCCGTTCAGCCGCGCTGGATGCCCGAGGTGTCGGCCAGCACGCCCTGGGTGCCGTCCTGGAGCTGGGCGACCAGCGCGGTGCCGCGCTGCTCGACCGCCAGGTACCAGGTACCGGGGACCAGCTCGCCGATCGGCGCGCCGACCGGGTTGTCCTTCGGCGCCAGCGTCCGCGGGGCCGGCACGGCGAACCAGAACGGCGCGAAGTCGGCCGCCGGGGCCGGGGCCGGCTGTGCGGCGACCGGAGCCGGGGTGATGTCCTGCGGGCCGGGCTGACCGGCCGGGCCGGGCGCACCCGGGGCCGGGTAGCCGTAGCCGCCGGGCTGGGCGCCGTACGCCGGGGCCTGGTTCGGGTCCTGGCCCTGCACCGGGTAGCCGTACTGGCCCGGCTGGGGCTGACCGGGCTGGCCCGGCGTCGGGTAGCCCCCCTGGTACGGGACGGCCGGACGGTCGGTCACCAGCGGCGCCTTCAGCGCGGGCACCAGCGGACCGGCCGCGGCGGCGCCGGCGAGCACGATCAGCGAGATGAAGCCGAGCCAGGCGCCGAAGCCGTGGCTGACGCTCGGACCGGTGCTGCCGCCGCCCAGCGCCCAGATGGACGTCCACAGCGCGGTCACCGCGAACGCGGTGCCCCACTGGTCCAGCCGCAGACCCAGGACCTGGCGGTTGGCCGCGGCCGGGCCCTGGAACCGCTGCACCAGGATCAGCGCGGCGGCGGCGATGCCCAGCAGGTAGATGGAGGGCAGGATGGGGAACAGCGCGGTGCTCCAGGCGTTCTGCGACGTGTCGATGTTCGCGCAGTACGCCCCGGAGCAGCTCAAGGTCCAGTAGGGCAGGAAGGAGGCGATGAAGAGCAGGACGGCCGCGCCTGCGACGGCGGCGTCTCCCCTGGTGAGAGCGCGCAGATTCACTTACGTTCCCCTCGTTGACGGTTCGTGGACGGCGGTCCGCCCGGTCGCGCCGACCGGCCGGGAACCCCCGAACGGACCAGAAGCCTAGGGCCAACCGCCCCACCGGCGCACAGCGGGGACCGGGAACGGGGCGAATTCGTTGCAAACGGCGCAGCGAGCGCCACCGGAGTCAGCCCCGCGAGGTCAGATACGCCGTCAGCGCGTCGGCGATCCCCTCGGCCGCCTTCTGCCGCCACTGAGGGTCCGTCATCCGCTTCGCGTCCGCCGGGTTGCGCATGTTACCGCACTCGATGAACACCTTGGGGACCGTCGAGAGGTTGAGGCCGCCCAGGTCGGAACGGGTGTCCAGGCCGTTCTCGGCGATGTAGTCGGCGAACGGCTCGCCGGTCGCGGCGTGGAACCGCTCGCGCAGCAGCAGGCCGAGCCGGTGCGACGGTTCGACGATCGCCGAGTTGTCCGCCTTCCCGGCGACCACCTTGGCGGGCATGATCACGTGGAACCCGCTGCCGCTCGCCGGACCGCCGTCCCCGTGCACGGAGAGGGCCACGTCGGCGTGGGCGTCGGCGGCGGCCCTGGCGCGCTCGTCGATGCACGGGCCCCACGGGCGGTCGCCGTCCTGGGTGAACACCACGGTGGCGCCGCGGGCGGTGAGGATCGCGCGGGCGCGGCGGGAGACGTCCAGGGTGTAGTCGGCCTCGGTGTAGCCGGCGTCGGTCTCGGTGCCGGTGGTGTCGCACTCCTTGCGGGCGTTGCCGATGTCGACCTGACGGTTGATCTCGGTGGTGTGCGAGGAGTTGCCGGGGTTGTGGCCGGGGTCGAGCAGGATCGTGCGGCCGGTGAGGGCGGTCGAGGCGGTGGCCCCGGCGGTGGGCGTGGTGGTGCTTCCGGCGCCGGGCGTGGCGGTGGGGGCGGCCGACGGCGTGGCGGGTGGCGTGGCGGTCGGGGTGCCCTCGGGCGTCGCAGCGGTGGCCGTCGACGGCGGTGCCGCCCCGGGCGCGGCGCTCGCGACGGCCGTGCCGGCGGCGGTCGTCGCGCCGGCGGGCGCGTCGTGGCTGACGGCCTGCCAGCCGAACCAGCCCGCGAGGCAGAGCGGTACGGCCGCGCCGACCACCGTCGTGGTGCGCAGCAGGGCGGAACGGCGGGGAGGGCGGTTCGTCGGGCCGGTCACGAGCGGTTCAGATCCTGTCCTGGGTCCGTGCGGTGAGGCCGAACGCGTCGGCGATCGGCTTCCACTTGCCGACGAAGTCCTTCTTCGCCTGCGTCGCCTGGGGGTTGAGCTCGTCGGCGTGCTTCTTGTCGGCGGTGGTCGGGGCGGTGCCGGAGCAGCCCTGGTTGGCCACCGAGCGAGCCCAGGCCGCGTACGCCCGGTCGATGTCGGCCGACAGCTGCCAGGCCGACTTCAGCGACTGGATGGCGTCCGCGCCGCCCGGGACGTCCGAGGCGCTCAAGGCGCCCAGCTTGCGCAGCAGTTCGTCGCGCTGCTTGGCGCCGTTGTCGAACACCTGCGCCGCGTCGGCGATGTCGGCCTTGGCCGGGCAGCTGCTGACCTTCGCCACCGCGCTGCCGATCGGGGCCTTCGCGCTCTCGCCCTGGGTGAGCAGGTCGTCCAGCGCGCCCGCCTGGGCCTTGGCGTTCGGCCCGGCGGTGGTAGCGGACGGGCTGGGCGTCGCACCCGCCGAGGCCGGGTCGGTCGCGGTGGCGTTCGGGTCGCCGGCCGAACCGCTGGGCGCCGGGGCCGGCTGCGGGGGGCCGGACGGTCCCGGGTCGGTGGCCGTGGCGGCCGGGGCGGGCGCGGCCCGGTCCTTCGTGTCGTCGTCCTTGACCGCCATCAGCAGGCCGCCGCCGACCGCCAGCACCAGGAGCAGCGCGAAGCCGATCAGCAGGGGCGCCTTGCGGTTGGTGGGGCGCTCCTCGTCGTCGTCCAGGTCCTCGTAGCCGGCCGGGTGGTCCGGCTGGGCCGGGTAGCCGGGCCGCGGCGGGTACTGGTAGCCGGGGCCGGGGTACGGGCCGGGGGCCTGGGCGCTCGCGTGGGCCGGGAACGGCGACGCGGGCGGGACGGGCGGGGGCGGCGGCGCGGCGGACGGGTAGGCGGGCGCGGTCGGCGCGTCGTAGCCCGGGGCCGTCGCCAGGTAGGGGCGGGCGCCCAGCGGCGGGCCCTGGTCGCCGACCCCGCCCGGGCCGGGCGGCGGGGCAACCGGGCGCGCGGGAGGCGCCGGGGGCGCGGCGTCGGCGGGCTGCTGCGGCTGGTCCGGCCGGGGCCGGCCGGACTGCTGGGGGTTGGGCTGCTGGGGGCCGCGGACCCAGCCGCCGGCGCCGCCGCGGGCGGTGGGGTCCCAGACCGCCGGAGCGGTGTTGTTCTGGTCCGTCATGTGCCGCTAGCCCCCACCGTCCGCCGTCGCTCTGTCTGGTGCCGCCGTGTCCCGTTGCCGCTCGCTGCCTGGTGTGGCGCGGCCACCGTACCCTCCGGACCCCCCGCCCGGCGGCTCCGGCACGACGTTAGAGCATCGGTGCACGCCTGCGCAGCACGCGCAGCGAACCGGTGACGGAGACCTCCTCGAAGCCCTCCGCGAGCGCCCGCAGGTACACCCGGTAGGGCGCCTGGCCGCCGTCCGCCGGGTCCGGGAAGACGTCGTGCACCACCAGCAGGCCCTCCGGGGCGAGGTGTGGCACCCAGCCCTCGTAGTCGCCGGTCGCGTGCTCGTCGGTGTGCCCGCCGTCGATGAACACCAGGCCGACCGGACGGCCCCACAGCGCCGCGATCCGCGGCGACCGGCCGACCAGCGCCACCACGTGCTCCTCCAGTCCGGCCGCGTGCAGCGTCCGGCGGAACGTCGGCAGCGTGTCCATCAGCCCGACCTCGGGGTCCACGAGCGTCGGGTCGTGGTACTCCCAGCCCGGCTGCTGCTCCTCCGACCCCCGGTGGTGGTCCACCGTCAGCGCGACCGTCCCGGTCTCCCGGGCCGCCGCGGCCAGCAGGACCGCCGAGCGCCCGCAGTACGTCCCGATCTCCAGGACCGGCAGCCCGGTGCGCCGCGCCGCCGTGACCGCGGCCGCGTACAGCGCGAGGCCCTCGTCGACCGGCATGAACCCGGTGGCCGCCTCGAACGCCGCCACCACCTCGTCCGCCGGACGGACGCTCTCCAGCAGGTCGGACATGGGGCGGCTCCTTGTGATGGGTGGGTACGGGGGTGGGTGCGGACGCCGGTGCGGCGATCCGTTTTCGGACCCTACTCGACGGTACGTCGGCACCTCCTCCCGGGACCGCCGCTGGAACGTGTTCTAGTCGCCGCCCCGCGCCCGTGCCAGAATCGGCGCGACCGTGGATCCGAGGCACACCGGGAGCAGCCCCATGCGCGCAGCCGTTCTGCACAAGACCGGGCAGGACACGCTCGACGTCCGCGACGACGTGACGGCGGTCGGGTTCGGGCCCGGCACGGTCAGGGTCCGGATGCGCGCGGCCAGCCTGTGCCACTCCGACCTCTCCGCGATGAACGGCGTGCTGCCCCAGCCGGCGCCGTTCGTGCCCGGCCACGAGGGCGCGGGCGACGTCGTCGAGGTCGGCGAGGGCGTGCGGTCGGTCGTGCCCGGCGACCGCGTCGTCCTGTGCTGGATGGCCCCCTGCGGGCGCTGTGCGCACTGCGAGCGCGGCCGCGGCCACCTCTGCGTCGCGAGCCTGCGGCGCCTCGGCGCGCCCGGCTTCCGCTTCGATGAGGGCGGCGCGGCGGTCGACGCGTCCGGGTTCTACGGCACCGGCTCGTTCGCCGAGGAGGTCGTCGTCGCCGAGGACGCCGTGATCAAGGTCCCCGCCGACCTCCCGTACGAGGCCGCCGCGCTCATCGGCTGCGGGGTGACCACCGGCGTCGGCGCCGCCGTCAACACCGCGCGTGTCGAGCCCGGCGCCTCGGTGGCCGTGATCGGGGCGGGCGGCGTCGGCGTGGCGACCGTCCAGGGTGCCCGGGTCTGCGGTGCGGGCCGGATCACCGTCGTCGACCCCGTGGTCTCGCGGCGCGAACGGGCGCTGGCCTTCGGCGCCACCGACGCCGTCGCCCCGGAGGGCCTCAAGGCGACCGCCAAGGGCCTGCCCGGGGGCGGCTACGACTACGTCTTCGAGGCGGTCGGCCGCTCGGCCACCGTCCGCGCCGCGTACGACGCCACCCGGCGCGGCGGCGCGGTCGTGGTGATCGGTGCGGGGGCACAGGACGACCTCGCGCAGTTCACCATGGGCGAGCTGTTCTTCAACGAGAAGCGCCTGCTGCCCTCGCTCTACGGCGGGGCACCCGTGCCGTCCACCATCGCGCTGGTCGTCGACCTGTGGCGGGCCGGGCGGATCGACCTCGACGGCATGGTCACGCACCGGGTCGCGCTCGCCGACGTCAACGACGCGATCGCCCAGATGCGCAGCGGCGAGGCCCTGCGGACGGTCGTCACCCTGGACTGAGCGCACGCCCGGTACGCGCGAGGGCCCGCCGGGAGTCTTCTCGGCGGGCCCTTCGGTGCGGTGGCCGACCCTTTGTCAGCCCTGGCCGGCGGCCCGGTGGCGGCCGTGCGCACCGGCCCCGGGGCTGTCGTCGGCGGAGGACGGGCCGCGGTGGCGGCCGTGCGACGCGCTGTCCTCGGCCGTGATCCCGTCGGCGTCGGTCCCGTTGATCGTGATCGCGGGTCCGGTGGTGTCGGTGAGGGTGTCGGACATCAAAATCGTCTTTTCCGTGCGGAGCTTGCAGATGCATCGGCGCCCGCCCGGCACTGTGAATGCGCGGTCGGGCCCCCGTTTCGGGCGCAGGAACCGCGCCACAGCCGGTGATCGCGGCCCGTGCCCCGGCCACCATAACGGCCGCGGCGCCCGAGATCCTATCGAGATCCTGACACCCCCTCCCCGGCGGTACCTGCCCCGCGCAGCGCCCTCCCCGCCCGCCCGTCGCCGGGGCGCGCCGAGATCCCGACCACCTCTGGCCCGGCAGCGCCGGCTTCGCACGGCGCCCTCCGTCCCCGGCCGCTGACCGTCCCCGCCTCGGCCCAGCCAGCCGAGATCCGGACCCCACGGCCCGGCGGCTCCTGCCCCGTGCAGCGCCGTCCGCCTGCGGCCGCTGACGGCCCCTCCTCCCGGTCTGCTCCCAGGGCGCCTGCACGAGAAGTCGATGTCGCCGACTTCTCGTGTCGCATCTCACGGATCCGCCAGCCGGAGCAGGGGTGTCGGCCTTCGCCGGTGGCTTCGTCATGACGCGTGTCCGGCTTGCGGTGTGCTGTTGCTGCGCGGTGCGGAGCCCAGCCAGTGGCCGACCAGTTCCCGGTAGAGCGGCGACAGGACCTGGAGGTCCCCGTGTCTGGCGAGCGTGCCGCGGCCGCCGTCCAGGAGGAGGACGCGGTCCGCGCGCAGGGCGGAGCTGATCCGGTGCGCCACGACGACGAGCGTTCCCGGTCGGGCGGCGAAGGCCCGTTCGGCCTGCTCCTCGGCCGTGGCGTCCAGGTGGCAGGTCGCCTCGTCGAGCACGATGACGGGGGCGGGGGAGAGGTACGTCCGGACGAGCGCGAGCAACTGGCGCTCGCCGGCGGAGAGTGCGGCGGGGTCGGTGAGGACGGCGTCCGCTCCGCCCAGCCGCGTGACGAGTTCACCGGCACCCACGACGTCGATGGCACGGGCGAGTCGGGCGTCGGTGGCCTCCGGCGCGAGCCACGTCAGGTTCTCGCGCAGCGGGCCGGGGAAGACGTAAGCCTCCTGCGGAAGCAGCGCGACCAGCCGGGTGCGGTCGCCCGGTGGGAGGTGTTCCCCGCCGATGGTGAGGTCGCCGGAGGTGGGCGTGAGCAGGCCGGCGAGCAACCCGGCCAGCGTGGACTTGCCGGCTCCGCTCGGGCCCACGACGGCGACGTGCTCCCCGGCTCCGACCGTCACGTCGAGCCCGTCGAGGACCGGTTCGGCGGTGGGGGCGTGCGCGTAGCGAAGGGCGGTGAGGCGCAGGCTCGTGTCACGGGCGGTCGAGCCTCCCGCCGTCGACCGGGCGGCCGTGGCGTCGTCGGCGGAAGCCGTGGCCAGGCGGTCCAGCACGACCGCGAGGCCGAGCAGCCAGCCGCCGACCGTACCGGCCAACGTCCGCACCGCCGGATCGAGTTGCTGGAGCAGGTACGTGGCGACGCCGAGCAGTTCGCCGGCCGTGAGCACGTCGTGCGCGAGCAGCCACGGCGCCGCCGCGAGCACGGCCAGCACCGGCAACCGGCCGCCGAACGCGACCACGAGCACGCGCAGGGCGGACGCCCGGCCCAGCGCGCGGGCGGCGGCGGCGCTCGTCCCGGCCGCCTCGGCCAGTGCGGCGGCCACCTGCGGCTGCGTACCGGTGGCCTGGACGTCGCGCAGGCCGTGCAGGGCGCGGCCCGCCTCGGCGGCGAATCGTTCCTCCGCCAGTACGACCGCCCGGCGGCGTTCCACCAGCGGCCGCAGCAGGCGGGCGAAGAACAGCCCGGCGGCCAGGAGCGGCAGCAGGACGAGCGGCAGGACGGCGGGTGCGAGCAGCGTCAGGCCGATCAGGGCGGCGGCCAGGGTGATCCCGACGCCGCGCAGGGTGCGCAGCAGGGTGGCGGTCAACTGCCGTGCGGACTCGACTTGTTCGGTGAGCCGCGCGACCTCGGCGGTGTCGGCGAAGGGCCGGGCGAGCGCGCCACGGACCACCCGTGTGACGAGCGCGTCCCGCAACGGCTCGACGACCGCCGCGAGGTGCGGGAACCCGGCCCGCGCCGCGAACGCCCTCAGGACGGTGGCCGCGCCGAACCCGGCCAGCCAGGCCACCCCGACCCCGGGCCGCCCGGCGAGGAAGCCGCGGTCCACGGCGGCCGACACGAGCAGCCCGGAGAGCAACGGCGGCAGTGCCTCGGCCACGGACCAGGCGAGCAACCGCAGCAGCGGCCGGCGCGTGGTGGCGAGCTGCCGAAGGAGGAGCGCCCACCCGGGAGAGGCGGGGGGAGCGGAAAGCCGGCGCCGCCGACTTCCTGCGCGGTGATGGTGGGCGGCCGCGGGCATCGGGGGCGGCGGTGGCACGAGAAGTCGGCGGGCCCGACTTCTCGCGCGGGGCGCCTTGGTGCGCGGGGACCGCCGGTGAGCTCGGTGCCCTGAGTTGGCGGAGGCACGAGCCACCTGCGCGGAAAGTCGGCCGAGCCGACTTCCTGCGTCGCCGGGTTGCGCGACGGCGCCCGAGGCGGCGGAGGCGGCTGGTGCCGAGCCGTGCGGGAGAGGTCGGTCTGCTCGACTTTCGGCGTCCAAGGCGTCCAAGGCGTCCGAGGCGTCCGAGGCGTCCGGCCCCCGGCCCGGCGCGAGAAGTCGATCGGGCCGACGTACCACGCGGGCGTCGGGGAGTTGGTGGCCTCCGGACGGCCCGGCGTGCTGCCCAAGAAGTCGGCCGGCCCGACCTTCCGCGTCTGTGGCGTCCGCTCCCAGGTCTGGCACGAGGAGTCGGTCTGTTCGACTTCCTGCGTCTGTGGTGTTCGGCTTCAGGTCGTGCGTGAGAAGTCGGCCCGGCTGACTTTCTATGCTGGCGTTGGGTGCTCGATGGGGGGCGGAGGGCGCAGGAGGCTGCGCGGGAAGTCGGCCGACCCGACTTTCCGCGCGCGGAATGCGGTGGCGGGCCATCAGGCGGCTGCCTGTAGGGCGGTGTCGGACAGGGCGGCGCGGTAGTCGTGATGTGCGAGGAGAGCGGTGTGCGGGGCCAGGGCGCGGAGGCGACCGTCTTCCAGCCAGGCCACCAGATCCGCGCGGGCGGCGACGGTGGCGCGGTGGGCGGTCACGATGCGGGTGCGGCCGAGGGTGGCGCGGTCGAGCGCTTCGGTGACCTGGTACTCGGTGGCGAGGTCGAGCCCCGAGGTCGCGTCGTCCAGCACCACCACCCGCGTCGGCCGTGCCAGCAGTCGGGCCAGTCCGAGGCGTTGCAACTGGCCTCCTGAGAGCCGCAGTTCGTCGAGCGGCGTATCCCACCCCCGGGGCAGTCGGCGCAGGAAGCCGTCCGCGCGGGCGGCCTCGGCCTCCGCCTCGCCCGCGCCGGCGAGTGCGTCGCGCACGGTGTCGCCGACCAGGGCGGGCCGCTCGAAGGCGTAGCCGACGGCGTTCCGGAGTTCGTCGGGGGCCAGCTCGTCGACCGGGACGCCGTCGATGAGCACCATGCCTTCGTCCGGGTCGCGCAGTCGTCCGGCGAGGGCGGCCAGCAGGGACTTGCCGGAGCCTGAGCGCCCGACCAGTGCGAGCGTGTGTCCGCCGGGGACGGTGAGGTCGAGCGGTCCGAGCAGCACGTGGTCGCCGTCGCGCACCACCACGCCGCGGAAGGCGAGTTCGCCGGTGCCGTCGGCCGGAAGCGTCGCCGCTCCCACGGGTGCCGGCGGGAGCGCGAGCAGGTCGTCGACCCTGGCCCGTCCGGCGCGGGCGTGGGCGACCCCGACCAGCGATTCGACCTGCTCGAAGAGGCCGGCCCCGAGCGCCGCCCACCCGGCGGCCGCGGTGAGGTCTCCCGGCGCCAGGGCGCCGTCGGCGAGCAGCACGCCCGCCGTCGTCAGGACCGCGATCTCGACCGCCGCGATCAGCAGCGTCGCCTGCCACGCCGTGCGGCGCTGCGCCGCCCACAGCGCGTGTCCGGCCGTGGACAGGTCGGGCAGCGGCGCCAACACCCTCGCGGCCTCGCGCTCTTCGGCGCCGGCCGCGTGGATGCTGCGCAGCCCGGTGAGTGCGCCCGTGAGGCGCACGGCGAGCTCCGCCTGCACCTCCTGGTAGCGGGCGAACGCCGATCCGGCGTCGCGCAGGAACAGCCGGATCAGTACCACGCCGGGCACCACCCCGGCGAAGAACGCCAGCGCCAGCCACGGCGACAGCACCCCGAGGCCGACGATCGCGCCCACCGACGTGAACAGCGCGCCCACCGCGCCGAGCCCGGCGGGCAGCCGCCCGCCCGCGTCGCCGGCCGAGCCCACCAGGCGGGCGGTCAGGTCGCCGGGCGCCGGGCCGCCGCGCAGCCGGCCGCCCGGCCCGAGGTCGAGCAGGTGCCGGACGAGGCGCCCGCGCAGGGCGGCGGTGGCGTCGGCCGCGCCGGCCGGTCCGGCGGCAGCGGCGGTGGCGCCGGCGGCGGCTGCCGTGCCCACGGTGAGGGCGAGCAGCGCGAGCGCGCCGGTCGCGGACCGGTCCGCGCCGCCGAGGACGGCGTCGACGGCCCCGGCCAGGACGGCGGGCAGCGCGAGCGTGGTGGCGGCCTCGACGGGCGGCGCGAGGCCCAGGGCGAGGGTCGGTCCGTCGGGTCGGCGGGGCAAGTGGGCGCTCCTGCAACGAGGTCGGTGACGAAGGACGGCGCCGTCCCGCCTGTCCGGACAGGCGGGACGGCGCCCGTGGGTCATCGGAGGACCCTGGCGCTGCCGTGATCAGTTGATGGTGAAGATCAGGCAGGTCAGGACGAGGCAGGTGTACTGGCAGCCGGCGCCGTGGCCGGTCAGCTCGACGGACTCGCTCTCCGGCAGCTCCTGGAGCGCCGCGAGGTCGGTCTCGAAGTCCACCATGTTCTCCATGATCTGTTCCTCCCCTTGAGTGCGCGCCCGCCGCGATCTGCCTGCGGGCGCCGGGTATCGCCCCCGGGCGGCTCCGTCCGCCGCGCCGGGGTGGTGCCCCGGGCCGTCTGGCCCGGGAGTCCGTGGGGTGTCGTGCCGTGCGGGGCCGGTCAGCCCGGCCGGCCGGTGCGCAGGAAGGCGGCGAGCAGCTCGTGCAGCACGGCCGCGCCCTCCTCGGCCAGCACCTCGTGCCCGGACCCGGCCGCCTCGACGTAGCGGAAGTCCGCGCCCTCGACCCGGCCGATCCGCAGCAACTCGTGCCGCAGCGAACGGGACTGGCTCACCGGGACGACGTCGTCCCGGTTGCCGTGCACCACGAGCAGCGGGGCGCTCAGCCGGTGCGCGAGCTGGAGCACGTCGCGCGGCCCGCGGGCGTCCGCGATCTGCTCGCCGCCGCCCAGCCGGGTGGTCAACGCCCTTACCGGGGGCGCCGCTTCGGCCAGCAGCCGGGCGCCGGACAGGAACGGCGCGACCACCGCGCAGCGCGCCACGTGTTCGGCCGGGGCGTGCGCCGCCGCCAGCAGCGCGAGGAACGCGCCGTAGCTGACGCCGAACAGGGACGGCGGCTCCAGGCCGAGCGCCGCGCGCTGCCCCGCGAGCCCGTCGAGCAGGTACAGGACGTCGTCCAGGTCGGGCCCGCCCCACGCGCCGCGGATCGCCATCGCGTGCGGCACGCCGTACCCGGTGGAGCCGCGCTGGTTCGGCGCGACCACGGCCAGGCCGTCCGCGGCCATCCGCTGCAGGGCCGGGTCGAACTCCAGCCGCCAGGCGTCCGCCGGGCCGCCGTGCAGCGCCAGGACGAGGTGCGGGCTGCTCAGCCACGCGTCGCCGCCGTACACGACGGCCTCCAACGGTCCGGCCGGGCCGGCGAGTTCGATGCTCTGGGCCGGGTGCCAGCGACCGCCGTCGCCGGGTGCCGTGCTGCCGTCCAACCGCCAACCGGGCGGCTGCGTACGGGGGATGCGTGCGCCGCCGGGCTGCCACGGCAGCACCGTGTCCCGCCAGGGGTCGGGCAACCCCGAGCCCAGCGGGGCAAGTTGGAGGGGCAGCGGCATCGGTCCGGACGCCGGGGACGCCGGGCCGTGCGCCAGCAGCGCGTCCACGTCCAGCGCTGCGAGCGCCGCCGGGTGGTCCGGCGCCGAGTACGGCATCCGCAGCCCCGCCTCTCCCCAGTGGCCGACCGCGCCGAGCCGGCCCGGCGGCACCGGGAGCAGGTCCAGCCGTCCCGCCGCGGGCCGCCACAGCGCCAGCGCCGAACCCGCGCCGTGGTCGATCTGCACCGCCACCCGCGGCCCGTCCGCCTCCTGCCGCAGCGCCACCGGCCGCAGGAACATCCCCGCCACGTGCAGCCGCTCCGGGAACCGCAGAGGCTCGCCGCCGCCCAGCACGCCCCAGCCCAGCCGGTCGGTGCCCGGCGCGTCGCTGCGCACCATCGCGAAGCGGCTGTCGGGGTCGAACAGCACCAGGCGGTCGTTGCTGCGCTCGCCGATCTCCAGCAGTGGGGTGACGGCGCCGCTGCGCACGTCCAGCACGACGGTGCGGACGATCCCCGCGCTCACCCGGTCCAGGGCGACCAGCGCCCCGGTGTGGTCCAGCCAGACCCCGCCGCCGTGCAACCCCGGTACCTCGGCGACCTGTTCGGGCTCGCTGCCGTCCGTCCGCACCAGCCAGACGATGGTCGCCGGACGGGTGTCGGCGCCGAGCGCGAGCGCCACGGGGGCGGAGGGGGAGGCGGGGGCGGTGCGGGCGGCGGGCAGCGGCAGGAGGCGCAGGCCGGGCATCCGGAGCGTCGCCAGCTGCGTTTCCGTGCACGTGCCTTCGTGGGACGACAGGTGGACGAGGTCGTGCCGCTCGCCGTCGTTCCGGCAGACCAGGACCGACCCGTCCGGCAGCGAGACCAGCTGCGAGCGCAGGCTCTCCGAACGGTTGCCGGACAGTGGCAGCGCGGTCGGGGCCGCCGGTCCGCCGTCCGCCGGGAGGTGCCAGCTCTCCGCGTACCAGCCGCCGTCGGCGGCCGAGGCGAGGCATGCGGCGTGGCTGCCGTCGGGCGCGAAGGTGAAGCTCAGGCGGCGCAGCGCGTTGGTGCGGGTCGGCGTGGCGACGTTCACGGTCGGCCCACCCCGTCCGTGGCGCGGGTCGGCCGGCGCGTGGCGGGCGGTACCGGGTCCACCCAGAGGCGGGGGCCGCCGTGCCGCAGGCGCAGCAGGAAGGCGAGCACGCCCGCGGTGCCGGTGCCGTAGCCGGGCGCGCACCCGGTGCCCGTCTCGTCGGGGAGCACCGCGAGGCCGTCGCGGAGGGCGGAGCGGGCGGTGATCAGGTGCGCCAACTCCTCTGCGCCGGCATGGAGTTCGGGCTCGCCGGTGGCTTCGGCGAGGTCCAGCAGGTACTCGCCGTCGCCGGCCAGACCGTGGCAGGCGCTCACTCCGCCGTGCCAGCGGCCGGCCAGCACGGCCCGCCCGGCGGCGAGCGCCAGCTCGTGGGCGGTGGCGTCCCCGGTGACCTGCCAGAGCCGGAGGAGGAACGTGCCGACGCCGGAGGAACCGCTGCACCAGTGCGGGAGCCGGACGTGCGGGGCGTCGTCCGCGCTCTGCGGCCACCACGCGGGGCCGGTACCGGTGCCGCCGTCGCGGCGGGCGGTCGCGGCGAGCGTGCGGCCCGCCTCGACGGCACCGGCCAGGAGCGCGGGATCGCCGGTGGCCTCGGCGGCGGCCAGCAGGAAGGCGCCGACCCCGGCGACACCGTGCGCGAACCCGAGGTGGGTGATCCCGGCGAGCGCCGAGTCGAAGTCCTTCGGCACCGGCCAGACCAGCCCGTACGGCTCCCGCCGGGCGGCCGCGAGGAGAGCACGGCCGCCGCGCGCGGCGCGGGCGAGGAAGGCGGACGCCGCGGTGCCGTCGGCGTCGGCGGCGAACCGCAGCTGGGCGAGGCCCGCCCCCGCGGCGCCGTGGCAGACATCGGGGTTGGGCCACTCGGCGTCGACCCGCAGTGCCATCGCCGAGGCCCGCTCCGCGAGTTCGCGGTCGTCGAGCACCCGGGCGGCGTCCAGGAGCGCCCACGCCGTGCCCGACCGCCCGAAGTGCAGCCCCGGCAGGACGACCGGCTCGGCCGCACAGCGGCGCTCGATCCAGTCCGCCGCCACCCGGAGCGTTCCGTCGTCCTTCGGAAGCCCGCCCACGAGCGCCGCACGGGCGAGAACGGCGAGCACCCCGGCGGCCCCGTGCTGCACGTTGCACGGATCGGTCCGCTCCCCGGCCGCCACGACGGGCCACAGGCGGTCCCGCCGCCCGGGCGCGGCGGTGACGGCGAGGTGCCGCAGGCCGTCCGCCAGTACCCGGTCGAGGTCGATGGCCGGCGCAGCGTCGTGCCAGGGGAGGCCGGCGAGGTCGGGGAGGCGGAGCGCGCCGCGGGACTGCGCGGTGGCCCCGGGGCTTCCCGCCGTGGCCGCACGCTGTCCGCCGGCCGCGCCCGTGAGCTCGCCGCCCGGAACCGGCGGCCGAGTGCTGAGCCCGACGGCCGCCCGGGCGGTGCCCGTCTCGGACGCCGCGTCGCGCCCGCCGACCGCCGTCGGCGCCGCACGTGGTGCCGCGCGCAGAGCCAGAGCCTCGCCGTCCTGGTCCTCGGCCGTCGGGCTCGCACTCGACGGCGTGCCCTCCCCGTCCCCGCCGAAGACCGCCGCGCGGACGTCCGCCACCCCCCATCGTTGCGCCGGGGTGTCCGCCCGGAGGCCCAGGATGGCCGGTGCCAGACGGCGGGCGGTGGTGCCGGTGCGGGCGGCGAGGGTGAGCCAGCGGGTCAGGCGTTCGGTGACCGGGCGGGCGTGGGGGAGGTCCTCCGGGAGGAGGGGGTCGTGGCCGGTGGCGAGGAGGAAGAGGAGGCCGCCGAGGGCGTACAGGTCGACGGCGGGGTCGGCGACGCAGGTGCCGTCCGTGACGAGGCCGAGCCGGCCCGGGCCCTGTTCGGGGGCGCGGTAGCCGGGGGTGCCGGCCGCGCCGGCGTGCCGGCCGGTCTCGGCGGCGAGTTCGAGGTCGACGAGCCGCAGGCTGCCGTCGGGCCGCACCATGACGTTGCCGGGGGAGAGGTCGCGCAGGACGAGTCCCTCCGCGTGCACCTGCTCGACGAGGTCGAGCAGGGCCCGGGTCATCGGTGCGGCCTCGGCCCAGTCGACGTCGGGGCTGCCGTCGCGCCGCAGGCGGGTGGTGACCCAGGTGCCAAGCGGCTGCCCGGCGATTCGTTCCTGCACCAGGAAGACCGAGTCGTCCTGCTCGATGAGTTCGATCGCGGCCGGTGCCAGGCCGCGCCCGGCCAGCCCGGTCAGCAGGGCGGCCTCGTGCCGCAGTGCGTCGCGGGCGTCCGTTCCGGCGCGGTCGACCTCGATGTGGGCGCGGGCCTGCTTGACCACGACCTCGGTGCCGCTCGCCGCCTCCCGCCCCAGGAACACGCCGCCCTTGGTGCTGTGCCGCACGGCGGAGGTGATCGCGTACCGCCCCGCGAGCAGCACGCCGCCGGCCCGCTTCCTCGACGGGGCTGGTGTCTTGGGGCCCGAGGGCGGGGCGAACGGATCCCGCACCCATCCCGGCGCCCGGTACGAGGCCCCGCGGACGTCCACCGCGCGCTCCCCGTCCGGCCCGCGCAGCACCGACCGGTACTCCCCGTCGTTGCCGAGTTCGGCGCGTGCCGCGAACGCGCCGTAGCGGTAGTGCACCCGGCTGCCGGGCCGGTACGGCCGGTCGGAGAGCACGACGGGTCCGGGCAGCCCGTCCGTCGCGCGGTCGAGCGCGGCGGCGAGGCGCCGGAACTGGTCGTCGTCCGCCGGGTAGACGGTGATGAACTTGCCCGCAGAACCGCGGTCGCCGTTGCGTGAGTTGAGCTCCCGCAGGCGCTGCTCCCCGGCCGCGAACTTGAAGGTGCACGGGTCGTCGGCGAGCACCCGCACGACGGCCGCGAGCACCGCTTCGCCCACCGCCGAGGCCGCGCTGACGTGCAGCTTCCAGCCCTGCCCGGGTAAGGGTGACGACCCGGACGGCCTGGCCGTGCACCAGAAGCCCCCGGCGGTGACCTCCCAGTCCCCGCCGCCCTCCCGGCTTCCGGCGCCGGCCAGCGCCGCCCGCGTCGCCTCCGGCCACGGACCGGCCGCATCCGGCCCGCCGGTCACCGAGCCCGAGCCCCCGGCCGTACGCAGCGATGTGCCCGCCCCCGTCATCCGCATTCACATCCCTTCGTCTCGGCCGCCGCCCGCGGGTGCGCACTGCTCGTTGCAGCCCTTCGCCACAACCCCTCGTTGCAATCCCTCATGAGGGGCGATGAGCCCAACCCCTGGTGCGGCGGGCTCCGGCCCGCG
Organism: Kitasatospora sp. NPDC048722; assembly: GCF_040650235.1. Lineage (NCBI taxonomy): Bacteria > Bacillati > Actinomycetota > Actinomycetes > Kitasatosporales > Streptomycetaceae > Kitasatospora > Kitasatospora sp. NPDC048722. The sequence continues at coordinate 86,233 of NZ_JBEZGX010000007.1, forward strand.
TCGACGGAGCGCGATCCCGACCTCGGGCCGGGGCAACTGCCGTTCGCAGAACTGAAGTTACTTTCGAGGCGGGAGAGGCTCAACGCACAACCGGTCACTTCACTCATAAGGGTGATCCGGCGCGGGTTTCGAATTCGTGCGAAGGGCACGCTGTGAGCAACGCGCGCCCGGCGCACCGGCGTGCGCGGCCCGCGCACCGGGCGCCCGGGGGTGCGAGCGGCGGATCGAGGCGGGTTGACGAGCATCCGTGCGCGGGTGGCACCCGCGTACGCCGGCCGCACCCGGCAGCACGGGCCCGGGACACCCCCCGACCGCCCCCCGACCGCCCCCGCGACCGGGCGGCCGGGGCCCGACCGCCCCCGCGCGCACGGTAGTCTCGACAGGTGCCGAAACTGTCCGACGTCATCACCGCACTCGAAGAGGTCTACCCGCCGCAGTGGGCGGAGTCCTGGGACGCCGTCGGCCTGGTCTGCGGCGACCCCGAGGCCGAGGTCGGCCGCGTCCTGTTCGCCGTCGACCCCGTGCAGGCCGTCGTCGACGAGGCCGTGGAGTGGGGCGCCGACCTCGTCGTCACCCACCACCCCCTCTACCTGCGCGGCACCACCAGCGTCGCCGCCACCACCTTCAAGGGCCGGGTGGTGCACACGCTGATCCGCAACGGCATCGCCCTGCACGTCGCGCACACCAACGCCGACCACGCCGACCCCGGGGTCTCGGACGCCCTCGCCGAGGCCGTCGGCCTGACCGTCACCGGTCCGCTGGTGCCGGACCCGACCGACCCGCTCGGCCGCCGCGGCGCCGGGCGGATCGGCCTGCTGGAGCCCCCGCTGACCCTCGCCGCCTTCGCCGAGCAGGTCGCCAAGGGCCTGCCCGCCACCGCCGCCGGTGTCCGCGTCTGCGGCGACCCGAACCGGCTGATCGGCCGGGTCGCGGTGTGCGGCGGCTCCGGGGACGGCTTCCTCGCCGAGGTCCGGGCGGCCGGCGTGGACGCCTACGTCACCGCCGACCTGCGCCACCACCCGGCCTCCGAGGCCGCCGAGGCGGCCCCGGTCGCGCTGGTCGACGCCGCGCACTGGGCCACCGAGTGGCCCTGGCTCACCCTGGCCGAGCGGGCCCTGCGGGCCGCCGCCGACCAGCGCGGCTGGGCCGTGGAGACCAAGGTCTCCCACCGGGTCACCGACCCGTGGACCGCGCACGCCCCCATGTCCTTCCCCGCCTGACCCGATTCACAGGAGCTCTCCGCTTGAACGCCGCGCCCGCCGACCAGATCCGCCTGCTCGACCTCCAGGCCATCGACTCCAAGCTCGACCAGCTGGCCCACCGGCGTCGCAGCCTGCCCGAGCACGCCGAGATCGAGAAGGCCACCGCCGACCACACCGCGCTCAAGGACCTGGTCGTCGCCGCCCAGGCCCAGCAGGGCGACACCGCCCGCGAGCTGACCAAGGCCGAGCAGGACGTCGAGCAGGTCCGCGCCCGCTCCGCCCGCAACCAGCAGCGCCTCGACTCCGGCGCGATCACCTCGCCGAAGGACCTGGAGAACCTCCAGCACGAGATCGGCTCGCTCGCCAAGCGCCAGGGCGACCTGGAGGAGGTCGTGCTCGACGTCATGGAGCGCCTGGAGAGCGCCCAGACCCGCGTCACCGAGCTCACCGCCCGCCTGGAGCACTCCACCGTCGTCCTCACCGAGGCCGAGGGCCGCCGGGACGCCGCCTTCGCCGAGATCGACGCCGAGGCCGACAAGGTCAAGCGCGACCGCGAGACCGTCGCCGCCGTCGTCCCGGCCGACCTCATGAAGCTCTACGCCAAGCTGCGCGAGACGCAGGGCGGCGTCGGCGCGGCCCGCCTCTACCAGCGCCGCTGCGAGGGCTGCCGCACCGAGTTCTCCATCACCGAGCTCAACGCCATCAAGGCCGAGCCGGCCGACAAGGTGGTCCGTTGCGAGAACTGCTCGCGGATCCTGGTCCGCACCGCCGACTCGGGCGTCTGATCCGGTGGCGGCGCGCTTCATCGTCGAGGCGGACGGCGGGTCCCGGGGCAACCCGGGGCCGGCCGGCTACGGCGCGGTCGTCCGCGACGGCGACACCGGGCAGATCGTCGCCGAGGCCGCCGAGTTCATCGGGCACGCCACCAACAACGTGGCCGAGTACAAGGGCCTGATCGCCGGGCTCCGGGCGGCGCGCGAGCTCGACCCGGACGCCACGGTGGACGTCCGGATGGACTCCAAGCTCGTCGTCGAGCAGATGTCCGGGCGCTGGAAGATCAAGCACCCCGACATGCAGCCGCTCGCCGCCGAGGCGAAGACCGTCCTGCCGCGGGGCCGCGTCACCTACACCTGGATTCCGCGCGAGCGGAACAAGGACGCCGACCGGCTCGCCAACGAGGCCATGGACGCCGGCAAGGCGGGCCGGCCGTGGGAGCCCAGGAAGCCCGCCGCGGTGGCGGCCGTCGCCGAACCGCCGCTGGAGACCGCGGCCCCCAAGGCCGGCTGGGCCGCCCCGGCCGACCTCGGCACCCCCACCACCTTCGTGCTGCTGCGCCACGGCGAGACCGCGCTCACCCCGGAGAAGCGCTTCTCCGGCAGCGGCGGCAGCGACCCGGAGCTCTCCGAGAAGGGCCGCTGGCAGGCCGAACGGGCCGCCGAGGCGCTCGCCGCGCGCGGCAGCGTCCAGGCGGTCGTCGCCTCCCCGATGCAGCGCACCCGGCAGACCGCCGAGACCGTCGCGGCCAGGCTGGGCCTGGAGGTGCGGTACGAGGACGGGCTGCGCGAGGTCGACTTCGGCGCGTGGGAGGGCCTGACCTTCGCCGAGGTCCGCGAGCGCTACCCGGACGACCTCACGGCGTGGCTCGGCTCGGCCAAGGCCAAGCCGACCGGCAGCACCGAGAGCTTCACCACGCTCACCCACCGGGCCGCCGTCGCCCGCGACAAGATCATCGCCCGCCACCCCGGCCGGACGGTCCTCGTCGTCTCGCACGTCAGCCCGATCAAGACGCTGGTCCGGCTGGCCCTCGGCGCCCCGCCGGACTCGCTGTACCGGATGGAGCTGTCCGCGGCCTCGCTGTGCGCCGTCCAGTACTACGCGGACGGCAACGCGTCGGTGCGGCTGCTCAACGACACGTCGCACCTGCGCTGACGGCGGGGCGGGCTCCCGCGCGAGCCCGCCACCGCCGTCAGGGCGTCAGTGCACCTCGGTGACGACGACGTCCAGCTGCCACGGCTTGCGGGCCGTGCCCTCCGCGGCGAGCTCCACCCGGTGGCCCAGCTCCAGCAGGGCGTCCATCAGCTCGGCGGGGGTCTTCGGCTCGGCCCCGGCCACCAGGAGGTCCCGGACGAGCCGGCCCTTCGTCGCCTTGTTGAAGTGGCTGACGACGGTGCGCCTGCCGTTCCGCTCCTGGAGCACCCGGACGGTCGCCGTGCGCGACGCCACCTCACCGGCCGGCTTCCACGCGGCCGCGTACGCGGAACTGCGCAGGTCCAGCACGAGCCCGTCCGCGATCTCCGGGAGCACGGAGGCCATCGCGCTCCGCCAGTACGCCCCGAGCGCCCCCAGGCCGGGGAGTTTCACGCCCATCGAGCAGCGGTACGGCGGGATCCGGTCGGCGATCCGCACGGCGCCCCACAGCCCGGAGAACACCAGCAGCGAACGCTCGGCACGGCCGTACGAGGCCTCGTCCAGGGTGGCCAGGCCCAGGTTGTCGAACAGCACCCCGGTGTACACCTCGCCCGCGGGCCGCACCCCGGCCGACAGCAGCCCGGCGTTCCGCGCGATCTCCCCGCGCAGCCCCGGACTGAGCCCGAGCACCTCGGCGGCGGTGTCCTCGTCCCCCCGGCACAGTGCGACCAGCGCCTCCAGCACCTCACCCCGCGCCGCCGTCAGCCCCGCCAACGACAGCCGGTCGAGCACCACCGGCCCCCCGTCCCCGGACGCGGCCTTCCCCTCCGAGGGCGGCAACAGCACCAGCACAGCGGACTCCTCAACACTTTGTGGCAACCGAACCCCGCCACCCTACGCAAAACCGGCCCCACTCCGCCGAGCGGTCCCCGGAGCGGTCGTTCGGCCGGATGCGCGTGGAGGCCGGCTCCCGGGCTACGGCAATGCGCGGAGTTGCTCGCCGGGGTGGGCCGCCCTGCCCCTGCCCAGGGGGAATTCGGTGGGGGATGGGTCCACCGGCGGTTACGGTGGGTGGCGAAGGAGAGTGAGTGAGATGTCCCTGCGACCCCTGGACCTGGTGCCCGGCGAGGACGACGACGCCGTGGAGGAGTCCCTGTCCGTGCGGCTGCCCGCCGATCTGCCGGTGGAGACGCGGCAGGCGCTGGAGTTCGCGCTGCGTGCCGCCGCGCAGGCCGTGATGGCCGGGCGGGTGCGGGTCACCGAGGGGGAGGGCGGGGGCGACACCGCCGAGCTGGCGTTCGAGGTGCGGCAGTCCGACGTGCCGGAGGGCCTGACGCGGGCCGGCCGGGCCGAGCGCCGGGCGGCCATGGTGGCCCGCATCCGCGCGGCCAACGCCGAGACGCTGGAGAGGCTGAAGGACCTGTGACCCGGCCCACCAGGCCTACGGAGTTCCTGGACCTCGACGACGTCACCTACCTCGCCGGCGGCCCGGAGAACATCCGCGACCTCGGCGCACTGCTGTCCGCGCTCGGCCGCCCGCAGGCGAGCCTGTTCGGCGCCGACGCCTACCCGGATCTCTGGACCAAGGCCGCCGCGCTCGGCCAGAGCCTCGCCCGCAACCACCCACTGGTCGACCGGAACAAGCGCACCGCGTTCGAGGCGATGCTGCTGTTCCTGGACTACAACGGCGAGTCCTACACCGACCCGCACCCGGACGACGCCGTCGCCTTCGTGCTGCGCCTGGCCACCGGCGGCTACGACGACTCCGTCGCCCTCGCCGCCGCCGACCTCAGGAAGCTCCTGGGCCGCTGAGGCCGTCGAGACCACCGGAACCCCGGAGGCCGGCGAGACCGCCGAAGCCGCCGAGCCTCCGTCCGGAATCACCCGATTCGCCCTACGCTGACGTGCATGCCACGCCGAAAACTGCGCGTCAAGGCCGCCGACTCCGCCCGGATCAATGCGGAACTGGCCGATCTCAGGACCCGACTGGAGATCCACGCCGAGTGGCCGGAGGCGGTGCTGGCCGAGGCGGAGGAGGCGGCCGAGCGGCCCCGGATGCCCGAGTACGACGCCACCGACCTGCCGCTCTTCACGGTCGACCCGCCCGGCTCCCGGGACCTCGACCAGGCCATGCACCTCACCCGCCGCCCGGGCGGCGGCTACCGGGTGTACTACGCGATCGCCGACGTCGCCGCCTTCGTCCGCCCGGGCGGGGCGATCGACGCCGAGGCCCGCCGCCGGGTCGAAACCCTGTACTTCCCTGACCACCGCATCCCGCTGCACCCCACCCGGATCTCCGAGGACGCCGCCAGCCTCCTGCCCGGCGAGCCCCGCCCGGCACTGCTGTGGCAGCTGGACCTGGACGAGGCCGGCGCGGTCGTCCTCGCGGACGCACGCCGCGCCGTGGTCCGTTCGCACCGCCGCCTGGACTACGCGGCCGTCCAGCGCGCCGTCGACCTGGGCGGGGCCGACGAGCAGCTGGCCCTGCTCGCGACGGTCGGCGGGCTGCGCGAGGAGCAGGAGCGGGTGCGCGGCGGGATCAGCCTGCCGGTGCCCGAGCAGGAGGTGGAGGAGACCCTGCACGGGTACGTCCTCGGCTACCGCGCGCCCGGCCCGGCCGACGGCTGGAACGCCCAGGTCTCGCTGCTCACCGGCATGGCCGCCGCGGAGATGATGCTGGACGCCGGCGTCGGCCTGCTGCGCACGCTGCCGGCCGCGCCCGCCTCCGCGTACGCGCGGCTGCGGCGGATCGCCGCCGCCCTGGACGTGGCCTGGCCGGAGGGCCTCCCGTACCAGGAGCTGATCCGCTCGCTGGACCCGGACGTGCCGCTCAACGCCGCCTTCCTCAACGAGTGCACCGGGCTGCTGCGAGGCGCCGGCTACCACGCGTTCGACGAGTCCCGAGGCTTGCCCGCCCCCGCCGCTCCGGGCCACGCGGCGCTGGCGGCGCCCTACGCGCACTGCACGGCGCCGCTGCGCCGGCTCGGTGACCGGTTCGCCCAGGAGGTGTGCGCGGCGGTGGCCGCGGGGGAGGACGTGCCGGACTGGACGCGTGAGGCGTTGCCCGCCGTTCCGGCACTGATGGCGAGCGGGGACCGCCGTTCGGCCGAGGTCGAGCGGGCCTGCGTGGACCTGGTGGAGGCGGAGCTGCTGGTGGGCCGGGAGGGCGAGGACTTCACGGCGGTGGTGATCGACGTGGACGAGAAGCGGCCGGCCTCGGGCACGGTCCAGCTGCGCGAGCCGGCCGTCCGGGCCCGCTGCGACCGGGCGGCCGGCGCCGGGGCCGGTGCGGGCGCGGCTGCGGCCCCGGCTCCGCTGCCGCTCGGCGGGCTGATCCGGGTGCGGCTGGCGGCGGCCGATCCGGCCACCCGGACGGTCCGCTTCGCGGCGCTCTGAGCCGCACCGGGGCGGGCGGGGGTGGGAGGATCGTGCCGTGTCCGAACCCACCGCCCCCGCCGCCCCCGATCGACGCCGGCGCCTGCTCGTGCTGGCGATCTGCTGCCTGAGCCTGTTCATCGTCGGCCTCGACAACACCGTGGTGAACATCGCGCTGCCCGCGATCCAGCACGACCTCGACGCCCCGGCCTCCGGCCTGCAGTGGATCATCGACGCGTACACCCTCGTGCTGGCCTCGCTGCTGATGCTGTTCGGCTCGGTGGCCGACCGGTTCGGCCGTCGCCGGGTGTTCCGGATCGGCCTGCTGTGCTTCGCGCTCGGCTCGCTGCTGTGCAGTCTGGCACCGAGCCTGGAGTGGCTGGTGGCGTTCCGGGCGCTCCAGGCGGTCGGCGGGTCGATGCTCAACCCGGTCGCGATGTCGATCATCACCAACACGTTCACCGACCCGGCCGAGCGGGCCCGGGCGATCGGCGTGTGGGGCGGGGTGGTCGGCATCTCGATGGCGATGGGGCCGCTGCTCGGCGGGTTCCTGGTGGACGGCGCCGGATGGCCGTCGATCTTCCTGATCAACGTTCCGGTCGCGCTGGTCGCCGCGGCGCTGACCGTCCGCTACGTCCCCGAGTCACGCGCCCCGAGGCCGCGCCGGCTGGACCCGGTCGGGCAGCTGCTGATGGTCCTGCTGCTGGGCTGCGGCACCGCCGCCATCATCGAGGGCCCCGGCAACGGCTGGACGTCCCCGCTGATCCTGGCCCTGGCCGGGGTCGCGGTGGCCGCGCTGGTCGCCTTCCCGCTGTGGGAGCGGCGGGTCGCCGAGCCGCTGGTCGACCCGCGTTTCTTCGCCAGCCCGCCGTTCACCGGCGCCACCGTCACGGCGGTGTGCGCGTTCGCCGGGCTCGGCGGCTTCCTCTTCCTCAACACCCTCTACCTGCAGGACGTCCGGCACTACAGCCCGGTCGAGGCGGGTCTGTGGACGCTGCCGATGGCCGGGATGATGCTGGTCTGCGCGCCGCTGTCCGGACGGATCGTCGGCGGCCGCGGCCCGCGCCTGCCGCTGGTCGCGGCCGGGCTGGGCCTGGCCGCGAGCGGCCTGCTGCTCACCCGGCTGACCGCGGATTCCCCGGCGGTGCTGCTGCTCGTCGCGTACGCGCTGTTCGGTTTCGGCTTCGGCATGGTCAACGCGCCGATCACCAACGCGGCCGTCTCCGGCATGCCGCGGGCCCAGGCGGGTGTGGCGGCGGCCGTCGCGTCGACGAGTCGGCAGGTCGGCCAGTCGCTCGGGGTCGCGGTGATCGGGACGGTGGTGACCTCGGCGGTGGTCGGCCCGGTGGCCACGGGTTTCGCGCCGGCCAGCCACGCCGGCTGGTGGATCCTGGTGGGTCTCGGCGGTGTGATCCTCGCGCTCGGCCTGGCCACCACCTCGGCCCGGGCGACGTCGGCCGCGGCCCGGGTCGCCGCCCGGCTCGGCGGGGATGCGCCCGCGGTCCGGACCGGAGTACGGGCGGCGCCGCCCGAGCGGCTACGATGACCATTACGGCGGAAGAGCCGGCCGGGCGGTCGCGACGGGTCCCAGACCCGCCGAGGAACGTCCGGGCTCCACAGAGCAGGGTGGTGGGTAACGCCCACCCGGGGTGACCCGCGGGACAGTGCCACAGAAAACAGACCGCCCGCCGTTCTGCGGCGGGTAAGGGTGAAACGGTGGTGTAAGAGACCACCAGCGACCGGGGTGACCCGGCCGGCTCGGTAAACCCCACCTGGAGCAAGGTCAAGATCGGTGCCTCCGGGCGCCGTGCGCGAGTGTTCGAGGGCTGCTCGCCCGAGCTCGCGGGTAGACCGCACGAGGCTGTCGGCAACGGCAGCCCTAGATGGATGGCCGTCTCCCCGGGCCGCGCAAGCGACCCGGGTGACAGAACCCGGCGTACAGGCCGACTCCATCCGCCGTACCAGGGGCTTTGCCCCCGGAAGGGCCTCTGACCTGCGTCGGAGGCCCTTTCCGATCTTTCAGGGGGTTGCCGGGTTACGCGGCCGAACCTCCCTCGAACGTCCCTCGGACGGTGCTGGAAGTCCCTGAAGAGCCCCACGGATTGATCTTGGTTGGCAGCTGGCGACCAGGGCTTGGATCACCGGAGCCGGTCGTTTGAGGACCCGAGGTCGAGGCAGGCCGAGCTACCAGGGATGGCCACCGAAGGGGTCGCACGAAGTGGGCCATCCCCGAAGGGTGCGGACCGCTGGTTGCCAGGCCAGAGTCCTGGAGCACCTCGTCTGCGGTCGACGCATCACGCGGACCGGACCCGGCGGCAGCATCAGCCCTGTACGCCACCAGCACGTCCGATCGTCATCACGTTACGTGAACGACTGGCTGTAGTGCCGGTGTCCCATAAAGCGGGGAACTCCCCGAACCGCAATGGGGGGGCGACCATGACATGGCGACAGTAGTGCCCGCGTCCGGGCGCGACTTCTCCCCGCTGGAGTGATGAGACATGAGAGAGACGCCATCGGATGTCACCCTGGCGACCCAAGTCCGATTCCCCAGGCTGCGGTTTCATCATGTCGGAGTGCAGACGACTGACCTTGAGAACAGCGTCCGCTGGTACGGGGACTTTCTCGGGTGTCAGCGGGCGTGGTCGCTTGACCGGTTCTCCGAACTGACCCGCAGCCGCCTGCCCGGGATTCGCGAGTTGACGGAGATGGTTCTCGGCGACGTCCGCTTTCACCTCTTCAGCCGGCCCGGCCGCAAGTCCGAGCCGGCCGAGAGCGCCGTGCAGTTCCAGCACTTCTGCTTCAGCGTGAGCACCGCCGAGGACCTGAAATGGTTTCGGCGGCGCTGGATCGAGCTCTACGAGTCCGGCCGCTACGCGTTCGCGATAGATGAGCAGCCGACCGACATCGTGATCGACGAAGACGGCGTGCAGAGCTTCTACACGTACGACGTCAACGGGCTGGAGTTCGAATTCACCTTCGTGCCGGACGGGCTGTCATGAAGCCAGCTGCCAGTGGTGCGCTGTGCGACGCGCCGGCCGTTGGGCGATGGGACTTCGGCGGGTTCCCGTACGGTCTCGAACCGCTGATCCTGCCGGCGGTGGGAGATCCCGACGGCCCGGCGGACGTGGTTCCTGCCTGGGACTACGCCGAGAGCTGCCGACGTCTGGCCGATCTCGGCGAACGCGGCCTGCTGACGCCCGAGGTGGAGCCGTGCGAATCGCCGGACGAGCTGTTCTGGTTCCGGTGGCTCACTGGGCACCAGGTGTGCTTCGTCGTATGGCGGCTGATCGCTCAGCTCGTGGACGACCTCGACCAGGGCCGCCGGTCGGCCGACGAGGTGCTGCCGCAGATCAGCCGCTACGTGGACGGCTACTCCGCGATGCTGCTCTACACCGGCTCGTGCCCGCCCGACGTCTACAACGTCCTGATCCGGCCGAGCATGCGGTTGCGGCACCGCGCGTTCAGCGGCGCCTGGGCGCCGGACTACTGGCCGATCCGGGATCTCTTCCGCCGCCGTCGCCTGCCCGGGATCTCCGACACGGACGCCAGTGAGCTGCTGGACGCCATCACCCTGCTGCACCTCGTCCACGACGGGGTCGCCGCGCGCCTGGTCACCAACGGTCGGTCGCTGCTGCGCGAGGCCGCCGTCCGCAGTCCTGGCCACCGGGCCGCAGGGCTGATCTACGACTCCTATTTCACGACGCTGCGGGCACCGGTCCCCCGGCACGAGGTCGTGGCCCAGCTGCTGCGCCGACTCGTGGCGATCGCCCAGGACGTCACCGCGAACGGGCTGTACGCGGCAGGTGACGCCGACGAACGGCCGACCGAGCTGCAGAAGCCCGAAGTGGTCAAGTGCGAGAACAGCCTCGTCGACATCCTGCTGGGCGTCGCGCAACACGCATGCGGCCTTCCGTCCCGGCCGCTGCCCACCTTCCGTATGAAGCCTGGCCGAGGAGTAAGTCCATGACCGTCCTGCGACCGGCGCTGACCGGCACCCTCGGCGGCGTGGCCGCGACGCACTGGCTCGCGTCCGCCGTCGGTATGGGCATCCTGGAGCGCGGCGGCAACGCCTTCGATGCGGCGGTGGCCGCCGGGTTCGCCCTGCAGATCGTCGAGCCGCATTCGAACGGGCCGGGGGGCGACGTCGTGATCGCCGTCTACTCGCGCTCGACCGGCGCGGTCCGCATCATCTGCGGCCAGGGCCCGATGCCGCAGGCGGCGAGCATCGACGCGTTCGGTGCGCTCGGCATCAAGCAGATACCGGCGGGCGGCCTGCTGCCGGCGACCGTGCCGGGAGCCTTCGGGGCCTGGATGCGGCTGCTCGGCGAGTTCGGCACCATGCCGCTGGAGTCCGTCCTCGAACCGGCGATCGGATACGCCTCCAGCGGCTACCCGCTGCTGCCCGCCGCCGCGTCGACGATCGGGGCCATGGCCGACCTGTTCCGGACGGAGTGGACCGATTCGGCCCGCACCTACCTGCCGGGCGGCGCGGTTCCGGCGGCCGGGTCCCGGATGCGCAACGAGGCACTGGCCGACACCTATCGACGGCTGATCCGCGAGGCGCGGGCGAAGTCGTCGAACCGGGAAGCCCAGATCGAGGCGGCTCACACCGCCTTCTACCAGGGCTTCGTCGCCGACGCGATCGACCGCTTCGCGCGGACCAGCGACGTGTTCGACTCGACCGGCCGGCGCCATCGTGGCCTGCTGACCGGCGACGACCTGGCAACCTGGCGGCCGGGCGTCGAGGCCGCGTGCTCGCTGCCGTACGGCGAGTTCACCGTCCACAAGGCGGGACCCTGGTCCCAGGGCCCGGTGTTCCTGCAGCAGTTGGCCCTCCTGCAGGGGTGCGACCTGCGTGCCATGGGGCTGGGCAGCGGCGAGTACATCCACACCGTCGCCGAGGCGGCCAAGCTCGCGATGGCCGACCGGGAGGCGTGGTACGGCGACCCGGACCACACGCCGGTGCCGCTGGCCGAGCTCCTGGCGGCCGAGTACTCCGCCGAGCGGCGCTCGCTCATCGGCGAGCAGGCGAACCTCGATCCGCAGCCGGGACGGCCGGGCGGCGCCGAGGGCTGGATCCCGCAGGCGGCGCCGGAGGAGCCGGGCGCGGAGGAGCCGGAGTGGATGACCCATCTGCGCAGCGGCCTGCCCACCGTCACCCCGGTCGGTCCGCGGGCCGGCGCCGGGAACACCTGCACGGTGGCCGTCGCCGACGCGTGGGGGAACCTGGTCGTCGCCGTGCCCAGCGGTGGCTGGCTCAAGAGCTCGCCGGTGATCCCGGAACTCGGTTTCGCACTCGGCACCCGGGGCCAGACGGCGTGGCTCACCGAGGGACACCCCAACTCGCTCGCGCCCGGACGGCGTCCCCGCACCACGCTGAGCCCCAGCATCGTGCTGCGCGGCGGCGAGCCGTTCCTGGCCTTCGGAACGCCGGGCGGTGACCAGCAGGACCAGTGGACGCTCCACGCGTTCCTCGCAGTTGCCGAGTTCGGATGCGAACTGCAGGCGGCGGCCGAGCTGCCCGCCTGGCACATCGACCACTTCCAGCAGTCGTTCGCACCGCGCACCTCGCGGCCGGGCGTGGTGGTCGTGGAGCGCTCGTTCGACCCTGCCGTGCTCGCCCTGCTGGAGAAGAAGGGCCACCGGCTCGACGTGGTGCCGGAGGGCACGCTCGGCAAGGTCTGCTCCGCCGGTGTCGACCCGGTCACCGGCTTCCTGCGGGCCGCAGCCGGTCCGCGCGGCCGCCAGGCGTACGCGGTGTGCCGTTAAATTTCCGATCATGTGAGGCGGTAGCCATGTTCGTGCCCAGCCACTACCAGATCCAGGACGAGGACTGGCACCGCCGGATCATCGACGGCCACCCGCTGGCGACGCTCACCACCAACGGTGCGGCCGTGCCGTGGGCGTCGCGCCTGCCGGCCCTCGTCGCTCCGGGCCAGCCCCAGTCCGGCCCGCTCACCGGCACGGAGCTCTTCGGCCATCTCAACCGCGCCAACCCGCACTGGAAGGCGCTGGCCGACGGCACGTACGCCCGGCTGATGTTCGACGGCCCGGGCGGATTCGTCACCCCGGCCGTCTACCCCGGTGACCCGTCCGCCCCGACATGGAACTTCGCGGCCGTGCACGTCTGCGGGCGGATCCAGCTGATCCACGAGCCCGAGGAGACGCTCGAGGTCGTCCGGTGGACGGCCGAGCGCCTGGAGCAGCGCTTCGGCGCCGGCTGGGACCAGACCGCGTCGGTCGACTACTTCCGCCGGATCCTGCCCGGCGTCGGTGCCTTCCGGCTCCGGATCGACGCGGTGGAGGGGCTGTTCAAGTTCAGCCAGGAGAAGCCGGCGGACGTCCAGGAGTCGGTGATCCGGCGCTACGAGGCCGATGACAGCGGCACCGGTCGGCCGATCGCCCGGCTGATGCGCGAGGCCGGGATGGGGCAGCCGGCCGGGGCCGGGCTGCCCGGTCTGACGCCGGACGCCGCCGCCGGGGTCTGCCCGTTCTGACCGGTCCCGGACCGCGGAACGACCGGTCGACCACAGCGTGGGGCACGCCGTAACGTCCGAGGCATGGCACTCATCGCTCACACCGCCCAGGCGCTCTCCACCGAGACGCTGAACCAGTTGCGTTCGGCCGTCGCGACGGCAACTCGGCCCGAACGCCTGGGCGGCCGCAGCCCCTATCACTACACGTTCTGGTACCCGCTGGGGACGCCGCCGCGCAATCTGGTCGAGGCGGCCGTCCGGGACCATCTCGTGCACCACATCCCCGCCGAGGTGCGGGCGGCCGCCGTCGGCGTCGAGTGGTGGCTCGGTCGGCTGTCTCCGCCGTACGCCCCGAACTTCGAATTCGGTCTGCACCGTGACATCGGCGAGGATCCGGAGACCGGTGCGCTGGAGTCCCCGATGCTGTCCAGCGTCCTCTACCTGAACGGCGTCGACGACGGCCCGCTGGTGGTCTTCGGCGGTGAGCCGTCGCCGGAGGCGCAGGACCGGGAGTTCGTCTTCCCGGCCGAGAACCTCTACGTCACGTTCCCGGGCCATCTGTGGCACTCCGTCGGCAGCCGACGCGACGTGCACCAGGAACCGTCAGCCGTTCCCGAGCATCGGGAACGGCTGACGGTTCTGGTGAACTGGTGGCCCTACCAGCCGGGTGACATCGCCGCGGAGCCGATGAAGCAGGTCGCCGCGCCGTACGACGGGTCGATGTACCCCGAGCTGCGGGCGGCGGCCGCCGGCTCTCAGATCTCCTCGTAACCCATCCGCCGGGTGATGGCGCCCTTCATCGCCGTGGCCAGCTGGTCCACGTTCTCGAGGTCGAACAGGCTCAGGTGGCTGCCCTTGACCTCGGTGCTCTCCAGTTCGGCGACGAAGGCGCCCCACCCGCGGTCGTCGTCCATGTAACCCGCGGGGAACCCCGGCGCGTCGGCGGGCAGCGGGTCGCTGGCGCGCAGCAGTTCCACCTCGGCCGGGTAGAACTCCGGCCAGTAGTCGAGGAACGCGGCGCGGTTGCGCTCGACCATCCCGGTCAGCTCGGCCAGCGCCATGGCGGCGCCGGGCTCGGCGCCCTCCAGGCGCAGCACGTCGAGCGCCAGGCACGCGTCCCGCACCTCGGCGGCCTCCTCCGCCGAGGACATGAACGAGGGCGGCGCCCAGGTGTCGAGCAGCAGCGTCGCGGCGACCCGCTCGCCGCGCAGCAGCCAGTTCCGGGCCATCTCGACCGCCACACAGCCGCCCATCGACCAGCCGGCGAGCACGACGGGGGCGACGCCGCGCACCGCGTCGACGGCGGCCGCGTACCGGGCGGCGATCTCCTCGATCGTCGCCGGCGCGTCGTCCGGCAGCGACTGCAGGGCGTACACCGAGAACTCCCCGCCGAGCCGCTGGGCCACCTCGTAGAAGGGCAGCGCCGAACCACTCGCCGCGTGCACGAACACCACCAGCGGCGCGCCGGGGTTCTCGACCAGGTTGATCAGGTGGCCCTCGGGCGCCGGAGCGGCTTGCGCCGCACCCAGCGTGGCCGCCAGTTCGCGCACCCTCGGGCCGGTGAAGACGTCCTGGACGGACGGCCGCAGGCCGAGCCGGCTCGCGCATTCCTCGATCAGTTTGAACACCAGCAGCGAATGGCCACCCAGCTCGAAGAAGCTGTCGGTGACACTGACCGCGTCCCGGCGCAGGAGCCGGGCGTAGATCGCGGCCAGGCGGGCCTCCAGCTCGGTCTCCGGAGCGACGAACCCCTCGTCCTCGACGCGTGCGTCGTCGCTGCGCAGGTCGAGCAGCGCGGCGACGTCGATCCGGCCGTCGTCGGTGCGGAGGATCCGGTCCACCACGGTGACGCTGCCCGGCACGAGATAGCCGGGCAGCTGCCGGGCGGCGCCGTCGGCGAGCTCCGTCGCCGACGGAGTCCGGCCGCCGGCCGGCACCACGAAGGCGGCGAGGCCGCCCTCCGGCGCCGCGGTGACCGCGCACAGGGCCACCCCGCCCTGGCCGGTGAAGGCCGCCTCGACGGCGGCCCGATCGATGCGCATGCCGTGGACCGTGATCTGCCGGTCGACCGGGCCCAGGTGTTCCAGCGCACCGTCCTCGCGGCGTCGGCAGAGTTCGCCGGTGCGCACCATGCGTGCGCCGGGCACGCCGAAGGGGTCGGCCACGAACTGCTCCGCGGTCGGCGCGGACAGCCCGTGGTAACCGCGGGCCGCGCCGGCCCCGCCGACGTACAGCTCGCCGACGACGCCGACCGGCGCCGGCTCCAGCGTCTCGTCCAGCACGTACAGGGCGCGGTGGGCCGGTTGCCGGCCCTTCTCGGTGACCCGGCCGGTGTCCGGCCATCCCTGCCACGTGATGACCTCGCCCGGGAAGCCGGCGACGGTCACCGGTTCCCCGCCGCAGAAGATCCGGCGCAGCGACCCGCCACCAGCGCCGTCCAGCGGCACCGACGGCCTCGTCCACAGGGTGGTGACGCGGTACGTGTCGAGGTGCTCCAGCAGGGTCCGCGGGTCCTGGTGCACCTCGGGCCGGCAGAGGGTGACCGTGCCGCCGTACGACAGCGGCCAGAACGCGCCGTCGGGAGTCTCCGGGAGCACCACCTCGCCGGCGGCAAGGGGATGGCTGCGCTGCAGTTCCGCCACCTCGGCCAGCTCCCCGGCGACGGACCGGGCGACGGCCCCCGGCCGGCCGGGGGCGCGGACCAGGCGGAGCAGGTCGTACCCGGCTTCCGGGGCCGGCGGGTCGTCGGTGGACGCCTCGGCCCACCGTTCGGCGTCCGCGAACGAGACCACCCGCCAGGATCCGGCCGGGACCTGGGCCGCGGTCGCCCGATCGGTGATCACCATCTCCGGAGCGGCGTCGGCCAGGTGCTCCGGCGCGATCGCCGTGTACGGCGCGCCGAGCTTGGCCGCGGCGTACCGGGCGACGATCTGGTCGGCGCCGTGGGCGAGGCACAGCGCCAGGACCGTGCCGGGCCGTACTCCGGCGTCGCGCAGGACCCACGCCAGCCGGTTGGCCCGGGTGTTGAGCTCCGCGTAGCTCACCGCGCCTTCGCCGGTGTGGACCGCCACCGCGGCCGGGGTGCGGCGGGCCTGCTCCTCGAAGGGCTGTGCCATCGTCCGGTACCGGATGTCCGGCTGCTCGGATCCGGCCGCCTCGCGCAGGCTGCGCTCCCGTTCGGCCGGTGCGAGCAGCGGCAGCTCGAACGCCCGTGTGTCGGGCTGCCCGGCACCCTCGGCCAGCAGGCTCTCCAGGATGTCGGCGAAACGCAGTACGGTCGATTTCTCGAACAGGCCGGCGTCGTAGATCAGGACGCCGCTCATCCCGTCCTGGTCGGTGAACAGGCTCACGGCCAGGTCCCACATCGCGGCGTTCGTGTCCAGCTCGGAGCCCAGGTCGGCGGTGCCGCCCGCGCCGGTCGACTGCACGTTGACCATGGTCTGGAACACCGCCTGCACCCCGTCCAGCCGGGGCAGGGCCAGTTCTGCCACCACCTGGTCGAAGGGCACCGCCTGGTGGTCGTGGGCCTCCAGGACGGTCTGGTGCACCCGGCGGACGACCTCGCGGAACGTGGGGTGGCCGCTCAGGTCGGTGCGCAGCGGCGCCGACTTCACGAAACAGCCGATGATCGTCTCGGCGACCTCGTGGTCCCGGCCGGCCAGCGGGGCGCCGACGATGATGTCCCGCTGCCCGGTCATCCGGGCCAGGAACAGCTTGTACGCGGCCATGAGGACGACGAACAGGGTGACCCCCTCGTCCGCCGCCAACTGCTGCAGGCGGGCCAGCACCGGGCCGGGGATCGTGAGTGGCACGGTGCCCCCGGACCGCCTCGACTGGGCCGGCCGTGGATGGTCCCTCGGCAGGTCCAGCACCGGCAGGTCGCCGGCCAGCTTTCCGGTCCAGTAGGACAGGTCGCGCAGGACCGCAGTCTCGTCGGCGTTCTCCTGCTCCCAGGCCACGTAGTCGAGGAAGCCGACCGGCGGGGCCGGATCGAGCGGGCGGCCGGCCAGCAGGGCGTCGAGCTCGGCGACGACCATCATCCGGGACAGCCCGTCGATGACGATGTGGTGGAAGTTGACCGCCAGCATGGTCCGGTCGCCGGGCAGGGCGAACCCGATGATCTGGAAGAAGCACGGCCCGTCGAGCGGGAACGGGCGCTGGGCGGCCTCGTTGCCGCTCTCGGTCGCCCGTGCCTCCGCCTCCTCGGCCGACAGGTGCCGCAGGTCGTGCCAGGTCACCGGCGGCTCGATCGGGCCGTCGTCCTGCTGCACCGGCACACCGTCGAGCTCGAACATCCGGACCCGCAGGACGTCATGGCGGGCCATCAGCTCCACTGTGACCGCGCGCAGCGTCGGGAGGTCGAGCGCCCGCTCCAGGGTCCGCAGCTCCGGCAGGCTGTACTCGCTGGTGTCCGGGTACTGGCGGCAGGAGAACCAGATCCTCGCCTGCGGCGGGTTGAGCGGCACCGGGGTGCCCTGCGGTACCGGTGTGATGTGCGGGCCCCGCGTCGCGGTGCTCCGCTCGCGCAGCAGCTTCATGAGCATCTGCTGCTTGTCCACGTTCAGTGCGGTCATCGGATCAGCCCTCCTGGCTGTCGCGTTGCGCGGCGTCGTCGTCGGACAGCGCGGCCAACTCGGCGATCAGCGCCTTCTCCAGGTGTTCGGCCACACCCGCGATCGTCGGCGCGCTGAAGAACTGTCGTACGGTGACCGCCACTCCGAACCGGGTCTTGACCCGGTGCAGCATCTGCAGGGCCGACAGCGAGCTGCCGCCTGCCTCGAAGAAGTTCTGCAGCCGGCCGATCTCCTCGATGTTCAGCAGGTCGCACCACACTTCGGCGAGCTGCGACTCGATCAGCGAGGCGGCCTCGGAGACCCCGGCGCGTGCCCCGCGATCCTGCGCGGTCGGTGCCGGCAGCGCCTGCCGGTCGACCTTGCCGGACGGGGTGAGCGGCAGCGCGGCCAGCTTCACGTACACCGCCGGCAGGAGGTACCGGGAGAGGTAGCCGGTCGCGTACTGCGCCACCTCGGGGACGGTGGCGTCGGGTCCCACCAGGTAGGCGACGATCTCCTTGGTGCCGGGTTCGTCCTCCCGGATCCGCACGGCCGCCTGTTCGACCGACGGGTGGCGGCGCAGCACCTCCTCGATCTCGCCGGGCTCCACCCGTACGCCCCGGACCTTGGCCTGGCCGTCGGACCGCCCGGCGTAGTGCAGCAGGCCGTCGTCGTCCCGGACGGCCAGGTCGCCGGTGCGGTACAGCCGCTCTCCCGGCGTCACGGGCCAGGGGTGCGGCAGGAACCGTTCCGCGGTGAGGTCCGGTCGGCCGAGGTAGCCGCGGGCCAGGCCGTCCACGCCGGCGACGTAGAGCTCGCCCACCACGCCCGGGGCCACGGGCTGCAGAGCCTCGTCGAGCACGAACAACCGGTAGCCGTTCACCGCCCGGCCCATCGGGACGCTGCCGCCGCCCGGCCAGTCGCGGCCGCTCCACAGCGCGACCTCCGAGGTCTCCGTCTGGCCGTACGCGTTGTCCAGCTGGACATCGAAGTGGGTGGCGAACCGCCGCAGCAACGCGGCCGGGACCGCCTCGCCGGAGGTCTGCACGCGATCGAGGCCCGGGTACCGGGTGGCGTCGACCGTGGCCAGATACATGTCCAGCATCGACGGGACGAAGTGGGCGAGCACGGTGTCCGGTGTGGCGAGCGACTCGGCCAGGTACGGCACGTCCGTCTCGGTGCCGGCTTCGGCCAGCAGTACCGTCGCGCCGGCCCCGAGCGTCGCGAAGATCTCCCAGATCGCGACGTCGAAGATCAGCGGGGTCTTGTGCACCACCCGGAGGCCCGGGCCCAGCTCGTAGCGCCGGGCGATCCACTCCACCCGCGAGGCCGCGCAGCCGTGATCGATGATCACGCCCTTGGGCCGGCCGGTCGACCCGGACGTGTAGTAGACGAACGCCGTGTTGCGGGGGTGGATCCCGACGGCCGGTCCGCCCTCCGGGGCGTCCGCAGCCGGGTCGACGACCGGCACGTGCTCCAGCCCGGCCGGCACCGTGGACGCGACCACCGCGGCCATCGCGCAGTCGGCGGCGATCCACCGCAGCCGCTCGGCCGGGTATCCGGCGTCCAGCGGCACGAACCCGGCACCGGCGCGAAGCACCCCGAGCACCGCGGCGATCGAGGCGACCGAGCGTTCGACGCAGACCCCGACCAGCGCCTCCGGACCGATGCCGGTGGCGGCCAGCGCGGCCGCGATCGCCTCTGCCCGGGCGTCGAGCTCGGCATAGCTGACCGTGCTCGTCCCGGCCTGCACGGCGACCGCGGACGGGTCGCGGGCCAGCGCCGTGCGGAAGCCGTCGTGCAACAGCGTGTCGGCGGCGATGCGGTCCCGGTGGTCGGCATTGATCGCGGCCAGCTGGGCGGTGGCCGCGTCGGGCGGCAGCAGCGGCAACTCGGCCAGCCGCGCCGACGGGTCCGCGAGCGCTGATTCGAGGAGCGTCACCAGGGCGTCCTGCCAGCGGTCGGCGGACGGGCGGTCGAAGCGGCGGCCCGAGTACTCCACCTCGCCGGTGATCCCGTCGGCGTCCAGCCGCAGCGTGCAGGTCAGCGCCATTTTGGCGGTGCCCGAGTGGATCGGCTGTTCGGTGATCTCGAGGCCGTCGATCGCACCGTCCCCCTCCACCGGGGTGGACTGAAGGACGAACATGGTCTGGAAGAGCGGGTTCTCGGCGGCGTCCGCGCCCTGGGAGACGCCGCCCGCCATCTCCGAGAACGGCAGGTCCTGCCGGGACAGTGCCTCGGCCAGCGCCGCGTCGGTGCGCGCCACCAGCTGCCGGAAACTCATCCGGGGGGTGAACCGCATGCGCAGCGGCACGGTGTTCACCAGGTACCCGATCAGCTCCTCGGTGCCTACCCGTCCACGGCCGGCCATCGGCACACCGACCACGAGGTCGTCGGCGTTCTCGGTCATCCGGTGCAGCGTGGCGAAGAAGCCGGCGAGCAGTACGCCGAACGGGGTCGACCCGCAGGCTCGGGCCACGTCCTCGACCTGGGCCGGGCCGAGCTTGTCGAACCCGAGCGGTATCGAGAACCCGGATCGCCCCGGCGCCCCGGTCGGCCGGCCCGGCTCGACCACCGGTGCGTCGCCGGACAGCCGGTCCGTCCAGTAGCGCCGCTGCCCGGCCGCTTCCTCCGAGGCCAGCCAGCGCTCCTGCCAGGCGACGTAGTCGGCGTAGCGCACGGCGGGCTCGGGCAGCGGGCGGCCCTGGTACAGCGCGGCGAATTCGCGCCGGAACACCCCGAGCGACCAGGCGTCGAAGGCGCTGTGGTGCACGTCGAGCAGCCAGAGGTGGTTCTCGTCGTCGACCCGGTAGCAGAAGGAACGCAGCAAAGGGCCGGTGGACAGGTCGAACGGCCGGGCCGCATCCGCCTCGGCCCGGCGTGTCGCGGCGGCGCGGTCGGCCACCGCCGTCACCCGGGTGCGGACCGGCGCCGGCGGCCGGAGGCGGGCCCGAACCCGGCCGTCGCGCTCCGCGAGGGTGGTGCGCAGTGCCTCGTGCCGGGCCAGCAGTTCGGTGAGCGCGGCGTCCATCCGGTCGACGTCGAGCGGGCCGGAGATCCAGTACCCGAAGGGCACGGCGTACGTCGCCGCGCCGCCGTGCAGCTTGTCCAGGTACCAGAGGGCGGCCTGGCCACGGGACACCGGCCGCCACTCCTCGCGCTCGCCGGTCGGCGTGACGGCCCCCAGGCCGGGTTCGTACCGCGGCGCGCGGTCCACCAGTGCGGTGATGCCGGCCACGGTCGGGTCCGAGCGCAACTGCTCGAAGGTCAGCGCCGCCCCGGTGACCTGGGCTATGCGGCTGAGCAACTGCAGTCCGCGCAAGGAGTCACCACCCGCCGCGAAGAAGTCCTCGTCGGCGCCCGGCACCCGGCCCAGCACGTCCGCGACGAGGCCCGCGACGGTCTGCTCCGGGGTGGACGGCGCGACCGGGCCGGGCCGGTCGGCGACGGCCGGCGGCGGCGGCAACTGGGACGGGACGACCTTGCCGCTCAGCGAGGACCGCGGGATCCGGTCCAGCCGCACGATGGTCCCCGGGACCATGACGGCGGGCAGTCGGCCGGCCAGCTCGGTCCGGAGAGCGGCCTCCGCATCCGGTGCCGCGTCCGCCTCGACGTACGCGACCAGGCGCGCGCCGGAGACCGGGTCCTCGGTCGCGACCACGACGGCGTCGCGGACGCCGGCGCAGGCCCGTACGGCGTTCTCCACCTGGCCGGGCTCGATCCGGAACCCACGGATCTTCACCTGGCGATCCGAGCGGCCGAGGAACTGCAGGTTCCCGTCCGGCAGCCGCGCGGCCCGGTCACCGGTCTTGTACATCCGCGTGCCGGGCGGCCCGAACGGGTCCGGGCAGAACCGGTCGGCGGTGGCCGCGGGCGCGCCCAGGTAGCCGCGGGCCAGCCCGAAGCCGGCGATCCACACGTCCCCCGGTTCACCGCCGGCCACCGGCGTCAGGTCGTCGTCGAGCAGGTGCACGGTCACCCCGGGCAGCGGCCGGCCGATCGGCACGAGTCCGGTGTCGGGCAGGTTCGCCGGGCCCGGACGGTACGTGGTGCAGCTGATCGTGGTCTCGGTGGGCCCGTAGTCGGCGACGAAGTCCACCGGTCGCGAGCCGACGACCTCCGTCCAGGTGGCGAGCTTGTCCATGCGGATCTTGTCGCCGCCGATGAAGACCGTGCGCAACGTCCCGGGAAGCGCCACCACCCCGGCCCGGAGGTCGTCCGTCCACTGGTGCCAGTACGCGCTCGGCAGGCTCACCACGGTCACGCCGCGCGCCGTGATCAGCTCGGTCAGCTCGACGCTCGTCGGGCGCGGCGCGTCCGGCAGCACGACCGTCCCGCCGGCGAGCCAGACCGGCAGCGTCTCCTCCAGCGAGGCGTCGATGGCCATCGAGGTGAACTGGAGGAACCGGTCGGTCGGCTTCAGGTCCAACTCGGCCCGGATCGCGGCGGCGTGGCCGGCCAGCGAGGCGTGCGAGATCCCGACGGGCTTCGGCCGGCCCGTGGAGCCGGAGGTGAACATGCAGTAGGCCAGGTTGTCCGGCGACATCGCCGGCGTCGCGCCGTCGGCCGGGGCCGTGCCGGTCAGGGCGGCCAGCTCCACGACCGAGAAGCCGGAACCGGTCGGCACCGGACCGGATCCGGCGTGCAGCAGCAGTTCCACCCCGGCGTCGGCCAGCATCGAGGCGGCCGGTTCGGCGGGGAGCGCGGCGTCGAGCGGGACGTAGACGCCGCCGGCCTTCCAGATGGCGAGCAGCGTTATGAGCCAGCGCGCCGACTGCTCGACGGCCAGCCCGACCCGGACCTCGGGGCGCACACCCCGCTCGACGAGCAGGCCGGCCAGTTGCCCGGCCTGTTCGTCGAGTCGGGCGTAGCTCAGGACTCCGTCACAGGAGATGACCGCGGGCGCGGTCGGCGTCCGTGCCGCCTGCGCCTCGATCAGATGGTGTACGCAGAGAGTGGACATGAATAGCCTGCCTCCGTATCCGAAAGGGCGTGAATCGCGCACGGGGAACGGGGATCTGCCACCGTGTCCAACTGTGTGAGATGCGCGGTCAGACAATGCCTAGAGCAGTACCCAAGCAGGCTAGACCGGGAGTTCGCAGGTGGGGAATCGCTCCGTCATCGATGCGCGGTCGGTGATCCTGAAGCACGTTCAAGATGTGTGAAGCATCGCCGGCGCCTTGGCGGGGTGGACCCACACCAAGGCGCCGGCGGCGGACCGTGGTCCGCCGCCGTGGCGAGCAGCCGCTGGGCGCCGGTCGGATGGTGTGCGACAACCTCCTCAAGGAATCGGAGAGTTGTGGCCGTCGACGGCCCTCGTGGCCGGGGCGGTCGCAGCGGCCTCGACCTGCGGCGCCGTGGTCCTCGGCTACGGCAGCCTGGAACCGCCCACCACGGGCAGGGTCAGGTGGCTGCCGCGCAGGTCCAGTCGCACGGTGGCGCCGGTCGTGGTCGGCGTCGTGTAGTCGGGGTCGCTCTGCTGCAGGACCAGCCCCAGCACGTGTCCGGCCGGGACGGTCTGGTCCGTGGCCTGCATCGGCACCGTGATCGAGTACCACCGGCCGGGCTGCAGCGGAACCCGGAAGCGCAGCGAGATCCGGTGGGCGGCGTCCTGCCAGCCCCGGGTCAGGATGCCGCGGTCGCCGGTCACCACGTCCTCGACGGAGTCGCGGTAGCACGCGCTGTCGGCCGTGGTCGACGCGCCCCAGCAGGACTTGGTGTCCAGCGTGCGGACGCCCTCGTTGGGATAGACGGTGTCGACCCGCGAGGTGGTGCCGTAGTCGACGAGCCGGGCGCTGAGTTCGGTGGTCGGCCGGTCCACCTGGACGCGCAGCTGTACGGCCGGATTTCCGGAGATCCGTACGTCGCGTGTCAGCGGCCCGGAGAGGAAGGCGACCCGGCCGGCGACGGCGTCGTTCGGGTTGGCCGTGGCGGCGTCCTCGACCAGATCGGGGTTGTCCACCCAGGTCCTCTCACCGGTGCCGGAGCCGCTGCCCAGGGTGCCGGTGGTGCCGTTGCCGTCACCCAGACCGACCTGCACCTGCCGCGCGCCCGGGGCCGGCCAGGCCGGCTGGTCGATCCACGTCCCGGGCGTGGTCTCCAGGGTCACCGGCGCTTCCCGGTCGATGCCGTTGTGCAGGCCCTGCAGGTAGAAGTCGAACCAGCGGTGCAGCGTGTCGACCCACTCGGCGCGCCGGTAGTCGAACGGGTCGAGGTGGCCCGTCTGGGAGAGCCACATCTTGCGAGGGACCTTCAGGCCCTCCCACCACGTGGTGGCATGGTCCGTCATCACGTTGCCGTCGTTGAGGCCGTGCACCAGGAAGACCGAGGCCCGTACCTTCGACGCGTCCGGCCGGACGTCGCGCTCCGCCCAGTAGGCGTTGTAGTCGCCGGTCGCGTCGTCGCTGCCGGTGTCGAGTTCCTTCAGCGTCTGGGCGCAGGCTTCCGCCGGGCGGCTGGTGACCAGGTTGAACAGGTACCCGTTGGCCTTCGGGGAGACCACCACGCCGTTGTGGCGCGCGTAGTCGTATCCGCTGGAGGTGGCCGCGATCGCCACGACGGTCTTCAGCCCGTCGACGCCGGTGGCCGCCACCTCGTTGGCGACCGTCCCGTCCGCCGACTTGCCGACCATGCCGACCCGGCCGTTGGTCCAGCCGGTCGCGACGGCCGGTGACCCGTCGGCGTACGCGGCCTTCGCCCGTCCGTTGAGCCAGTCGACGACGGCCTTCGTGCCCAGCGTGTCCTCGCGCCCGTCGGTGTCCGTGCAACCGGTGGAGCGGCCGGTGCCGGCCATGTCCACGGAGACGACGGCGTACCCGCGCGGCACGAAGTAGTTGTCGTAGAAGAGGGGCATCTTGGAGATCGTGCCCGCCGCGTCGTACGCCTTGAACTCCTTCTCGAGGCCGCGGCCCACGCGGGCGTTGTAGGGCGACGCCGTCATGATGGCCGGCACCCGGACGTTGCCGGCCCGGGGCCGTACGATGTCCACCGCCACCTTGTCGGGCACCCCGTCGTGGTCGTTGTCCAACGGGGTCTGGACCCAGACGCTCTCACGGATCGCGTCGGCATACGAGTACGCGGGCACCGTGCTGCTTCCGCGGATGTGGGGAGCGGCGGTCGAGGCACTGGCCGGCGCGGCGGCGGCGCCTATGACCGCGACCAGAACTGTGCAATACACGAAGAAGCGACGCATGGTCAGAGTTTGATGGAGACCTTGCCGGAGACGAAGTTTCGCGGTGCCGCATAATTCGGGGACGACGACGGGGCCCCCACCGGTCAACCGGCCGGTGGCGGGAGGTCGACCCGGGCGGCGAGAAACCTCGGGGCCAGTTGGCAATAGCTGTCGGTGATCAGTTCGGAAATCTCGGTCCAGTCGGTGTGGTCACCGAGAACGGCGGCGACGACGTTGTGGCCCCAGTCGGCACGGAGGAACGGGAAGCCGCCGGAGGTCAGGCCGATCAGGTCGTCGACGGGTACCCGAAACGTCATGACGACCAGTTCCTGACCTGCGGTCACATATGGTGCGTAGAACGGGATGCGATCCGCGTTCGGCGCGTAGACGTGGGCGAAGGTCCGCGTGCGGATCCGCCAGCGCACGCCGATCCAGGCCGGTTCCTCGTACGAGTCGGGCAACTGCCGGCAGATCGGCCGCAGCCGGTTCAGGATCTCCGGTGGCACGTCTCCGATGTTGGACATGGGCCGACTCTAGCGGCCGTCGGCGAACTCCGCGCCGGACGCGGGCGGGCCGGGCCGCTCGCGCGATTCCCCAAAACAGGGGGCATCGCGGAACCCGCTGTTCGCCGGCTGAAGAAGCCAGAATGATTCTGCTCGACGCGATGTGATGTGACTTCAGACGGAGAGGGTGTGGCTCATGGATTTCAGGCGCCGGACGATTGTCTTCGAGGCGGCGGATCTCGATGGGGAAAGCGCGTTCTGGGCGGGGCTGCTGGACGGTACGGTCGAGGCGAAGGACACGTGGCACAACGTCTGGGTCGAAGGGGACTGGCACCTGGCCGTCCAGCTCGCGCCCGACCACGTCCCGCCCGTGTGGCCGGACGGGGCTTCGCAGCAGGTTCATCTCGACTTCTACGTCGATGACCTCGAAGCCGCGCACGACAAGGTGATCAAGCTGGGTGGACAGCTGGTGAAGTCGTCCGACGATCCCGCCGCGCGCACCGGGTTCCGGGTCTACACCGATCCGGCCGGTCACCCCTTCTGCATCGCCTGGCCGTAGGACCGCACGATCTCCGCGCAGAACACGACGCTGGTGGCGGGCCTTCTCGAAGACCCGCCACCAGCGTCGTGTTCGTGCCGGTCAGACGTCGAAGACGTAGAGACCGTAGTTGCGGTCGGTGACCAGGGCGTAGTTCTTCCCGCCGATCCTGTGGACCACGACGCCGACGAAGTCGTTGCCGGGTTCGCAGTAGGCGCCGACCTCCCTCAGGCCCTCCGGGCCGTAGCTCAGGACGCGGAGCCCGCCCGAGTAGAAGGTGGCGTACACCAGCTGGCGGTCCGGATCGATCGCGACGTGGGACGCCGAGAGGTCGCCGAAGCCGATCGCGTACTTCGGGTCCTGCGACTCGGGGATGGCGTACGTGTCGACCTGTTCGATGGAGCCGCTGCCGACGGCCGGGACGACTGTCCTGAACAGCCGGAGGTAGCCCCATCCGTTGAACACCGACCTGAGGTCGATCGAGGGTATGTCCGGCGCGGCCGGTGTCGGGGTCGAGCCGGCCGTTTCCTCGGTCACACCGGTCACCCCGAGCAGCCGCAGACCGGTCAGGCGGTTGACGAAGATCAGCGGAATCGGTCCCTTGGCCGACGTGGGGTACTGGTGGAGCGCATCCGGCCCCTGCCGGTTGAAGACGATGCCGGCCGAGTAACCGGCCGCGGCGACGGCGTTGAGCTTCTCCTGGAACGAGCACCCCGGGTTCGACCCGGCGGTGAGCAGCGAAGCGTCGCGTTCCATGAGCGCGATCCCGCGGCCGGGCCGCACCGTGCCCGGGCATCCGTTGCCGACGAAGGTCGGTGTGCCGGAGAGGCCGTCGTCGTCGATCGGTGCCGTGTCCGGGCTCCAGGCCGCGGTGAACTCCAGACCGGCGTCGGGCCCCGACGTGATGGTGCCGAGCAGGCGCACTGCCTCGTAGTTCTCGTCGGCGCCCACCAGGAACTGCGCGTCGGGCGAGAGCGCGCAGTGTTCGGCGTTGCCCTCCGGCGGGACCTGGTGCCCGCGCTTCGCACGTTCCTCGTCCAGTTCGGCGTAGAAGGACTGAGCGATCATCGAGACGTTGCCCGGCGTCGGGTCGGTCACGTCGAGCAGCACGTATCCGCCGTCCCAGTACGTCGCGCTCATGACGTAGCGGTCGCCGGTCCGCTTCACGTCGACGGCGTGCCCGAACAGCGAGTTGAGGCCCGCGGGAGATTCCTGGGCGACGCCGAACGGTGGCACCCGCAGGTCCAGGGAGTTGACCATCGTGGGGTTGCGCGGGTCGGTGACGTCCATGATGCAGATGTCGGTGGTGATCTTCACCGTGACCATGGCGACGTAGGTGCGGCCCGTGGAGCTGTTGGTCCACGGGAACACGTAGTAGACCTCGACGGCCTGGTCCAGCGGTGAGCCGCCCACGTCCGTGTAGTCGCCGGCGTGGGCGGCCAGGAGCCGGGCGTGCTCCGGGTCGGTGATGTCCCAGATGTTGATGCCGCCCCGCTGGCGCGGCCCGGTCGGGTCGGGTGCGTGGGCCTGGGCGTAGATCTCGTTCCCGTGAATGAACAGCACACCGCTGAAGTACTCGTTGTCGACCTCGATGACGCCCGGACCCTCGCCGACGTAGTTGCCCGTCGTCGTCTCCATGAACGCGCTCTCGACCTCGAACGGCGCCCGCGGGTCGCTGATGTCGATGACGTAGGCGCCGGTTCGCTCACACGTCGGCTCACGATAGGCCGTGAGGAACGCGTGATTCCCGTACGCGGCCAGGTCGCAGATGTGCCGTTCGAGGCCGGCCCCCGACGGGTTGGTGACCTGCGTCCTGCCCACGCACCGCACCCCGTACGTGACGGTCGGCAGGTGCCCTCTCTCGAGCGCGTTCTGGTCGTCGTGGGCCATGCCGGTGCCGGTCATGCATACCTCCTGGCTGTGCCCGCCTTCGACAACGCGAAGGAGGACGTCATTTCTGCTCGGGGAACGGGGTCATCTGGAAGCTGATGAACCGCCAGCCATCACGTTCGTGGCGGCGCAGGACCTGCGTCGCCACGCCTGCGAGCGTGCGTTCGCCGCCGTCCGGCGTACGCAGCAGGTTGGTGAGCCGGCCGGTGACG
Organism: Kitasatospora sp. NPDC048722; assembly: GCF_040650235.1. Classification (NCBI taxonomy): domain Bacteria; kingdom Bacillati; phylum Actinomycetota; class Actinomycetes; order Kitasatosporales; family Streptomycetaceae; genus Kitasatospora; species Kitasatospora sp. NPDC048722. Next base: position 114,061 of record NZ_JBEZGX010000007.1, read on the forward strand.
ACCGCGACGTCGCCGACGAGCCGGATGAGCAGCTCGCCCCGGGTGATGCCGAGATAGGGGCGCCGACCGGCGGTGTGTTCGAGAAGTTGCGTCTTGGTGTGGGTGATGCCGTGTGCGTGGGTGTGCACGAGAGTGTCGTCGAAGATCTCGTCCAGGACATCCAGGTCGGCGTCGACGAGTGCCCGCTGCCGACGGAGCTCGATGGCATGCAGTTCGCTGGTGACCTGCTGATCGGGTGGTCGAACGGTGAGGTGCATGTGGTCTCCACGGTGCCTCGGCGAAGGACTTCGGTCAGGCGGCGGACGTCGCCAGCCGGTTGAGCAGCGCGACCCGGGTGAGCTCGGCCTTGTTGCCGACGCCGAGCTTGGCGCGGATGCGCTTGACGTATGTGTCCACGGTGTGCGGGCTGATGCCGAGCCGCGTGGCGATCTGTCCGTGGGTCAGTCCTTTGGAGATCTGGCTGAGCACCTGTTCCTCGCGCGTGGAGAGGTTCAACGTGAGCAGGTCGTGGCGTTCCACCGGGGGCTTCGTGGCATGGCCCTCGGGCAGCACCCGGGTACCGGCCGTCACGTTTCGCAGCGCCGCGACCAGACTTTCACTCGGCTGGTGCTTGTGGATCACACCGACAGCCCCCGCCTGCAGGTACGCTTCGGCCGATGGTGACCAACTGTTGAGCAAAACCAGGACCGAGGTGGTGCGGGCCGCTTCGGCGATGTCGTTCAGGCCGTCCGCCTGCCCGAGGGTTTCGTCGTCGATCAGGGCCGCGTCGGCGAGCCAGGACACCCCTTCGGTCGGAGACCGGCGAGTTGAGACGACGGCAATCCCCTCATCGGAGAGAACCTGCATGAGACCGACGAGATAAACTGGATTGTTGACCAGTACATCAACTCGTAGCACGCTTCTCCCTGTAGATAGCTGGATGGGTTCATCCATCGTCAAGCGAGTAGCAGTCGGACCATGGTTGCCCGCTGTCACGAAGTCGTTCGGCGGGCGCATGGCAGGTTGGTTGCGCCCTGAGCCCGGCCTCCGGTAGCAGCGAGTCGTATCCGAGCAAGCGACCGTGATCCACTACCGCCACCGATTATTGGCCCCTTCGAAGCGGGCCGCTTGTCGCGCCAACCGGGGACATGGACCCGCCTTGACGGGGACCCGTAAGATCGATGCTTTGGATCGCGTTCGCCAGCCTCTGACCGGAATGACCAGGGGGTCGGCCGGGCAGCACGAGGTGGCCCGTCGGCGGGCTGTGACCGGGTCGGTCAGATGGTCGTGGGGGCCAGGGTGACGTCGTGGCCGCGGGGCCTCAGCCGGCGGACGAGGTCGCGGGTCTTGCGGGCGGCCTTCATGTGGCCTCGGCGTTTGACCAGGCGTCGGTAGCGGGCGCCGAGGAAGGTCCCTGTTCTCACGCCCGCACGGCGTACCCACCGGGATCAAGGCGACTGGCCTGCGCAAACGCACCAGCGGCAATGCATGGTCCCTCGCGAGGAAGGGCGCCTGTCGCCGGTTCACGTGACTGCGCGGCCCTGACTGGCCCCGCCTACTGTCGATCACACAGTGGGCTTGGTGAAGGGAGGGGACCGGTGGCTATCGGCACGGCTGCGGCGCTGCTCCTGGCGCTCTTGGTGATCACCGTGGTCGCCCGGGTGCTGGGGCTCCTCTGTAGACGGTTCGGCCAGCCGGAGGTCATCGGCGAGATCGCCGGCGGAATCCTGCTCGGCCCGTCCCTGTTCCACGGTGTGGTCACGCGCACTTTGTTCCCGACCGAGATCCGTCCGGAGCTCAAGACGATCGCCAGCGTCGGAGTCTGCGTCTTCATGTTCCTTGTGGGGCTGCATCTGGCCGAAAGTCGTCTGCGCGGGCAGAGCCGGATCGTCCTGTCGTTGTCGATCGGCTCCATGGTCGTGCCGTTCGTCCTCGGCAGCCTCTTTGCGATCGGCATCGTTGGCGACCGGTCCGGGAGGACTGCGGTTCTCTTCTGCCTGTTCCTCGGAACGGCGATATCGATCACTGCTTTCCCGGTACTTGCCCGGATCTTGACGGACCGCCGGCTGATCGACACGCCCGTCGGTGGTCTGGCACTGGCCGTGGCAGCGGTCGGGGACTTCCTCGCCTGGGCGATGCTGTCGGTCGTGGTCGCCCTCTCGCACGGGAACCAGCCCCCCTGGCGGATTCTGCTGGTGGTGCCCTTCGTGGCTCTCCTCGTCGGGGTGGTGCGACCGGTGCTGGCCAGGCTGGCGAGCCGCCCGGCCGGGCGCAGGCGCGGGTCCGCTGCTCGGATCACCCGTGGCGCCGGCCTGCCGGTCGCGATCGCCGGCGCACTGTGGCTGTCGTCCGCGGCGACCGAGTGGATGGGACTGCATCAGATCTTCGGCGCGTTCCTGCTCGGCGCGGTGATGCCTCGCTCGGGCGCCGCCGACCTGCGTGAGCGGGTACTGCCCCGGGTCGAGCGGGTCAACCGGACCGTGCTGTTGCCGGTCTTCTTCGTGGTCGCCGGCTTCGCGGTGAACCTGTCCGGGATGGACGCCCGGGAGTTCGGCCTGCTGCTGTTGATCCTGCTGGTCGCGATCGGCGGCAAGATGGCAGGTGCCTTCATGGCTGCGCGGCTCGTCCGGGTGTCACGCCGGCACAGCGTCGCGCTGGGCCTGCTGGTCAACACCCGAGGACTCACCGAGCTGATCGTCCTGGCCGTCGGCCTCCAGATCGGCCTGCTCGATCAACGCCTGTACTCGCTTCTGGTGGTGATGGCGCTGGTCACCACATCGATGGCGGGTCTGCTGCTGCCCTTCGTCTACCCCCGGCAGCAGGCCGAGCCGCACCACGAGGGCTGCTCGGCCGCCGAGTTCGCACCCTTGGTGAGAGAGGAGTCGAGATGAACCCGTTCGACGACCCGGAAGGTCGTTTCCTGGTGCTCGTCAACGACGAGGAACAGCACTCGCTGTGGCCGAGCCGCCGGGCGGTACCTGCCGGTTGGCGGATCGTCCATGGCGAGGACAGCCGGCAGGCGTGCCTCGACTACGTCACGCAGCACTGGACCGACCTGCGCCCGCTCAGCACCCGCTGAGCGGTCCGCCGAGAAGAGGCAGCCCGTGATCCCGATCTCCGACTTCCTGGAAGAACTGCGCGTGGCCGGCGTCCAACTCTGGCTTCAGGAAGGCAGGCTGCGCTATCGGCCGGCCGGTGCGCTCGACGCCGAACGGCTGGCGGTGCTTCGCGAGCGGCGCGACGAGGTGATCGCCACCATGCTCGCCGACCCGGTCCCGGCCCCAGCTGCCCGGCCGGACGTCATCCCGCTCTCCGACCACCAGCAGGGCATGTGGTTCCTTGAGCAGATGGGCGTGCTTGGCGCGGCGTACAACCAGACGGCGTTGCACCGCATCACCGGCGACCTGGACGTGGCGGCGTTGCGGTCGGCGATCGCCGAGATCGTGCGACGGCACGAGATCCTGCGCACGGCGTTCCCGGCGCGCGACGGCATCGGCGTGCAGGTCGTGGAGCCGCCTGGTGATCCTCGCTTCACCCTTCTCGACATGTCCGAGCTGTCCGCCGCCGAGCAGCAACGGTGGCTGGACCAGCGGAAGCGGATGTACGCCGAGTACCGGTTCGACATCTCCGTGGCGCAGAACTTCCGGACCGAGCTGATCCGTTTCTCGCCGACCGAGCACGTGCTGGTCTTCCGTTCGTACCATCTGGTGCTCGACGGTCCCTCGCACGCCAACCTCTACGAGGAACTGCGCACGTTCTACCGGGCGTTCCGGACCGGTACCCCGGCCGACGTGCCCGAACTGAGCATGCAGTACGCCGACTACGCCCTGTGGCAGAACGGCCGGGACGCCGCAGAGGCGAAGCGGCACATGGACTACTGGACGCGGCGACTGGCCGACGCACCGCACGTCTTCGACCTGCCGACCGACCGGCTCCGCGCGGCCACCGCCGAACTCGACGGCGACACGGTCGAGGTGCCGGTGCCCGCCGAGGTGGCCGAAGGGCTGCGCCGACTGGCCCGGCAGGAGGGCGCCACGCCGTTCATGGTGCTGCTGGCGGCCTTTCACACGCTGCTGTACCGGTGGAGCGGCCAGACCGACGTGAGCGTCGGGATGATCGTCGACGGGAGGGCGCACCCGGACGTCGAGGCCAACATCGGCCACTTCGTCAACCCGGTGGTCCTGCGGGCCGACCTGGCCGGGCGGCCGACCTTCGTCGAACTGCTCGGCAAGCTCCAACCGCTGCTGCTGGAGGCGTACGAGCACCGGCACGCGCCGTTCGACCGCCTGGTGGCGGAACTCCGGCCACAGCGGGACCTGGCGGTGCAGCCGCTGTTCCAGGTGCTGTTCACCTACCTGAGGGCCGAGCCGTTCGACATGCTCGACGGGCTGACCGTCACCCCGATCGAGCCGGACGAGCGCAAGGCGATGTTCGACCTCACACTCTTCGCGCAGGAGGGCGAGACGGGGGAGCTGAGCGTCGGGCTGGAGTACCAGACCGCGCTGTTCGAGCGCGCGACCATGCAGCGCCTGGCCGGCTACCTGGTCACCCTGCTCGCCGGGGTGGTCACCACGCCGCACGTGCCGATCGACGATCTGCCCCTGATGTCGGTCGGAGAGCGGCACGAGGTACTCGAACTCTGGAACGGCACGGTCACCCGGTACGACGACGACATCTGCCTGCACCAGTTGGTCGAGCGGCAGGTCGCCGCCACACCGACCGCCGTCGCGGCGGTGTTCGACGGCCGGGAACTGACCTACCGTGAACTGGACGAGCAGGCGAACGCCCTGGCCCGGCAGCTGCGGGAGCTGGGCGTCGGCCCCGACGAGCGGGTCGGCATCGCACTGCGCCGCTCGCTCGACCTGGTGGTCGCCAACCTGGCGGTACTCAAGGCGGGCGGTGCCTGCGTCCCGATCGACCCGTCCTATCCGGAGGCACGCCGGCAGCTGATCGCGCAGGACGCGGCGCTGCGCCTGGTGATCGGCCCGGCAGACGGTGCGGCCGGCCCGGAAGGCTCCGCGCCAGTACTGGCGTTCAGCCCCTCGGCCGCCGTCACCGGCCCGGCGAACCTGACCGACCCGGCCAACATCGCCTGGGTGCTCTACACGTCCGGGTCCACCGGCCGGCCCAAGGGCGTGGCCATGTCGCACCGGGCACTGCTCAACCAGGTGCGGTGGCAGCAGCGCCAGGGCCCAGGTGGCCGCGGGCGGACCCTGCAGTGGGCCGCGCTCAGCTTCGACATCTTCTACCAGGAGATGCTGACCACGCTGGCCGCGGGCGAGACGCTGGTCCTTGTCGAGGAAGAGGTCCGGCACGACTTCGAGCGTCTGCTCGATGTCATCGAGACGCAGCGCATCGAGCGGGTCTTCATGCCGTTCGTGGCCCTGCAGGGCATGGCCGAGCTGGCCGTGCGCCTCGACCGCTTCCCACCGTCGCTGCGCGCGGTGCTCACGGCCGGCGAGCAGTTGCAGGCCACCCCGGCGATCCGGGAGTTCTTCACTCGGCTGCCCGACTGCACGCTGTTCAACCAGTACGGGCCGATCGAGGTACACCTGGCCACTTCGCACCAGCTCGGCGGGGACCCCGCGCAGTGGCAGGCATTGCCGCCGATCGGCCGGCCCTTCGACAACGCCCGGGCGTACGTTCTCGATGCCGAGCTGCGGCCGGTGCCGCCGGGGGTGGCCGGCGAGCTGTTCGTCGGCGGCACCCCGCTGGCCCGCGGATACCTGGGCCGCCCGGACCTGACGGCGGAGCGGTTCCTGCCCGACCCGTTCCGCGACGGGGCCCGGATGTACCGCACCGGCGACAAGGTCCGCTGGAACGCCGCCGGGCAGCTGGAGTTCCTCGGCCGGTTCGACGACCAGGTGAAGATACGAGGGTTCCGGGTGGAGGTCGCCGAGATCGAGACCGTCCTCAGCGGCCACCCGCAGGTGCTGGAGTGCGCCGTCGCCGCCCACCGGTACGGCGTCGGCGACCGGCGCCTGGTTGCGTACGTCGTGCCGGACACGCAGGCCCCGCCGCCCTCCGCCGAGCTGCGTGCCTTCCTTGCCGACAGGCTGCCGGACTACATGGTGCCGGCGGCCTATATGACGGTGACGGAACTGCCGTGTACGCCGAGCGGGAAGCTCAGCCGCGCACTGCTGCCACGGCCGGACGACGAGACGGAGTGGGCAGGGGCGGCCGAGTACGAGCCGCCGGGTACACCGCTGGAGGAGCGCATCGCCGCGATCTGGACGGAGGTGCTGGCCGTGCCGCGGGTCGGCGTGCGGGACAACTTCTTCGAACTGGGCGGCCACTCGCTGCTGGCGGTCGCGGTCGTCAACAGGGTCGGGGACCTCGTCGGGCGCACGGTCGCTCTGCGTACGCTCTTCGAGACGCCGACCGTGGCCGGCCTCGCCACCCGCCTGAGCGAGCCGGACCGGAGCTGAGCGGCCGAAGCGGCGGACCCCTCCGTTCTGCCGGGCCCTGAGCCGTCCCGGTCTGGTGCACTCGGACCGGCTGGGGCTGCGACCGGGGAGCACGCGGGCAACAGCGCAGCAACGCCCCGCTGAAAGTGCATGAGAACGGGCCGGTGTCCACCAGGACACCGGCCCGTTGCGTTCCTGCCGCGGTCTCAGCCGGACAGTCCGCCGACGGCGGTGCTGCCGTACTCGTCCTCGAGCCCCATCGCGAGCTGGATCCAGGCCGCCGCGCAGGACCTCGCCAGCGACCCGAGATTGAGCCGCGAGTGCGGCGGGATGTGGCTCAGCGTCAGGGGGATCTCGTCGGGCACCAGCACCCGGGGCCCCAGCCAGCGCAGCAGCACCCGGCCGGACTCGGTGTAACGCAGTGACGGATCCCGTTGGATGCTGTCGAGCAGCGACCGCAGTTCCTGGGAGGGGTCGGCCTCCGGCAGTTTCACCGTCATCTGCCGGTCCTCGTCGCGGTCGATACGTTCCGGCCGGGTCCGCCGGTCCAGCACCGGGTCCTCGCCGGCCCGCAGACGGGCCCGGACACTGCGCGCGGTCTCCACCGAGATGCCGGCCTCCTGAGCGATCCGGCGCAGCGTCGCCTCCGGATGCACGGCGATCAGCTCGGCCGCGGCTTGCCGGCCGGCCGCCCCGTTGACCGGCCGTACCCGGCCGTCACGGCCGATGCGCGCCTCGACCGGCGGGCCGTCGATCCCGCGACGCAGCGAGCCCACGGTCTTCGCGGCGAGCCCGGCGGTGACGGCGATCGACCGGTCCGACAACTGCGGGTGGCTCCGGATGATCCGGACCGCGGCGGCGCGCCGATCGGCGAGCGTCAACGGCCTGCCGTGCGACACGTTGAGCCGGACGGCAACGAGGAACGCCTCGTGACTGTCGCCGTCGAACATCTGCGCGCGGATCTCCTGCTCCCCGCGCAGGCGCGCGGCGGTGAGCCGGTGCATGCCGTCGATGACGCGCATGGTCGCGCGGTGCACCACGATCGGTGGCAGGTCCGCCTCCATCTCCGCCAGGGAGCTCGCGTACTCCAGGTCAACGCCCGCGGATCGCGGCGAGTCGGCATCGTGGATGGCGGAGAGGGGCAACTGCACGACTGCGTCGTCCCCGTCGGAAAGCGGCTGTGTGCACGGCTGCACACCGGTGGAGGTCGCGGTTTCGAGTATGGATCCAGAGGTGTTGACCGGCACTGGTTCAGCTCCGTTTCTGTCACGGCCCCGATGGTCGAACGAGGACACGGTCCTCGTTCATCCTGACCATGTGGCCGGACCCACGGCACTCACCTGTTTTGGGGGCAACGCCCGCTAGCCGGGTGTGCGGAGGTACCCCAGGCGCCGTACCGGCTCCACGCCGCCGGCCAGACGGACCGGATCGCTGCCGCGGGCCAGGGCCGCCAGGAACTCGTGGCGCGGCAGCGGCCCCGCGCCGAGCCGCCGGCTCCGCTCGCTGTCCCACTCGACGTCCAGCAGCGTCACGCCGGCGCCGGCCAGCCGGTGCTCCATGTCGAGCAACGCCACCTTCGACGCGTTGCTGCGCCGGTGGAAGCAGGTGTCCAGGACGAACACCTCCCCGGTGCCGATGCCGATGGCACCGCCCACCAGCTCGCCGTCCTCCCACACCTCGACGCTGTGCGCCCAGCCCTGCCGGTTGAGCTCGATCATGCACTCGCACAGCTCGGTGGTCAGCCACTCGGGGAGGCGGTCCCGGCGGCACTCGGCGAGCACCCGGGCGAAGTCCTGGTTGGTCGTGGTGGTCCAGGTCAGCCGGTTGCGCAACAGCTTCATCAGGCTGCGTGCCTTGGTCAACCCGCCGTACGGTATGACCGGCCGGGGATCCGGGGACCACCAGACCAGCGCGTACGGGTCGGGCAGCGGCGAGTCGAGCACCACGGTCCTCCCGGACTCCACCGACTCCTCGTACAGGGCGTGATTCACCTCGATGTCGGCCGCCGTCGCGGCCGGCATGGGGAAGGCGCCGTGCCGGTAGCCGCCGAGAACGGTGGCCGGGTCGAGCTGCCCACCGATCGCGATCGGCACATCGGCCGGGGCACTATCCATCGCGAATCCGTCCCAGACGCACCCTTCGCAAAGAATCACATGCGGATTCTGGCCTCAGACCCGCAACCGACGGGAGTCCCTCGATGACCGCACCCTCGACATTGGGCAGCACCGGCGCAGCCGCGCGCTGGCTGCGCCGGCCCCGGCCGCGCCAGGACCCGTCCGCCCGCCTCGTGTGCCTGCCGCACGCCGGCGGCACGGCTAGCGTCTACAGCCCGTGGACCGACCGGCTGCCGACCGCGATCGAGCTGATCGGAGTGCAGTACCCGGGCCGCCAGGACCGGCTGGCGGAGCCGTTGATGTCGTCGGTCCCGCAGATCGCCGATGCCGTGGTCGCGGCGCTGGCGCCGTACACCGACCGGCCCCTGTTCCTGTTCGGGCACAGCATGGGCAGCCTCGTCGCCTACGAGGTCGCGATCCGCATGGAGGCCGGTCCGGGGCCGGATCCGGCCGGTCTGTTCGTCTCCGGCCAGCTCGCCCCGCAGCGGTCCGCGCCACCGAAGGGGGCGCTCGACGACGCCACCGTCGAGGCCGAGGCCCGGGAGGCCGGCTGGACCGATCCGGTCGTGTTCGACCACCCGGAACTGCGCGAGCTGGTGCTGCCGGCGCTGCTGGCGGACGTCCGGGCGTCCCTCACGTACCACCGCGAGGAACCGGTGCGGCTGAGGGTCCCGATCGCCGCCTACGGGGGACTCGGCGACGGCGGCGACGTGCCGGGTGAGCTGGCCGCCTGGGGTGAGGTGACCTCGGGCAGCGCCGTGTGGCGGGCGTTCGACGGCGACCACTTCTACCTCCGGCCTCAGGAGGCCGACCTGGTTGCCGACATGGTGACCCGGATGTCTGACTGGGGAGAGCCGCCAGTTGGACATAGCTGAGTGAGGAGAAGGACCGTGGCCGATTCTGATCTAGCCGAGCGGTACCGCTTCGCGCCGGACATCATGGTCGAGGTCCGGGCCGCGTCTCGGCCGGACAACTGGCACGGTCCGCTGGAAGCCGTCACGCACTGGGCCTGGATGGCGTTCTGGTGCGCGGCCTCGGTGCTGTCGTGGCAGCACGCACCCTGGTGGCTTGCGCTGCCGGTGTACCTCGTGGCGGTGTTCTTCATCGGCGGCCGCCAGCGTGGCATCGCCGGCATGCTCCACATGGCGACACACCGGGTGTTCATGGCGAACCACCGGGCCGGCAGCGTGATCGGGGCGGTTCTCGGCGGATACCCCGTGCTGCAGAGCTACACCGGCTACCGGGCCTCGCACCTCGGTGAGCACCACGGCCGGCTGGGCGACCCGGACCGCGACCCGGACTACCAGCAGTACCGGGACAACGCGCTGTGCGGGGACAACCTGAGCCGCAAGGCGCTGCGCCGGTACCTGCGCACGGTGGTGACGCCGAAGGCGACCGCCTCGTACGTGTTCTACCTGCTCCGGCACCGCATCGTGGCGGCGGGGGAGCAGCCCGCCGAGCGGGCGTTGCGGGTGGTCCTGCTGGCGGGGGTGCTCATCTGGGCCGTCCTGGGCGGCTGGTGGCTGTGGCTGGTGCTGCTCTGGTTCGTGCCGCTGGTCACCACACAGGTGTGGATCGGTGCGGTGTCCGAGTTGATGGAGCACTTCCCGCTGATCGAGACCGCGCCCCGGGTGGACATCTACATGTCCTGGAACCGGGTCTACGGATGGGGCACCCGGTTCCTGCTGGGAGAGATCGACGGCGAGGGCTTCCACCTGGTCCACCACCTGTTCCCGCGGACGCCGATGTGGCGGCTGCGCGAGGTCGACGCGATCCTGAGCCGCGACCCGGTGTACGCGGCACTGCCGCGGCTCGGCGGCCCCCTGGGCGGCCTGGAACAGATCTACCGTTCGCTGCCCGCGCACCGCGAGCACGACGACACAGTGAGGGTGGACGCATGACCGAGACGGTGATCGTGGTCTACACGGCCGGAGCCGCCAGCCCGCTCGAACTGGCCGCCGACGCGGAGGGCTACGACCTCCTGTTCGCGGTGCCCGTCGAGGAGGCGCCGGACGGACTGACCGACCTGTTGGCGGTCGTCGGTGAGGTCGTCGACATGACCGACGAGGCGGCCGGCGCCGCCGTGCTCGCGGCCCGCCGCCCGGCCGGGATCGTGGCCTTCTCCGACCGTGACCTGCCGCTCGCGCAGCGGCTGGCCTCCCGGCTCGGCCTGCGCTTCCACTCCGAGAGCACGGTGCTCGCCGCCACCGACAAGCACGCCCAGCGGCAGCGCTTCCGTGAGGCCGGGCTCCGGGTGCCGCGGTTCCGGCTGCTGACGGGGCCCGGCCAGGCGGTGGAGGCGCTCGCCGAGGTGGGCACGCCGGCCGTGCTCAAGCCGGTGAGGGGTGCGTCCAGTCGTCAGACGTACCGCCTGGACAGTCCGGAGGACGCGGTGCGGTACGCCGCCGACGCGTTCGCCTCGGGCGACGCCGACGAGTTCGTGATCGAGGAGATGCTGGTCGGCTGCCCGTCGGTGGCCGGGCCCGGCCTAGGTGACTACGTGTCGGTCGAGGTGTTGTGGTGGCGCGGCACGGTCGCGTGCCAGGTGCTCAACTCACGGCTGCCGTTGATGGAACCGTTCCGGGAGCGGGGCTTCTTCCTGCCCGGTCTGCTGCCCGCGCCGGTCGAGGAGGAGGTCTACGCGATCTCCGCGGCGGCCTGCCGGGCTCTCGGCGTGCAGGACGGGTGGGCGGACATCGAGCTGAAGCTGACCGCCGACGGGCCCGTGGTGATCGAGGTGAACGCCCGCCTCGGCGGCTACTCGGCCGCGCTGTTGCACCGGTCGTTCGGAGTGGAGGCGGTCCGGCTCGCGTTCGAGGTCGCCGTCGGCCGACAGCCGGTGGTGTCGCTGGGGGAGCCCGCCGCGGTCGCCTTCGGCTACCAGATCCTGCCGCCGGTCGGCGACTGGCGGTTGGCCTCCTGGGGCAACGTGGCCGCCCTCGCCGAGCGTCCCGACATCCTCTCGGTCGTCCTGACCGCGGAGCCCGGTGACCGGGTCGACTGGCGGCTGGGCGGCCAGGGCACGCTCGGCGTGGTGGAGGGCCTGGTCGCACGGCCGGACGAGGTGCTCCCCGCGATGCGCGCCATCGAACGGACCATCGCCGACCAGGTGGTCTTCACCCCCGCGTGAGCGGCCGCTCCCAGTAGCTCGGCCGGCGCCTGGGCCTCGACCGGCGCATCGGATCGCGCAGGACCCGAAGGACCAGGCCCGCCGGGATCACGAGCAGGACGTACACGACGGTGAGCAGGGCCTTGCGCATCAGGAACCCCTATCAGTGTGGGACGGACGGCTGCTGGTCAGTCGAGGGGAACCTCGGTACGCCAGTCCACGTCCTCTTTCCAGTCCGGCTGGTCGGACTTGTGCAGCAGGAACCCGCCGAGCACGAGCAGGTCCATGTCGGTCCGCATGAAGCAGGTGTACGCCTCGTGCGGCGTGTTCACGATCGGCTCGCCGCGCACGTTGAACGACGTGTTCACCACGACGCTGCTGCCGGTCTCCCTCTTGAGTGCCGTGAGCAGGCGGTGGTAGGCGGGGTTGTCCCGCGGCCCGACGGTCTGCACACGCGCCGAGTAGTCCACGTGCGTGACCGCCGGGATCACCGACCGGGTGACCTTGAGCCGATCGATGCCGGTCAGGCCGGAATCCGTCTCGACGGCGAGCCGGGCCGCCTCCGCGACCGGCGCGACCACGAGCATGTACGGACTCTCCTGGGAGAGGTCGAAGAACTCCTTGGCGTCCTCGGCCAGTACGGACGGCGCGAACGGCCGGAACGACTCCCGGAACTTGATCTTCAGGTTCATGACCGACTGGGTCCGCGGATCACGGGCGTCGCCCAGGATCGACCGTGATCCGAGCGCCCGCGGGCCGAACTCCATCCGGCCCTGGAACCAGCCCACGACCATCCCCGCGGCGATCGACTTCGCGACCTCGGCAGCCAGCTCCTCCGGTTCGAGGCGGCGGTGCGGGACGCCGGCCTCGGCCAGGTAGGCCGCGATCTCGTCGTCGTCGTACGCCGGTCCGAGCAGCGACCCGGACATCGCGTCGTGTCCGGTCCCCGCGTGGGCACGCCCGGCTCCCCGGTCCATCGCGACCGCGAGCGCCGCGCCCAGCGCGCCGCCGGCGTCGCCGGCCGCCGGCTGGATCCAGACCTCGTCGAACAGCGCGTCGGCGATGATCTTTCCGTTCGCCACGCAGTTCAGGGCCACGCCCCCGGCCAGGCACAGCCGCGACTCGCCGGTCAGCTCGCGGGCCGTGCGCGCGAGCTTGAGGACGACCTCCTCGGTGACCAGCTGGACGGACGCGGCCAGGTCGAACTCCCGCCGGGTCAGCTCGCCCTCCGGCTCCCGGCGCGGACCGCCGAACAGCTCCTCGAATCCGCGACCCGTCATCACCTGACCGCGCAGGAACGCGAAGTAGCGCATGTTCAGGCGGAACGACCCGTCCGGCTTGACGTCGATCAGCCGCTCGCGGATCAGGTCCGCGTACCGCGGTTCCCCGTAGGGCGCCAGGCCCATCAGCTTGTACTCGCCGGAGTCCACCTTGAACCCGCAGAAGTAGGTGAAGGCCGAGTAGAGCAGGCCGAGCGAGTGCGGGAAGCGGATCTCGGCCACCGGCTTCAACCGGGTGCCCTGCCCGTGCCAGATCGAGGTGGTCGCCCACTCGCCGACACCGTCTATGCACAGCACGGCGGCCGATTCGTACGGGCCGGCGAAGAACGCCGAGGCGGCGTGCGACTCGTGGTGCCGGCGGCAGATGATCTCCGGTACGCGTCCGCGGTCCAGTCCCTCGAGCTCGCGACGGACCACGTCGGCGACCCGCCGCTTCGACGACCACCAGCCAGGAAGGGTGTCGCGGAACGAGGCGAGTCCGAACGGGACCGCGCCGAGATAAGTCGCCAGGACACGGCGGAACTTGAGCGCCGGGTCCTCGTAGTAGGCGATCGCCGACACGTCCGCGAGTGTGGCGCCGACCTCGTCCAGGCAGTAGCCGACGGCGTTGGCCGGGAACGCGGAATCGTGGCGGCGGCGGGTGAAACGCTCCTCCTGCGCGGCTGCCACGGGGCGCCCGTCGGACACCAGCGCCGCGGCACTGTCGTGGTAGTAGGCGGAGATACCGAGAACCAGGTCAGACATGTGCGGATGCCTCCACTCGGGCGCGACGGGCCGCGTTGCGGGCCCAGAATCCGGACGGTGGGTTCAGCGAGCGGTACCCGGCCCGGATCCGGTCCCACGCGTCCGTGCGAGCTGCCGGCGTCTGCTGCGCCAGATATCCGTCGACGGCGTCCGCCGCCCACGCGGAGTGTCCGGTCGCGACATTGTCGATGGTGTTGTGGACGTCGACGAACGTGGTGCTGAAGCCGTACTGCTTCAGCGCATGCCGGGCACGGCGATAACTGCCGCCGACACCGGACAGCTCCATGGCCAGATTCAGGCCGAGGATCTCCGGTTCGAACCTGCCCGGGAACCGGCCGATCGCCAGCCAGTAGACGGGCAGTTCGAACGACAGGTCCCGGATGGCCGGCCAGGCCGCGAACTCCGGCGACCGGGTCGGTGGCAGGTCGATGCCCATCTCCCGCAACAGGGTGCGGTAGATCAGCGGATGGTTCAGCTCCAGCTCGCCGTTGCCCAGTTCGTCCCAGTAGGTGTTGAACAGGAAGTGGCCGCGCTCGGCGGAGGCGAGCTGGTAGTCGGTGTGACCGGCCAGCCAGGCGCCGTCGATCAGGGTGAGCGGTGCCAACTGCAGCGTCGAGTCGATCAGCTCGGCGCGGCTGGGCAGGGGATCGTCCGAGCCGTCCTGGAACTCGCTGTTGTGGAGGTCGTGCTGGTCGAGCAGCCACGGCCGCAGGCCGTTCGTCGGCGGCTGGGCCGGCAGCGACTGGGCCGTCCGCTTCATGCCGTGGCGGGAGCGGGCCAGCCACCCCGCGACGTAGCGCAGCGCGTACTGCCGGGTGGCCGGCGTGATCGAGCGCCGCAACAGCCGGGTGTACGCCTCCCGCAGGTCGGCGGGAGCGACGTCGTCGTCGCCCGTGGTGTCCGGGGCCGGGCGGAATCCGATGCTCCGGGGCTGATGCGCGGCCGGCCGAGGCCGATCACGCTCAGCCGGATCGGCCGGCAGCGCATCGATCCACCGGTTGATGACGTCCAGGTCGTCGTCGGGGAACACCCGGAACATCCGGCCGTTCTCCGACACCAGTTCGCCGGTGAGCCGGCTCTCCCCGGACCGGCCCGGCCGCACGAGGCGGCTGTCGGCGAGCGCGGCCAGGAACGGAGCCGGGTCGGTACGCGCCTCGGTGAGCCACTGCTTCAGTGGTCGCCCGCGCATGACGAACCGGTCGTGATAGGCCGACGCCTCACGGGCCCGGGAGCGCATCAGCTCGGCCATCTCGAAGGACGGGTCGCGAGCGGCGTCGAGCTCCCGGTACGCCTCGTCGCTCCAGCGCCGCAGGGCGGCGAACGCCCACGCGAAGCCGCGCTCGATCGCCGCCGTACCAGCCGCGCCGGCCGCCGTGGTGAACGCGGCCGCGACGGCTCGTGCGTCGTCGAGCGCCGGCGCCCGGCGCGGGCCGCGTGCGCGGCCCGGGTCCAGCGCGGCCCAGTCCGCGGTGTCCGGACCTCGGGTCCGGACACCGGCGAGCGGGGGCAGCAGCCCGACGGCGCGCAAGCAGAGATCAAGACCGATGATCTCGCCCTGGTACGCGTCCGGGCGTCGGCTCATCGTCAGTGCGAGAGCCGGCAGGTAGAAGGAGGGGTCGGCGATCCGGCGGTCGTGTGCCAGGCGGGCGGTCGGACGCGCGTGCACGGCTACCCGGACGTGCCGCATCAGGGCGAGGTACGCGTCGCCACGGGAGTCGCCCGGATGCCCGGTGCCGACATCGGCCGCGAACAGCGCGAGCGCCCGCATGGTGACCGGTTCCTCGGCGTTGCCCGGCTCGCTCATCCATTGCAGCCAGGCACCCGATACCGAGGCCAGTGGCGCACAGGCGAGCACCGCCCGGCGGACGAGCACCTCCGCACAGCCCTCGCGCTCCGCGGTGGCGAACAGCGCGGTGAAGCGCGCCCGTTCGGCCTCGGCCCAGGCGGCGACCGCAGAGGGTTCGCACCGCGGATCGCCGTCGTGGCCGGCACGATCCAGCTCGTCGGTGATCGCGGGCCGCAGCGTGTCGGGCAGCGGCGTGTCCTCCGGCTCGCACGCCCGCGCGAACACCGTCCGGACCGACAGCGTCAGCCCGTCGTCGCCCATCACCTGATCAGAACATCGGGTAGATGGAGGCATCGGCCTTCTTCTTCTTGCGGCGGCCGAACAACCTGGCCATCAGCGTACGCAGGAACGGCACGGAGAAGTCACCTCAGTTCACTTCGGGTCGGCGTCCGGACGTCACGTCAGTTCGAGGTCCTCGGCGAGCACCTGCGCGACGACGTCATTGCCCTGGTCGGTGTAGTGGCCGCGGTCGACAAAGAGCCAGTCCGACGGCTTCACCACCGCGGAGAGCCGGGAGAGCGTGTCGACGAACGGGATGCCCTTGCGCGCGCATGCCTCGCCGAGGGCCTCGGCATAGGCGGCGCCCGTCGCGATGCTGCCGACGTCGCCGTAGCGCTCTTCCCAGGTCCCGTAGTCGGAGGCATTGTCGAACTCGTCGAAGAGCAGCTTCTCCTGCGGCGCCGGCGTTTCCCGCAGCCAGGTCGCGAGCGGCTGGAGGGCGAAGCTCACCCGGGCGCCGGTCGCGGCGGCCATCACGAGCCAGCTGTCGAGGTTCCGCAGCGTGACGTCGACAGCGGACTGGATCATGCCGGCCGTCGTCGGGCGTGCTGCCGACGGCGTGACCGACTGCGCCGGTGGCCTCGGGCCGGTCCGCCACCGCTTGGTCCTGGCCGGCTCGGCGTACCGTGCTCGCAACTCCTGCATCTTCTCGAAGTACTCGTTGCAGAAGAAGAACGGCTCCTGGCCGCCGACGTCCACCCCTGTCAGCTGTCCCATGACCAGCGTGTTGAAGCCGCTGAGGATGACTATCTCGTCGATCGGCGGCAGCAGGTGCCGGTGGAGCATGAACAGCATCAACTCCTGGGTGGAGTTGAGGTACGGGGCGCCGAAGGTGAACCACGGCCGGCTCGGCGCGTGTTTCGACCAGAGCCGGGAGGCGATCGTGGCCGCGTCGCTCGTGGCGCCGTAACCCAGCGACACCGAACCACCCACGAGCAGCCGGACCGGCCCGTCGAGCCGGTCGCCGCCGACGGACCCCGGCCCGCTCGGACCGTGCGAGATCCGGAATCCGAGCCGGTCGGTGTTGATGGCCGCCGACCGGAAGTTCGGCCTGTTGAAGTACATCAGATAGGGGAGGTACCTCATCTCCCCGCGATCGAGGAAGTCGAGATAGTCGGCGAGCTGGGGCGTCAACAGCTCGGTTTGCCGCACCATTAAGACGACCTCCATCTGCCAGCAGGTGGCCCCTCCGGCCGGAATCCCTTCGAAGCAACCTAACGTCGCGTCGGCCAGACGGCGTGTCCCGTAAAAGGGCTGCGGGCCGCCGGCCGGTTTCCGGAGCTCCCGAAGTCACCCGTCCGGCGTGCTAGCCTCGGCTCGGCTCTGACGTGGAACGACCCGTCGTTCCGTCCGACACGGAGATGTGATGACTGACGACGTGGCCAGGGACATCTCGTTGCGACCCCTGACCGAAGATGACGTTCCGACGCTCTTCGACATCCAACTCGACGAGGAAGCCCAGCTGTTGGCGGCCTTCACCGACGCCGAAACCGCCCGCGACGCCGACGCCTTCCGGCAGAAGTATCGGAAGATCCTGGCCGACGACGCGATCGTCAACCGGGTCGTCGAGATCCACGGTGAGGTCGTCGGCAGCGTGGCCACCTTCCCGATCGAGGGCGACACGGAACTCACCTACTGGATCCGCAAGGACTGGTGGGGCCGGGGTGTGGCCACGGCGGCCGTCGCGGCGCTGCTCGACGAGGTGACGGAACGGCCGATCCACGCCCGGGTCGTGGAGGACAACGCCGGCTCCGTCCGGGTGCTGGAGCGCAACGGTTTCGTGCGCGTCGGCAGTGAGGACTCGTTCGCCCCCGGCCGTCAGGCCACCGTCACCGAGCTGATCTTCAAACTGGGCGACTGACGACGGACCCGGTGCGCATCCGCGCAGACCGGGCCAGGACAACGACATCCGTGCGCCGCATGGTCCGAGGACCATGCGGCGCACGGCTTTTCGTGTGCAGTTCTCGCTTCCAAGTGCCGATTGTGAACAGTTGGACGCCGGACGCGGCCTCATGCCCTCTCGACCTCGGGCGAGGTCGAGGCGCCCGCGGTGGCGCGAGTGGTGAACGCCCGGTCGACGGCATCGTTGACAGTTCCGGCCATGGTTAGCGTCGTCACCGTATCCCGGGCTCTGTGGCCCATGGCCCGATTCCCGGTGCTTGCGAATTCGCGCAGGGAATCGCACTTCGGTGAATCGCCGGGCAGGTCCACCACGCGTACGGAAAGGTACTGGTGCAATGGTCGACGCCAAACCACAGCAGTTCTGGCGAAACAGTCCGGCCGACGCCATCCTGCTCGCCATCACTGTGACCCAGTTCGCCGGGACCATCGCGCTCGCGGCTCTGACGCCGGACGGGTTGTGGCCCAGGCTCGGCTCCGCCGCCCTGGTCACGGCCATGATGACGTACTCGATCATCGTGGTCACCCACCTGTTCGTCCATCAGCCCTGGTTCACCGACAGCCGCCTGAACGCCGCTCTGTCGTTGGTGAGTTCGGCGAACATCGCGCAGTCGGTGCAGGGCTACTACCTGACCCACGTGCGCAACCACCACCGCTACAACAACGACCGCAAGCGTGACGGGACCACCGCCGACATCACCTCCACCTACCGGCACGGCCGCGACGACGGGCACGCCCCGCTGTGGCGGTACCTGGTCGGCGGCCTGGCCTCCTCCGCTCTGGAGTGGGTAGCCACCTGGGCGATGCTGCGCCGGGGGTGCGCGGTCGGCCCGCAGGAGGCCACGCTGCAGGGGCTGGCCTCCCGGAACCCGACCCGCCGGGCCGCCGAACTCAGCCAGATCAGGTACGACCGGCTCGCGTACCTCGCGTTCACGGTGCTGCTGGCCGTTCTGTCCTGGCAGTGGACCCTGCTGTGTTACCTGCCCTCGGTGGCGCTCGCGTTCACCCTGGTCAACGTCCAGAACTACTACCGGCACTTCGGCGCGGAGCCGGAGAGCCGGTACGCGAACTCGGTGAGCCATTACGGCCGGCTGTACAACCTGCTGACCTTCAACGACGGCTACCACCAGGAGCACCACCTTCGCCCCGCGACGCACTGGAGCCGGCTGCCCGTGGTCGCCGAGCAGTACCAGGAGCAGTTCGAGGAAGCCGGTCGCGTGGTCTCCCCGGTGCCGGCCCTGGTCGGCTTCCTGGACACGGGCCGCGTCGGTCAGCGCCCGTCGGCGAAACCGTCCGTCGGATGAAGCCGCTCAGCCGTCGAGGAAGGAACAGTACGTGAAGGATCTCGGCACGCGGGACGACCCGTACGACGTGATCGGTCTGGGTTTCGGACCGTCGAACATCGCGCTGGCGATCGCCGCTCAGGAGATCGCCCCCGATCGCAGCTGCCTCTTCTTGGAGCGCTCGCCGGACGTCTGCTGGCACGAGGGCATGCTCATCGACGGGGCACGCATGCAGATCTCGTTCCTGAAGGATCTGGTGTCCCTGCGTAATCTCGCCAGCCCGTTCACCTTCCTGGCGTACCAGAAGGCCAAGGGACGGCTCGAGAAGTTCGTCAACCTCTCCGAGTTCCGGCCGACCCGGCTGGAGTTCCAGGACTACCTGCGGTGGGTCGGCAGTCAGTTCTCCGGCACGGTGCGGTACCGCTCCGCGGTCACCTCGGTGTCCCCGGTCCGCGGCGACGACGGCACGCTGTCGCTGCTGCGGGTGACGGCCACCGACACCGCCACCGGTGAGGTGGTCGAGTACCACGCCCGCAACGTGGTGCACGGGCTCGGCGGCCTGCCGAAGGTGCCCGCCGGGGTGACGACCGGCCCGTCCGTGGTGCACTCCAGCGCGTTCCTGTCCAAGTTCCCGGGCGCCTTCACCGACCACGACCGGGACTGGGAGTTCGCGGTCGCCGGGGACGGGCAGAGCGCCGGCGAGATCACCCACTACCTGCTGGACCGCTACCGCAACTCGCGGGTGCACCTGGTCCTGCCCGGGTACTCGCTGAGCGCCACCGACAACAATCCGTTCGCCAACGAGCAGTTCTTCGAGGCCAACGCCGACGCCTTCTACTTCCGCAGCGAGGAGAACCGGCGCGACTACGCCGCCCGCCTGCGCGACACCAACTACGCCGTCGTCGAGGCGGGTTTCCTCGACGACCTGTACCGCCTGGTCTACGCCGACGAGGTACGCGGCCGGACCCGGCTCGTGGTGCACGACGGCTGCCGGCTGACCTCGGCCGACTCCGACGGCACGGGAGTCCGGGTCGGCGTGTACAGCCGCTTCGGTGCCGGAGCCCACGAGTTGCGCACGGACGGACTGGTGCTGGCCACCGGTTACCGGCGGGACCTCGACACGGAGATGTACCGGGACGTCCTGCCCTACCTCGAGACCGACGACCACGGCCGGCCCGTGGTCTCCCAGGACCACCGGGCACGTTCTGCCGAGGAGTTGACCTGCGGACTGTACCTGCAGGGCCTTTCCGAGGCGACGCACGGGCTCGGCGAGACGCTGCTGTCGCTGCTGCCGTTCCGGTCCAAGCAGATCATCACGGCCATCGCGAAGGACGGCGGTTCGATGGCGCGGGCGTTCCCCGCCGCGCAGGACGACTTCGAGGCCCTGGTCGCGCAGATCCGGCGGTGTGATTCCGGCACCGTGATCAGCGCCGGACCTTCGGAGTTCCCGGTCGCGATCCGGCTGCCGCTGGCCCTGGACCGGAACCGGGGCCGGCGGGGAGTCCTGTTCGGAGTGCTGGACCGGACGGACGCGGTGCCGCTGACCGACGGCGGCAAGGTGCTGGCGGTGTTCGACCCGGCGTCGGCCGGCAAGCCGATGTCGGTCAACGTCCGCGGGCACGTCCGGCTGGTGAGCGACCGGGAGCGGATCGCCGGACACCTGGCCCGGTTGGACCCGGCGGAGTCGGCCGGTTCGCCGGACGCCAAGGTCGGAATCGAGATCGAGATCGAGATGCTGTCCGGCCGCGTCCACCCGTCCCGGGAACAGCGTGCCGTAGGAACCGAGAACGAGGGGCAGTCATGACCGACATCGATGAGACGTACGTGGTCGTGCACAACGACGAGGAGCAGTACTCGATCTGGCGGTCGGACCGACCGGTGCCGGCCGGGTGGACCCCGGTCGGCGAGCCCGCGCCCCGGGAGGACTGCCTGGCCCGGATCGGCGAGCTGTGGACCGACATGCGGCCGGCCAGCCTGCGGGCGGCCATGGGCGGGTCCCAGCGGTGATCGTCTGCGGCATCAAGGTCTCCCACGACGGCGCGGTGGCCGTGCTCGACGGGCAGCGTCTGGTCTTCAGTGCCGAGATGGAGAAGCTCGGCAACGGCCGGCGCTACAGCGCGCTCGGCGACCTCGACCGGATCTCCGCCGTCCTGGCCGATCACGGGTTCGACGTCGCCGACGTGGACCGCTTCGTGATCGACGGATGGTGGTCGGAGGGCGACGGACCGACGCTCATCGACACCCTGTCCGGTGGAAAGCCGGTCAGCGTCGCCACCGCGCCGTACGCCGCCGACCCGTTCGTCCCCGTCCTGCCGGCGCGGTACACGTTCGACGGCATCCCCGGCAGCCCACTGGCCGGGGGCTACAGCAGCTACCCGCACGTGAGCCACCACCTGTACGCCAGCTACAGCACCGGTCCGTTCGCCGGCCAGACCTCGCTGGGCCTGGTCTGGGACGGCGGCACGCTGCCCCGGCTGTACCTCGTGCGTCCCGGCCGACCCGTGACCGGCGAGTACCTGGGTCCGCTGTTCGGTCTGGTCGGCGACATGTTCACGTACTTCTGCCTCGCGCTGGAACCGTTCCACCGGTCGCTGGACGGGCTCACGGAGGTCCAGATCGTCGAGCACCACCTCGGCACGGCGGGCAAGGCGATGGCGTACGCCGGCCTGGGCGCCGTGGACGACGACGTGCTGGCGGTGCTCGACAAACTCGTCGCCGAGCTGGGCGCCGACCTGATGGGCCCGGAGGTCGGCACGATGCTGGCCGCCCGCTGCACCGGGCTCTTCCCGTCGCATTCGAGCGCCGACCTCATCGCCTCCTGCCAGGAGTTCATCGGCCGGACGCTGGTCGGCGCGCTCACCGACGCGGTGGCCCGGCTCGAACTGCCCGCACTGCTGCCGATCTGCCTCGCCGGCGGATGTGCGCTCAACATCAAGTGGAACAGCATGATCCGCTCCAGTGGGCTGTTCGCCGGTGTCTGGGTGCCGCCGTTCACCAACGACTCGGGTGCCGCCATCGGCACCGCCCTCTGCGAGGTGCTCAGCCACGGGGGCGGGCCGGAGCTGGAGTGGAGCGTCTACTCGGGGCCGGCCGTCACGCCCAGTCGGCCAGCGCCCGGCTGGTCGGCCCGGCCGTGCGACGAGGCGCAGTTGGCCGCACTACTGCACACCACGGGTGCGCCGGTGACGGTGGTCGACGGGCGGGCCGAACTCGGCCCGCGGGCGCTCGGCAACCGCAGCATCATCGCCGCCCCGGTGGCGCCGGCCATGAAGGACGAGCTGAACCGGATCAAGCACCGGGAGCCGTACCGGCCGGTCGCGCCGATCTGCCTGGAGTCGGCGGCGTCGGCGGTCTTCGACCCCGGGGGCGCCGACCCGTACATGCTCTTCGACCACCGGCTGCGGACCGGCTGGGCGGAGCGGGTGCCGGCCGTGCTGCACCTGGACGGGACGGCCCGGCTGCAGACCATCCGGCCGGACACACCGCACACCAGGGTCGGCCGGGTGCTCGAGGAGTACCACCGGATCAGCGGGATCCCCCTGTTGTGCAACACGAGCGCCAACCTGTCGGGACACGGGTTCTTCCCCGACGTGGCCACCGCCACCGCCTGGGGCGGCACACCGTACGTGTGGTCCGGCGGAACCCTGTACACCGACGAACGAAGGACGAACAGTGTCTGAGTCAGAGGAGACGACCGGGTCGCCGGTCCGCGCCTACAACGAGTGGGACCCGCTGGAGGAGGTCATCGTCGGCACCGTCGACGGTGCGCACTTCCCGCCGTACGACACCGTGACGGCCGCGCCGCTCTCGCCGGAACAGCGCGCGGTGTTCAGGGAGAACGCCGGCAAGCCGTTCCCGGCCGACCAGATCGCCGCGGCCCGCGACGAGCTCGACCAGCTCGTCGACATCCTCAAGAACCACGGCGTGCAGGTGCGCCGACCGGATTCGCGCGACCACGGCCAGTCGTACGGCGCGCCGGGCTGGACCAGCACCGGCCTCTACGACGCGATGCCGCGCGACCTGCTGCTGGTGATCGGTGAGCAGATCATCGAGGCGCCGATGGCCTGGCGGTCGCGCTACTTCGCCAGTTCCGCCTACCGGCCACTGCTCAAGGAGTACTTCCGTGCGGGCGCCCGGTGGTCCGCCGGCCCGCGCCCGGAGCTCAGCGAGGAGCTGTACGTCGAGGGCTGGACCGACCAGCCGGAGGGCGAGCCGTTCCGGTCGGTGATCACCGAGTTCGAACCGACCTTCGACGCGGCCGACTTCATCCGGTGCGGCCGGGACATCTTCGCGCAGCGCAGCCACGTCACCAACATGATGGGCATCGAGTGGGTGCGCCGGGAGATCGGCGACGAGTACCAGGTGCACGTGGTCGAGCTGGCGGACGACCATCCGATGCACATCGACGCGAGCCTGATGCCGATCGCACCCGGCAAGCTGCTCATCCATCCCGACCGGGTGGTCGAGGTGCCGCGCCAGTTCAAGGACTGGGAGGTCCGCCGGGCACCGGCGCCGGTCATCCCGGACGGCCACCCGCTGTACATGACCAGCAAGTGGATCAACATGAACATCCTGATGCTGGACGAGACCCACATGGTGGTCGAGGCCGAGGACCGGCCGATGCAGGAACTCGCCGAGAACTGGGGCATCACGCCGATTCCCTGTCCGTTCCGGAACTTCAACACCTTCGGCGGCTCCTTCCACTGCGCCACCACGGACGTGCGCCGACGCGGTGAGCTGCAGTCCTACTTCTAAGTCCGGGACATCGTCTCGACGCCGGTCGGCGCGTCCGTGCTTCGCCGACCGGTTCGACCAACGAAGGCGAAGGGCCGGGAAGGCGAGATGACAGATCAGAGGACGGCCGGGCGGTTCAAACAGGTCCGGCGATCACGGGCGTTGCTGCTCGCCGCCTTCCGCGCCCACCCGGGCCCGATCGCCTGGGGACTCGTCGGCTCGCTGCTGTACGGCACGAGCCTGGTCGCCTGGTCGGTGGCGCTCGGCGCGTTGTGCAACGACGTGGTGATCCCGCGGTTCGACAACGGCCACGTCGCCACCGGCACGATCCTCGCCGTGCTGGTGGCGGTGGCCGCCGTCGGCGTGCTGCAGGGTTCCGCGGGACTGATCCGGCGTTGGACCCTCGTCGTGACCAGGGCGCGCTTCGACGCCACCCTGCGGGACGCCGTCGTCCGGCGGTACCACCAGCTGCCGATGACGTACCACCAGGCCCACTCGACCGGCCAGAAGCTGGCGCACGTCACGACGGACGCGGAAGCGGCGGCGGAGCTGCCCGCTCGGCTGCCGGACGTGCTCGGCATGTTGGTGCTGTTCGTGGTCACCGTCGGGTGGGTGCTGGCCGTCGACCCGGTGCTGGCCCTGGTCGGCGGCATGATGATCCCGGCGCTGCTGCTGGTCAACTCGGTCTACCAGAAACAGGTCGAGGTGCCCGCCGAGGCGGTCCAGGAGCGGCTGGGGCGGGTGACCGAGGTCGCCCACGAGAGCTTCGACGGCGCGGCCCTGGTGAAGATGCTCGGCCGGGACCGCGTCGAGCGCGACCGCTTCGCCGCCGAGGCGGCCGGTCTGCGCGACGCGAAGATCAAACTGGCCGTCCGTGAGTGGATGCTGGACTCGCTGGTCGAGTCGATCCCGACGGTCACCTCGCTGGTCATCGTCATCGTCGGCGCGTTCCGGGTGAACAGCGGAGCGATCACGGTCGGCGCCCTGGTCAGCTTCGTCAACGTGTTCGCCATGTTGGTGGTCCCGGTGCGCACCATCGGCAACGTGCTCGGCGACGTGCCGCGCATGCTGGCCGGGTACGCCCGGGTCCAGGCGGTGCTCGACGAGCCGCTGCCGCCGGCCACGGCGGATCCGCAGCCGCTGCCGGACGGCCCGCTCGACGTACGCGTCCAGGACCTTTCCTTCACCTACCCGGGCGGCGCGGCAGCGCTGTCCGGAGTGAGCTTCCACGTGCCGTCCGGCGCCACCGTCGCGATCACCGGCGGTACCGGGTCGGGCAAGTCCACGCTGCTGCTGGCACTGACGGGCCTGGTGCCGCCGGCCGGCGGCACCGTGCTGCTGAACGGGGCCGACCTGAGCCGGATCAGCCCGGCCGACCGGGTGGCGGCCATCGCAGCCGCCTTCCAGGAGCCGTTCCTGTTCGCCGGCTCGCTCGCCGGGAACGTGCTGCTCGACTTCGACGCCCCCGTCTCCGCCTCCGCCTCCGCCGCGGCCGATCCGCGGCTGGACGAGGCGCTCCGCCTGGCCCGGGCGACCGCGCTGGTGGACGGCCAGCCGAACGGGGCGGACACGCCGGTCGGCGAGCGTGGAGTCACGCTCTCCGGTGGCGAACGGCAACGCATCGCGCTCGCACGGGCGTTGGCCCACCGGCCACGGCTGCTGCTGCTGGACGAGGCGACCTCCGCCGTCGACGCCACCACCCGACAGGAGATCATGAGCGGCATCGCGACCGGCCTGACCTCCACCACGACGATCGTCGTCACCACCAGCGCCGCGACGCTGGCTCTCGCCGACGCCGTCGTCTACCTCGAGCAGGGCCGGGTGGCCAGCGTCGGCTCACACGCCGACCTGTTGCGGATCGACGGCTACGACCGGCTGATCCGGGCCTACGAGCGAGAGCGGGTGCAGGCATGACCACGATCGACCCGGCCGACCCCGAGAGCGTCACGGGGTCGACGACCGCCGTGATCCGCCGCGGTCTGGCGGCCATCCCCTCGATTCGTCAGGGCCTGGCGCTGACGGTCGTCCTCGCCCTGCTCGGCGGGATCGGTCGGCTCGCCGTGCCGGTGCTGATTCAGCAGGTCATCGACCGCGGGCTCAGTACCGGTCATATCGACGGCGGCCGGCTTCTGAGGCTCGGCGCGGTGGCCGCGCTGGTGGTGGTGTTCACCGCGGTGGTCAACTGGGCCAGCCTGGTGCGTCTTGCGATCGCCAGCGAACGTGCGCTGTTCGACCTGCGGGTCCGCGCCTTCACCCATGTGCACCGGCTGAGTGTGGCGTACCACTCGGCCGAGGCCCGGGGGAAGCTGGTGTCCCGGGTGACCTCCGACGTCGAGACCCTCAGCATGTTCCTGCAGTGGGGCGGTATCGCCTGGCTGGTGAACGGCGCCATCATGCTGGCCGCCCTCGCCGGCATGGCCTACTACGACATCGTGCTGACGGTGATCACGGTCGTGCTGACCGTGCCGCTGCTGATGCTGGTCCGGGTGGTGGTCGGCCGCCTCGGCCCCGCGCACACCGCGGTCCGGGTCCGGGTCGCCGAGTTGCTGACGGTGATCTCGGAAACGGTCCAGGGTGCCGCCGTCATCCGCGCCTACGGCGTCGAGGAGCCGAGCCTGCGGCGGACCACGGCCGGCATCCACCGGTGGCGGGACTCGAAGATCCGGGCCGGGTACCTGGGCAGCGTGCTGATCTCCCTCGCCGACCTGTTCTCCGTGGTCGTCGTGGTCGGCGTCGTCGCGGTGGGACTGGCGATCGGCCCGTCGACCGGGCACAGCGCCGGCGAACTGGTCGCGTTCATCCTGCTGGTGACCCTGTTCATGGCGCCGATCACGGAGTTCACCCAGGTCATCGACTTCACCCAGAGCGCCGTCGCCGGGTGGCGTCGCGTGCTGGCCCTGCTCGACATCGCCGACGACATCGCCGAGCCGGCCGAAGGCCGGCAGCTGTCACCCGAACCGCCCGGTGTGGTCGTGGAGAACGTGGTCTTCGGCTACCCGGGTGCCGGCGTGACGCTGGACGACGTGTCGTTCGAGGTGCCCGCGGGCCGCCAGGTCGTGCTGGTCGGTGCCACCGGATCCGGCAAGACGACGCTGACCAAGCTGATCGCGCGGCTGGCCGACCCGGACCGGGGCCGCATCCTGATCGGCGGCGTGGACGTCCGCGAGATAGCGACCGAATCGCTGCGCTCCCGCCTGGTGGTCGTGCCGCAGGAGCCGTTCCTCTTCGACACCACCGTGGAGGAGAACGTCCGGTACGGTCGCCCGTCCGCCACCCGCGCCGAGATCGAGCACGCCTTCCGCGAGTTGGGTGCGGAGGCGTTCCTCGCCGGCCTGACGAACGGCCTCGACACCCCGGTGGGGCAGCGCGGTGAGAGTCTGTCCGCGGGGGAGCGGCAGTTGGTCGCCCTGGCCCGCGCGCACGTGGCCGACCCGGCCTGCCTGATCCTCGACGAGGCCACCTCGGCCGTGGACCCCGAGATCGAGCTGACGCTCATCGAGGCGCTGCGCCGGCTGACCGCAGGGCGCACCTCGGTGACCGTCGCGCACCGGCTGGCCGTCGCCGAGCTGGCCGACGAGGTGATGGTGCTCGAGGGCGGCCGGCTGGTGGAGCGTGGCCGGCACGGGGAACTGCTCGACGCGGGCGGCGTGTACGCCGGGCTCTACCGCAACTGGCGACAGGCCACCATCGACAGCGCCCCCGCCTGACGGCACGTTGGTGCGGCTGCAGGACGAGCGTCTGCCTGGCGACCGTGACCTGAACAGTCAAGGCCGACGGTGACGTCGGCGGCCGCCGCCGCAGACCCCCGTTCCGGTGACAAGACGCGTCGCTCCGGCCCGCATACGGTGGGTCCGATCGGCCCCGCATTCCTCCCTGCTCTCAGGTGGCTCACACCGGCAGGAATCGTTGGCGAAAGGAAAAGAAGGTGGCTGAAAGCACCAGCGGAACGGCAAACCAAGGCTTGACGGCCGAGCAGGTGAAGTTCTTCCAGGAGAACGGTTTCATCGGACCTTTCGACCTCTACGAGGAGGACGAAGCCAAGCTTCTCTGGAACCAGGCCATGATCGAGATGGTCACGTCCCAGAACAAGCCGCACGACTCGACCATCATCAACTACGACCGCCACCTGGACTGCGACACCCTGTCCCGGCACATCGCCCACCCCACGGTCGTGCACAAGCTGCGCAGCCTGATGGACCAGGACATCATCTGCTGGAAGACGAACATCTTCGAGAAGCAGCCGGGTGAGCAGGGAACCGGGTGGCACCAGGTCGAGGCGTTCACCGTCTTCGAGTCGGAGACGGTCGCCTACCCCTCGCTGCGCTACACCGAGGAGAGCACCGCGACCACGCAGGAACTGACCGTGTGGACGGCGTTCTCCGACGCGGACGAGGAGCACGGCTGCCTCCGGTTCATCCCGGGCAGCCACAAGCAGTGGTACTACGACGAGACCAAGCCGATGTCGCGGAACGTGGAGAGCAAGTCCCACGACTTCTTCGGGTACGACTACTCGGAGCTGCAGCTCGACAAGGACTGGGACCCGGACGCCGGCGAGATCGTCACCATGCCGATGAAGCCGGGGCAGTTCGTCATCTTCCTGGCCAAGTGCATCCACGGCTCACTGCCGAACGTCAGCGACTCCAAGCGGCTCGGGCTCGCCACCCGGTACGTGTCGCCGTCCGTCCGGGTCTACGAGCACATCGACAGCCTCAGCGGGTTCGGTGACGAGATCAGCCTCGACTACCACGGCAGCGTCCTGGTCTCCGGCGAGGACCGGTGGGGCCACAACCGCATCCACGCCGAGAACCTGAACGGCTTCCCGTTCCCGAAGGTCGGCTGATGAGCACCGACGAGTACCGCCGCAAGTTCGCCGACTTCCTCGCCACGCAGCCGATGACCAGCGACATCACGTACGAGCAGGTGGCTCGGGCGAAGACGCGCGACGAACTGGGAATCAGCTCGCTCAACATGGTCCTGGTCCTCGTGAACTACATCGACAAGTTCACGAACAACACCGTGACCATGCGCCCTGAATGGGTTTCCCTGCTGGGCGACGTCGACGGCATCCTCTCCGTGCTCCGCCAGATCGACGCGAGTTCGGTGGTACCGAATCGGGCCTGACGCCCGTGAAGCAGAGGCCGGCGCCGGCATTCCCCCATCCGCTCGGTAGATCGAAGGAACCATGATCTCGGATCTCGACAATGTCGGCATCGGCTCGTTCGCGTGCGCCTTCGGCGACCTGGAGAACAAGCCGGAGAACATACCCGATTTCGACGACCTCTGGCAGACCGTGTCGTTCGGCACGGACTTCACCGAAATGGGCTGCACCACCTACCGGAAGATGTCCGGGCCGGTGCAGGACTACGTCGTGGACGCCGTGCGCCGGACCCTGCGGGACTCCGGCGCCGGCGCCGCGGACATCGACCATCTCGTCATCGCGACCAGCGACCCGGCTCTCGCACTGTTGCCGTCCGACTTCGCGGAGCGGGTGCTGATCGCACTGGGGCTGGACGACTGTGTTCCGCACCTCATGTCCTACCAGCGGTGCTGCAGTTCGCTGACTGCTCTGCGGCACAGCCGGGACCTGTTCGCCGATCCGGACGTGACGCACGTGGTCATGGTCGCTCTGGACTTCGTGCCGGTCGACCGTGACAGGATCCTGCCCTACGCCGTGTTCGGTGATGCGGCGGTCAGCTGCATGCTGACCCGGAACGATCCCGGTCTGGTGCGGATGTCCGGCTCTGCCATCAAGGTGGACCCGGAAGGACTGCGCGGGCGCGACACGTTCGCCTCCCGCAAGACCGTCGCCGACCGTGCGCTGGCCGCCGTCCTGCGGGACGGCGGGCGGGAGCTCGGGCAGGTGACCAAGGTGTTCGCGGCCAACCTGCACAAGCCGCTGACGATGTTCAACGCGAGCGCCGTCGGCCTGTCGCCGGACCGGCTGCACTTCGCCGAGACTCTCTCCGCCTACGGGCACTGCGGCAACGCCGACTGGATGATCAATCTGGTCGACTATCACGATCGAGTCGGCATCCGCAGCGGGCAGACGTATCTGGCGCAGTCCCTGGCACCGGGGTTCTACGCCTGCGCGCTCCTGGAAGGGACCGCTTCGTGAACGGGCTGCTGTCCAGGACGGACTGCATCGGGCCGATCACCGTGTCGGCCGACGTGATGCGCACTCTGCACTCGCTCTCCACGGCGGCCGGGGTCGACGATTTCGTCGCCCTGTCGATCTGTGTCGGTGTGCTCGCCGAACGGTTGCCGCGCCCCGGCACGGACCTCCGCGTCCGGGTCACCCGGCAGGAACGCGACGCGGTCCTGCCGCGGCCCGATGCGCCGGACCCGGCGATGAGCTTCCGTGACGCGCTGCGGCAGGCCGCCCGGTCCGAGGCCGCCGCCACGGCGGAAACCGGCGACGACCGGGTCGCCGTGACGATCCTGGTCTCCCGGGACGGCCGGAACCTGTACGCCGAATCCATGACCGATTCGTCCGACGTCCCCTCCACGGAGGCGTGGGCACAGGCGTTCCTGCAGCTGCTCATCGGCATGACGGACGACCCGGACGCACCGATGCTCAGCCATCCGCTGGTCGGTCCGGAGGAAAGCGAGCGGATCCGGCACGGCCTCAACCCGCACCGGGATCCGGAGATCCGGTACCGCACGATGGCGGCGCCGTTCGAGGAGCAGGCCGAATGCACCCCGGACCTGGTCGCCCTGCAGGACGAGGACGGCACCACCGTCACCTACCGCGAGCTGAACGAGCGCGCGAACCGGCTGGCCCATCACCTGCGGGGGCTCGGCGCCCGCCCCGGCACCCGGATCGGGATCTGCCTGCAGCGCGGTATCCCCCAGGTCGTCGCGATCTACGCCGCGGTCAAGACCGGCGCCACCTACGTTCCCCTCGACGCCGACCTGCCGGACCAGCGCATCGCTCTGATCCTTGCGGACTCGGAGCCCGGGCTGGTGCTCACCGATCCGGTCTGCCGCGACCACCTGCCCGAGGGCCCGTGGGAGATCCATGACGTGGGCACCGGGCAGGCCGGGTCGGGCCGGCCGACGACGAATCTCGTCCTCGACGACGGCCCGGGGCTGGTGCACATCCTCTACACCTCGGGGACCACGGGCCGCCCCAAGGGTGTGGTCTCCCGGACGGCAGGCACCCTGGCCAACCTCTCCTGGATGCAGCGGCAGTACCCGTTCCGCGCCGCTGAGACGGCGCTGTTCAAGGCATCCCCGGGATTCGACATCTCGATCTGGGAGCTCTTCTGGCCGCTCTACCACGGCGCCCGTCTCGTGATCTGCCGGCCCGGCGGCGAGCGGGATCCCCGGCATCTGGCCCGGCTCGCCCGGGACCACGGCGTGTCGCAGATCTTCCTGGTGCCGACGATGATGACGGCCTTCCTGGAGGAGATGTCCCAGGCCGGTTCCGAGGCACTGAGGTGGGTGGTGTGCGGGGGCGAGCCGATGAGCCCGCGGATCCCCGAGGCGTTCGCCGCCGTGCTGCCCGGCAGCAGCCTGGTCAACGCCTTCGGCCCGACCGAGGCCGGGCCGGTCACCGACAACGTCGTTGATCCGGGCTCGACCGGCGGGTCCGTTCCGGTGGGCCGGCCCGCCGACAACTTCCGGCTGACCGTGCTGGACGCCAACCTCGATCTCGTGCCGATCGGCACGCCCGGTGAGGCGTACATCAGCGGTCAGGTCGGCCTGTCGGACGGGTACTGGCGGCAGCCCGCCCAGACCGCCGAACGATTCGTCGCGGACCCCTACGGGCCACCGGGATCACGGATGTACCGCACCGGTGACCTCTGCCGCTACCGCGCGGACGGCACACTGGAGCACCTCGGCCGGATCGACCGGCAGGTGAAGATCCGCGGGCTGCGGATCGAGCCGGGGGAGGTCGAGTCGGTGCTGGCCGCGCACCCCGCGGTCGGCGACTGCGCGGTGATCGCCCACGGGCAGCCGCTGCGCCTGCTCGCCTTCGTCGTGCCCGCCGGCCAGGGCTCCGTCACCGACCTGGACCCGGCGGCGGTCCTCGAGCACGCGGCCGGGCTCCTGCCCGCGCAGATGCGGCCGGACCGGGTGGTGCCGGTCGACTACCTCCCGGCGACGGTGAACGGCAAGATCGACCAGGGCGAGCTGATCAGGATCTGGCAGGAGCTGGCCGAGCGGGAACGTCCGGTCGAGCCGCCCGCGGACGAGCTGGAAGCGGCCCTGGTCCAGATCTACCAACGGGTCCTCGGCCGGTCCCCGATCAGCGTGTTGGACACGTTCCTCCAGGTCGGAGGCCACTCGATGCTCACCTTTCGGCTGCTCGACGAGTGCAAGGCAACCCTGCGGGCCGAACCCGACATGACCCAGCTGCTGCACGGCACGCTGCGCGACGTCGCCGCGACGATCCGCACGACGACAATCCCGTCACCTCGGGACTAGGACGGAGGACGAAGGCTTTGGACAGTCTCACGACCGGCGACTCGGAGAAGCTCGCCGACGCGCTGAGCGGCGATCTCATCACCGCCGCCGATCCGCGATACGACGAGGCCCGCAAGGTCTGGAACGGGGACATCGACCGGCGTCCCCTGCTGATCGCGCGGTGCGCGGACGTGGCGGACGTGACCGCGGTCGTCACCTTCGCCTCCGAGCGCGGACTGCCCATCGCGGTGCGCGGCGGTGGGCACAGCGTGGCCGGCCAAGGGGTCTGCGACGACGGCGTGGTCATCGACCTGTCCCGGATGCGTGCGGTCGAGATCGACCCGGAACGCCGACTGGCCCATGTGCAGGGCGGAGCCCTCTGGCAGGACGTCGACCGGGCCAGCCAGGCGCACGGGCTGGCTACAACCGGCGGCATCGTCAGCGAGACCGGCGTCGGCGGGCTCGCCCTGGGCGGCGGGATCGGCCACCTCATGCGCCGCTGCGGGCTCACCGTGGACAACCTGGTGGAGGCCGACCTGGTGACCGCGGACGGCAGCTGCCTCCGGGTGGACGCCACCACGGACCCGGAGCTGCTGTGGGGCCTGCGCGGCGGGGGCGGCAACTTCGGGACCGTGGTGCGGTTCGGCTTCCGGCTGCACGAGATCGGACCGACCGTCCTGGCCGGGATGGTCATCTATCCGCTGGACGTCGCAACGGAGTTCCTGACCGTGTACCGCGACCTGATCGCGGACGCTCCGGACGAGCTCGGGACGATCCTCAACCTCCGGCTGTGCCCGCCGTTGGAGACCGTCCCCGAACGGCTGCACGGTTCTCCGGTCGTGGCCCTCAACGTGTGCTGGTCCGGTGACCTCGAGGAGGGGCTGGCGTTCCTGCGTCCGTTGCGCGGGTTCGGGCGTCCGCTGCTCGACACGGTCGGTCCGATGCCGTACGTCGAACTGCAGCAGACGGTCGACACCACCTCCCCGCCCGGCAAGCACTACTACTGGCGGTCGGTGGACTTCGGGGAGCTCAGCGACCAGGTCATCGCGACCGTCGTCGAGCACGCGTCGCGGATCACCTCGCCGCTGGCGGCCGTGCCGATCTACCACCTCGGCGGGGCGGTCGGCCGGGTGCCGGCCACGGACACCGCCTTCGGTTCCCGGCACGCCGGTCACAACATCAACATGTTCGGCGCGTGGGAGCCCGGTCAGGACGACCGGGAGCGTCACGTCCAGTGGGTCCGGGACTTCAGCGACGCGATGGCGCCGTATGCGGTCGGGCAGTACGTCAACTTCCTCAACGACGAGGGGGGCGACGGCGTGCGCGCGGCCTACGGGGAGCGGTGGCGGCGCCTGGTCGCGCTCAAGCGGCGGGTCGACCCGCAGAACCTCTTCCGCTACAACTTCAACATCGATCCCGGCCGTCCGGGCGAGGGAGACGCATGAAATTCGGCATCATGATCGTCCCGGAGGACCGCTGGCAGACGGCGCGGCTGAAGTGGCGCCAGGCCGAGCA
This sequence comes from Kitasatospora sp. NPDC048722, assembly GCF_040650235.1. Lineage (NCBI taxonomy): Bacteria > Bacillati > Actinomycetota > Actinomycetes > Kitasatosporales > Streptomycetaceae > Kitasatospora > Kitasatospora sp. NPDC048722. Next base: position 147,659 of record NZ_JBEZGX010000007.1, read on the forward strand.
GATGGGATTCGATCACGCCTGGACCTACGACCACCTCAACTGGCGTGCGTTCCGCGCCAAGGAGTGGTTCACCATGGTTCCGACGCTGACCGCGGCGGCGGTGGAGACCGAGCGGATCGGAATCGGTGCGCTGGTCTCCTCGCCCAACCTGCGGCACCCGGTGAACCTGGCCAAGGACGTCACCACTGTCGACGACATCTCGGGCGGCCGTCTCATCCTCGGTCTCGGCGCCGGCGCGGCGGGCTTCGATTCCACCATGACCCGCCGGAACCCGTGGAGCCGGCGGGAGCGGACCGAGCGGTTCGCCGAGTACGTCGAGCTCACCGACCAGCTCCTGACCCAGCCGGTGACCACGTTCGACGGCCGCTACTACCTGGCGGACGAGGTGCACTCCCAGCCCCTGTGCCGGCAGGAGCCCCGCGTCCCGTTCGCGATCGCCGCGTCCGGGCCCCGTGGCATGCGCGTCGTGGCCCGGCACGCGTCGACCTGGGTCACCACGGGCGAACCCAACCTGTTCGCGAGCGCTCCGTACGTGGAGGCCCTCCCCGTCCTGCGCCAGCAGGTGGAGGCGCTGGAGAAGGCGTGCGTGGAGATCGGCCGTGACCCGTCCACGGTGTCCCGGCTGCTGGTCACCGGGCCCACCGTCGGTGGCGTCCTCGATTCGCCGGCCGCGTTCTTCGACGCGGCGGGCAAATTCGCCGAGGCCGGAATAACGGACCTCGTCGTGCAGTGGCCGCGGCCGGACGAGCCTTTCCAAGGCCGGGTGGACGTCTTGGAGAAGATCGCCGAGGATCTGGATCGCAACCGATCCATCTGACTCCACCCAGGAGAAGACGCCGTCCACCGTTCCGGGATAATGACGATTTCGACCGAGAAGGGCTGCTTGATCCTGTGCGAACCCATTATGTAGGGGACATCCGTCTCGACGAATCCCGCCTGGCGAAGGATCTTGAGCAGATCGATTCATTTCCGTGGTCCGAGGCGTACAGCGATTACGTTTTCGGCGGCGCGTGGAAGAGCTGCATGCTCTGGGCGCGGGGCGGGGTCGCCGGCGACGGCGTGGTCACGAACTACGACCACGACCAGCCCGCCGCCTTCTCCGAGCTGGCCGATCGGCTGCCCTATCTGCGGGAACTGATCGCGAACACGGCCGACCTGGATCGGCTGAACTTCGTACGCCTGGCGAAGGTGCGGAACAGCGTGATCATCCCGCATCGAGACCTGCTGGAGCTCGGCGACCTCGCCGACGAGACCCGCAACGCCCACCGGATGCACATCCCCCTTGTCACCAACGAGGACTGCTTCTTCAACGAAGGCGACACCGTTTTCCGAATGCGTAAAGGCGAGGTGTGGTTCCTCGACGCCTCGGAGATCCACTCGGTGGCGGTGCTCTCCTCGCAGGAGCGGGTGCACCTGATGTTCGACTTCGTGAACGTGCCGTCCGCGAAGCCGTTGACCACGGTTGAGGGTGCGAGCTCGGACGTCGGCGTTCCGGCCGACCGGACAGTGACACGACCGCCGCTCACCGACGCCGACCGCGCCGACCTGATGCGGCTCGCGGACGTGCTGACGCTGGAGACGGTCAACGAAATCTTCAGCATTGTCATCAAAAAGCATTTCCGGTACGACGGGGGTGTGGATTTCGTCTGGAACACCATGCTCGATATTGCGCGCGCCGCCGAGGATCCGGCCGTCCTCTCGCACATCGAGGAACTCCGCCGCCACTACACTCTGGAACGGGTGGCCTGATAATCCGCAGCTGTTCGGAGTGAGCCTCTGGAACAACCGGCTGTAATGCTAGGAGATTCCCCTGAAATCCGGTGGAGCAGTCGACCGACGAGTCGGGGGATAGAGGAAGAGGTTGAATATGCCGCTGAAGATCGAACGCAGGTTTCTGGTCTCCACCAATTGGCCAGCTGCTGCGGCACGGCAGACGCTCGAACTCATGCAAGGGCATGTCCCTGCTGAAGGTACGGACGGAGAGATGCGTGTCCGTGCTTCTGGCGACAGCTATTTTCTTGCTCTCAAAACCGGGCAGGGTCCCGTCCGAGAAGAAGTGGAGATCGGCATAACCAAGGGCGTCTTCCAGGCTCTGTGGAAGATGACTGGCGGACGGCGAGTGCAGAGGAAGAGGTCATCCATCGCCTATGGTGGAGGCATCATCGAGGTGGACGAGTTCGAGGGAGTCCACGCCGGGCTCACGCTGGCCGAAGTGACATTTCCCAGCGAGGCCGACGCGCGGGTCTTCGTTGCACCGCCGTGGTTCGGCCAAGAGGTCACCGACGACGTGCGCTTCAAGAGCGCCTGCCTTGCCGAACACGGGATGGACCTCATTCGGTCGTATTCCGTGAGCCATCGGTCCGTTGGCTTCGGCGCCGCAGGAGAGAAACGGTTCATGTCCCTGTAGTGGCGTACTGAAGCCCCGGGCGAGCTGGCCGAGGTCGGCGGCGGCGAGGTTGCCGATAGTGCGCTTGACCAGCGACTGGAGCGATCTCGCGGTGACAGCTGGAGTGCAGGAACCCCGTAGCGCGCAACCAGCCCGCACCTGCCCGGGGCGATCGACAACCGATTGGGACTGACCGAACCGTCTGGGACCGGCCGTCACGCTACACCTGGCGGCAGGGAAAAGCCCCAGGTCAGCGTGATCGTACTGACCGGTGAACTGAACCCGGCGTACAGGCCGACTCTTCCGCCCTCCACGCAGCCGAAGGCCCTCCGGATCGCGCGAGAAGCGCGGGCCGGAGGGCCTTCCGCGTGTCGTGGGCCGACTAGGCCGGGTGGGCGCCGACGGCGTCGCGGATCTGCTCGCCGAGGCCGCCGTTGACGCGGGCGCAGTTGGCGCAGCAGAAGAACATGCCGGCCACCTCGACGCCGTGGCCGACGATGCGCACGCTGCACTGTTCGCAGCGGGGCGCGAGCTTCTCCATCGCGCACTCGAAGCTGTCGAAGGTGTAGGTGTCGCCGGTGACCGTCTTGATCTCGAAGGCGAGCCAGTAGTCGTTGCCGCAGGTGACGCAGATGGCCATGGCGGCCGTCTCCTTCCGGTGGGGCCGGCCCTGGCGGGGCGGCTGCCTCCAGTGTCGAAGGGACGGACGGCCGCGGCCACTCGGCGGCACCGTCAGGCGGAGCGGTCGGACAGCTCCGTCAGGGCCAGGACGGCGCGCTCGGCGTCGTCGGCGCCGACGAACAGGTGGTCGTGGTGGAAGCCGGCCACGACGTTGCAGCTGATCCCCTCCTCGGCGAGCCGGCCGGCCACCGCCGCCGTCAGTCCGACGGCCTCCAGCGCCGAGTGGATCTGCAGGGTGATCCAGGCGGCCACGTACTCGTACCGCAGCCCGAGGGCGTCCGCCTCCTCCTGCGGGAGCACCACCGTCACCCCTTCGGGTTCGGCGACGGTCACCACCGGCCGCATTCCGGCGGGCACCTTCGCGGGCAGCGTGCAGTAGACGTACCGCCCCGGGTTGAGCAGCGGGCGCATGCCGCGCAGCAGCGTCGAAAGATCGCGTTCTCCGGCCATGCCCGTCACCGTAGCGGCTGGACGGGGGCCGACCGCTGCGCTCGGCGGCCGTGTCGGGTGTCGGTATCCGTTGACGAGCGACAGTCACCGATATATCGTCGAGCTATCGAGACAGTTACTCGACTGTCTCGCCGAACCACAGGAGGTGGGCGCCGTGCGCTCAGGAATGCGATTTCGTGGAGAGGGCCCCCGCGGCGACAGGCGTCGCGGCCCGGGCCCGGAGTTCGAGGGGATGCCGGGGGAGGGCTACGAGCGCCGCGCGGCGTTCGGCGGCTTCGGTCCGCCGTTCGGCGGCGGTGGCCCCGGCCGCCCGATGGGCGGTCCGTTCGGGCACGGCTTCGGCGGGCGCGGCGGCCGGCGCGGCGGTCCGCACGGGCGGCGCGGGGGCCGGGCGCGGCGCGGGGACGTCCGTGCCTCGCTGCTGGCTCTGCTCAGGGAACGGCCGATGCACGGCTACGAGATGATCGCCGAGATCACCGAGCGGACCGGCGGGGCCTGGCGGCCGAGCCCGGGTTCGATCTATCCGAACCTCCAGCTGATGGAGGAGGAGGGCCTGATCGTCGCGGAGGAGATCGGCGGCAAGCGGCTGGTCTCGCTCACCGATGCGGGCCGGGCCGAGGCCGAGGCGGGGCCGGCGGAGCCGTGGGCGGAGGCCGGCCGGGAGGTCGACTGGGAGGCCGTCCAGGAGGTCGGCCAGGCGCTTGCCTCGGTCGACCAGGCGATCCGTCAGGTCATGGCCACCGGCTCGGAGGCGCAGCGCACCAAGGGCCTGGCAGTGCTGACCGAGGCCCGCAAGAAGCTGTACCTGATCCTCGCCGAGGACGACTGACCGGGGATGACTGGCCGTCACCGGTGGGAAGCGGACGGTGCCGCTGTTCGGGACGGGCTCGGAGGGGGCTCAGCCGCGGATCGTGAACAGGGCCACGCAGGAGAGCAGCAGTACCGCCCACCCGAACCAGAGCCAGCCGTCGGGCCCGATGACGACGGTGTAGAGGCTGATCACGACCAGCAGCGCCGCGGTGACGCCGGCCACCTGCCGGTTGTGGTGCGCGATCGCCTCGGTCCTGCTCCTGGGGTGCCGCACGGTTCTCGCCATGGCCGTCCTCCCGGGGAGGCTGCGGAGGGGGCGCGGCCCGCGGGCGTCAGCCGGACGCGCGCTCGGTGGCCGCCTCGTCGTACTCGTAGCGCCAGAACCAGCGGGTGCCGTGCACCTGCTTGGACCGGACGTACACCAGTGTGCGCGCGGGGGTGTCGCCGTGCGCGGGGACCGGCACCTTGTAGGTCTTGGGCACGCCGAGCATCATCCCCACCTCGATGGGGAGGACCTGGCCGTCCAGGGGGCCGCCGACGAATTCGGTCTCCGCTTTCACCCCACCAGGGTCTCACCTCCGGGTGGGTGACGTTACGGCGGACCACCCGAGGGGGCGTTGTGGCCGCTGCGTGCCGGGAGTGTGACCGGCGAGGCACCGCCCCCGGTCATCCGAAGGCCCCGCGCACCCTTATCCTTCCTGTTACGCCCTCGGGGTCCACCCGGGTCAGCGGGCCCCGTGCGGGCCGGGCGAGGCGCGGATCGGCGTGCTCTCCCGGCCTTCGAGCCGCAGCCCGAGCGCTGCCGCGACTCCGTACCGTGACCCGGGCGTCGGCCGTCCGGTGACCCCGGCTCCGGCCGGCAGGGCGTGGACGGCAAGGCCGAGCACCGACCCGGGAAGCAGCGGGGGGCGCCGTGCGTTGCGTCGGAGAGGTACGTCGAACGCTGTGTCGCACCAGGCACGGCAGCGCGCGGAAGGGGCCCGATGGAAGCCGGCAGCAGGTGGACGACCTGGTGGCAGAAGCGTGACCGTGAGCGGGCCCGCCCGGGCGACGCGGACACTCCCGCCGCCCGACTGGATCAGCTGCTCGGCGCCGTCCGCGCCGGTTTCCCGCTCGCACCCGCGGCCCATCCGGCCGGTTACCGGTGTTCGTGCGACCGGGTCGCCTGTCCGGCGCCCGCCCAGCACCCGGTGTCCTTCGCCTGGCAGACCCAGGCCACCACGGACCCGGAGCAGCTGGCCCGCTGGCTCTCCCGCGACCCGCACGCCAACTTCGTGACCGCCACCGGCCGCGCGCACGACGTCCTCGACGTCCCGGCGGAGGCCGGGCGGCTCGCTCTGGAGCGGCTGACGGCGCTCGGCGTCGAGGGCCCGGTGGCCGCCGTCGGCGAGGACCGCTACCTGTTCTTCACCGCCACCCGCGGCACCCCGCAGGACGAGGACGAGTGGTGGCCGAGCGCGCTCGACTCCACGCCGGACACCATGTCCGAGCACCCCGGCCTGCGCTGGCACTGCCGCGGCTCGTACACGCTGCTGCCGCCGGCCGCCCTGCCGGACGGCTCCCAGGTGCGGTGGCTGCGCGGGCCCGAGCTGTCCCTGCCGGACCCTTTGCGCGTCCTCGACGTGCTGACGGACGCCTGCACCGAGGTGGGCGCCGTGGCCGAGGAACAGTGGCTCATCGGCTGACGACGCCCACCGGGGCGGGATGGTGGGTCACGGCAGGGTCAGGACCTCCGCGCCGTCCGCCGTGACCACCAGGGTGTGCTCGAACTGGGCGGTGCGCTTGCGGTCCTTGGTGACGACGGTCCAGCCGTCCGGCCAGATCTCGTAGTCGTAGGTGCCGAGGGTGAGCATCGGCTCGATGGTGAAGGTCATCCCGGGCTTGATCACCTCGGTGGCCCGCTCGCTGTCGTAGTGCGGGATGATCAGGCCGGAGTGGAACGACGTGTTGATGCCGTGGCCGGTGAAGTCCCGCACGACGCCGTAGTCGAAGCGCTTGGCGTAGGACTCGATGACCCGGCCGATCACGTTGATCTGACGGCCCGGCTTGACCGCCTTGATCGCCCGGTCGAGCGACTCCCTGGTCCGCTCGACCAGCAGCCGGGACTCCTCGTCCACGTCGCCGACCAGGTAGGTGGCGTTGAGGTCGCCGTGCACGCCGTGGATGTAGGCGGTGGCGTCGATGTTGACGATGTCGCCGTCCTGGAGCACGGTCGAGTCCGGGATGCCGTGGCAGATCACCTCGTTGATCGAGGTGCAGACGGACTTGGGGAAGCCCCGGTAGCCGAGGTCGGAGGGGTAGGCGCCGTGGTCGCACATGTACTCGTGGGCGACGGCGTCCAACGCGTCGGTGGTGACGCCGGGCGCGATCAGCTCGGCCGCCTCGGCCATCGCCCGGGCGGCGATCCGGCCCGCGATCCGCATCTTCTCGATCGTCTCGGCGGTCTGCACCTCGGGCCCGGTGTACGGCGTCGGCGCGGGCTTGCCGACGTACTCGGGGCGCGCGATGTGCGCCGGGACCTTGCGGGTGGGGGACTGGGTGCCGGGTACGAGAGCCATGCGGCGAGTCTATCGGCCGGGTCCCGGGCGGCCGGGAGGTGTGCGGAGCGGCCCCGGCCGGGGAATGATCGGTGGCGGACCGTCCACCGTCGTACAGGAGACCGCCATGCCCCTGGGATTCCACCGCAAGCCGACCGGCAAGCCCGGCGAGTGGTTCTACTGCATCAAGCACGACAAGGTCGAGGAGGGTCCCGAGTGCCCGGCCAAGGACCGCCTCGGCCCGTACGCCACCCGCGACGAGGCGGCCCACGCCCTCCAGCTGGTCGAGGAGCGCAACCGCGAGTGGCGCAACGCGTCGGACGACAAGCCGCAGGACGGGGCGGAGTAACGGCGCGTCACGGGGCTGCGGCCGCCGCCCGTTCGCGCTCCGCCCGTTCGCGCCCGGCCCGGACGGCGGCGGTGTGCGGGTCCGTGCGGTCGTCGTACCGCAGCAGGCCGGGGAGCGCCGCGCCGACGGCGACGACGGCGAGGACGCAGGCCAGACCGCCGGTCCAGACGGCGGCGCGGACGCCGACCAGGCCGGCCATGGTGCCGGCCCGGACCTGCCCGAGCTGCGGGCCGACCGAGTAGCTGAGCAGCTCCACGCCCGCCATCCGGCCGCGGACCTCGTCCGGGATGGACTGGTTCCACATGGTCGAGCGGGCGACGCCGCTGATCTCGTCGGCGCCGCCGGCCAGCGCCAGGCCGAGCAGGACCACCCAGACGTTGCCGGTCAGGCCCGCGAGCGCCATCGCCGCGCCCCAGCCGACGGCCGCGACGACCAGCAGGCGGCCGTGCCGGTGCACCCGGGAGGTCCACCCGCTGGTCGCGCCGACCAGCAGGGCGCCCGCGGCGGAGGCCGCGTACATCGGGCCGAGTGCCCAGTCCGCGCCCAGCTCCGAGGCCAGGAACGGGAAGACGGCGACGGGGAAGGCGAACAGCATCGCGCAGATGTCGATCGCGTACGTGCCGAGCAGGTCCTTGCGGCTCCACGCGTACCGGAGTCCGGTGAACACGGCCTGCAGGGTGGGGCGTTCGGCGTCGCTCGCGGGCGGTACGGCGCGGATCCGGGCGAGCAGCAACAGCGACACGGCGAACGTGAGGACGTCGAGCGCGTACGCCGTCCGCACCCCGGCGAAGGCGACGATGACGCCGGCCAGCGCCGGGCCCGCCACCGAAGCGACGTTGCGGTACAGGGAGTTGAGGGCGAACGCGGCGGCGAGCTGGTCGTGCCGGACGATCCGCGGGACGAGCGAGTCCAGCGCCGGGCGCTGGAGGCCGTCGGCCGCGGCGACCAGCGCGGAGACCGCGTAGACCGGCCAGAGCAGCGGGTGCGGCAGCAGCGCGTTGAGCAGGAGCAGCCCGGCCAGCAGGCCGAGTCCGGCCTCCGAGAGCAGCACCAGCCGGCGGCGGTCGAGGGCGTCGGCGAGCGCGCCGCCCCAGAGCCCGAAGACGATCAGCGGGACGAGCTCGAAGGCGCCGACCAGGCCGACCGCGAAGGACGAGCCGGTGACGTCCTTGATCTGCATCGGTACGGCGACGTAGGTGAGGAAGCTGCCGAAGCTCGTCACGCAGCCGGACGTCCAGAGCAACCGGAAGTCGCGGGAGGAGCGCCAGGGCGAGAGGTCGGGACGCAGCGAGCGCAGCAGGGCGCGCGGCCGGCCGCCACGGGGTGGCTCGTCGTCGTTCACGAACGACCATCCTCGGACGGCGGCTCCGGGGGTCGCAACGGATTTTTCCGGCCGCCGGGGCGGGGCCTACCAGCGGCTGATCGCCGGGGGCGCGGTGAGCCGGGCAGCCAGGTCGGCGAGTCGGCCGAGGACCGGGCGGCGGGCCGGGGGCTGCCCGGCGGCGGCGCTCACCAGGTGCTGGGCGAGGTCGAAGGGCTCCTCCGCGCCGGTGCCGACGGCCAGCCGCTCGTGCGCGAGCCCGCGCAGGTCGGCGAGCCCGTCGAGCCCGCCCGGGTCGGCGGACGCGGCGCCGCCGTCCAGCGCGAGCACCGTCGCGCCGCCCCGGCGGGCGTCCTGGACACGCTCCAGCAGCGGCGCGCCGACGGCCCGCGGGGCGACCACCAGGACGGTGGCGCCGCGCCGGGCCCCGCTGAGCCGCCCGAGGCCGTGCGCCAGGTGCGCCGGGGCGCCGGCCGTCGGGCCGTACCGCACCAGGGTGGGCGCCAGCCGGGGGACGTCCGACCAGGCGGCCTCGTCGTCCAGGTGGGCGGCCAGGTGCCAGGGCTCGTACGCCTCGGTGCCGACCAGCAGCAGCTCGCCCGCCCCGCGCCGGGACACCGAGCGGCGGAGCGCTCCGGCGAAGCCGCCGACCGCCTCCAGCCAGCCGGTGCCCGTCAGCCGCTCCCGGAGTGCCGAAACTCTCACCGCGTCCATGGGCCTCAGAATGTCCGCCCGGCCGGGGATTTGGCAGGATCGGCCCATGACTTCCCTCGATTCAGCGACAAACCCGGCCCGTGAGCTGCCGGACGTCTCGCGGCTGGTGGTCGGCGTCCTCGGCGGCACCGGCGACCAGGGGCGCGGGCTGGCCCTGCGACTGGCCAAGGCCGGCCAGCAGGTGATCATCGGCTCGCGCGACGCCGCCCGGGCCGAGGCCTCGGCCGCCGGGCTGGGCCTCGGCGTGCGCGGCGCCGACAACGCCACCGTCGCCCGGGAGAGCGACATCGTGATCATCGCCGTCCCGTGGGACGGGCACGCCGCGACCCTCACCGCTCTGCGCGAGGAGCTGGCCGGCAAGATCGTCGTCGACTGCGTGAACCCGCTCGGCTTCGACAAGCAGGGCGCCTACGCGCTCGTGCCGGAGGAGGGCAGCGCCGCGCAGCAGGCCGCCGCGCTCCTGCCGGACTCGCGGGTCACCGCCGCGTTCCACCACCTGTCGGCGGTGCTGCTCCAGGACGAGTCGGTGGAGCGGATCGACACCGACGTCATGGTCCTCGGCGACGAGCGGGCCGCCACCGACGTCGTGCAGGCGCTCGCCGAGCGGATCCCCGGCATGCGGGGCATCTTCGCCGGCCGACTGCGCAACGCCCACCAGGTCGAGTCGCTGGTGGCCAACCTGATCTCGGTCAACCGCCGCTACAAGGCGCACGCGGGCCTGCGGATCACGGACGTCTGAGCGCGTCCCGCCGTGTCGGCCTCACCCCTGGACCCGGTCCGGAGGTGAGGTCGGCGACAATGGGGGCCGGCCGCCGGACAGATCCCTTCCGGCCGGCCAGCCCGTCCGCGCCCGAGGAGCCGCCCGCCATGCCCCGCACGTCCGTCTTCGCCCTGATCGTCGTCGTCCTCGCGCTGACCGCCGCCGTGGTCTCGCTGACCCAGGGCTTCTGGCTGGGCCTGATCTGGATCCCGCTGGCGGGCGTCGCGAGCAACGTCCTGTGGATGAACCGGCGCCGGGCGAAGCTGGCCTCCGCCCAGGCCGCCGACCAGGGCTAGGGCAGGGCTAGTTCTTCCAGAAGCTGAACAGGTAGCGGCCGAGCGTCGCGTAGTCGGCGTCCACGCCGAACAGGCTCATCATGCCGTGGACGGCCTCGAAGAAGTACGTGTTGACCTGCGGCTGCCACAGCAGCGCGAACACGGCCAGCATCCCGTACGGGGCGAACGGCTCGACGGCGCGGCGCGCGTTGTACGACAGCCAGGGCTCGACGATCCCGTAGCCGTCCAGGCCCGGCACCGGCAGCAGGTTCAGCAGCGCCGCGCTGAGCTGGAGCAGGCCGAGGAAGCCGAGCGCGCCGGCGAACGGCGAGACGTTCAGCTCGTAGCCGTTCCAGACCGCGTGCACCGTCGGGTCGTCCAGCCAGCCGGCGCCGATCGGGATCAGCAGCAGCGCCGCGCACAGCAGGTTCACCAGCGGCCCCGCCGCCGAGATCAGGCTGTGCTTGAGCCGCCCCTGGATCCGGTGCCGCTCGATCCACACCGAGCCGCCGGGCAGGCCGATGCCGCCGAGGATCACGAACACGATCGGCAGCACGAAGCTGAGCAGCACGTTGGTGTACTTGAGCGGGTTGAGCGTCAGGTAGCCCTTCGCGCCGACGCTGATGTCGCCGCCGTGCAGCGCGGTGCGCGCGTGCGCGTACTCGTGCAGGCAGAGCGAGACCATCCAGCCCGCGACGACGAACAGGAACACCCCGAAGGAGGCGTTGCCGTAGCCGGCGTACACCGCCCAGCCGGAGGTGCCCAGTATGGCCAGGAGCACCCAGAACACCGGGCTGATCCGGCGGTCGTCGCTGCGCGAGCGCTGCGTTGCGGCGAAGGTCATGGTCTGGTGCTCCGGGGGTCGGGGGGTGGAACGGGGCGGGCGGACGGCGCACCGATCATGCCGGGCGCGCCGGTGACCGGACAAGCCGTCCAGGGTGAACGTCCGGCGCCCTCGTCCGGGTTCCGGGGGCTCGGCGGGTGCCCGGACAATTGTGCGTCCCCGTGACCGGACATCGACCAGAATGGTCCAGTGCATTACGGCATCCTCGGAACCACCACGGCCCACCACGACGACGGCACGCCGGTCCCGCTCGGCGGCGCCCGGCTGCGCGCGCTGCTCACCGCGCTGGTCCTGCGCGAGGGCCGCCCGGTGCCGGCCGACCTCCTGGTGGACGAGGTGTGGGACGCCGAACCGCCGCAGGACGCCTCCGCCGCCCTGCAGACCCTGGTCGGCCGGCTGCGCCGCACCGTCGGCCGGGACGAGATCGGCTCCGGTCCCGCCGGGTACTGGCTGACCGGCCCCGCCACCGACCTCGCCGAGTTCCGCCGGCTCTCCGCCGAGGGCCGCCGCGCGCTGGACGCCGGCGACCACGCGCTCGCCGCCGAGCGGCTGCGGGCCGCCCTCGCGCTGTGGCGCGGCCCCGCACTGGCCGACCTGCCGGACAGGGGCCCGGCCGCCCGGCTGGAGGCCCAGCGCGACGAGGCCCGCCGGCACCGCATCACCGCCGAGCTCGGGCTCGGCCGGGCCGCCGACCTGGTCGCCGAGCTCACCGAGCACTGCGAGCGGCGCCCGCTGGACGAGCCCTGGCAGTACCTGCTGCTCCGCGCGCTGCACGAAAGCGGCCGGACGGCCGAGGCGCTGCGCCACTACGATCGGACCAGGCGCGCCCTCGCGGACGAGCTCGGTGTCGACCCCGGGCGTCAACTCCAGGACCTCCACGCCGAGTTGCTGGTTCCAGAGGAGGCCGCGCCGCCGCCCAGAGCGCCCGCGCGCGCCGCCGTCGCCGGGAACCTGCGCGGCCGGCTCACCAGCTTCGTCGGCCGCGAGAGCGATCTCGCCGCCCTGCGCGAGGCGCTGACGACCGGTCGGCTGACCACCCTGACCGGCCCCGGCGGCTCCGGCAAGACCAGCCTCGCGGTCGAGGCCGGCCGCGCCGAACTCGCCGCCGGCCGCTGGCCGGAGGGCGTCTGGGTGGCCGAACTCGCCCCGCTGGAGAGCCCGGAGGCCGTTCCCGCCGCCGTGGTCTCCGCGCTCGGCCTGCGCGAGACCGTGCTGCACACGGGAAGCATCGTCGCCGAGGTGATCGACAAGCGCGCCGAGGACCCGCTGCGCCGGCTGGTCGAGCACTGCGCCCACCGCCGGATGCTGCTCGTCCTCGACAACTGCGAGCACCTGATCCAGGCCGCCGCCGACCTCGCCGCCACCCTGCTCGTCGAGTGCCCCGGCCTGACCGTGCTCGCCACCAGCCGCGAACCGCTCGGTGTGCCCGGCGAGACCGTCGTGCCGGTCGAGCCGCTGCCCGCGCCGGTGGCGCTGCGCCTGCTCGGCGAGCGGGCCGCCGCCGCCCGCCCCGGCTACGACCCGGGCAGCGAGCCGGAGGCCTGCGCCGAGATCTGCCGCCGCCTGGACGGCCTGCCGCTCGCCATCGAACTCGCCGCCGCCCGGCTGCGGGTGATGACGGCCCGCCAGATAGCCGACCGCCTGGACGGCCGGTTCGCCCTGCTCACCGCCGGCAGCCGCACCCTGCTGCCGCGCCAGCAGACCCTGCGCGCGGTGGTCGACTGGAGCTGGGACCTCCTCGGCAAACGCGAACGGGCCGTCCTGCGGCGGCTGTCGGTGTTCGCCGGCGGCTGGCGCCTGGAGGACGCCGAGGCGGTCTGCGCCGACGGCGTCGAGGTGACCCGCACCGAGGTCGCCGACCTGCTGCTCTCCCTCGTGGACAAGTCCCTGCTGGTGGCCGACCTCGGCGACGGGGACCTGCCGCGCTACCGGATGCTGGAGACCATCCACGAGTACGCGGAGGAGCGCCTCGCCGAGGCCGTCGAGAACGCCGAGACGGAGGGGCGCCACCTCGCCCACTTCCGTGAACTGGTCGCCACCGCCGACCTGAGCATCCACGGCCCGCAGCAACTGCACTGGCTGGCGGTGCTGGAGCGCGAGCAGGACAACATCCGGGCGGCGCTGCGCCGCGCGGTCGACCGGCGGGACGAGGAGCAGGCCCTCACCCTCGCCCTCGGCATGAGCTGGTACTGGTCGCTGCGCGGCTACAGCCTGGAGGCCCGCGGCTGGTACAACGCGATCACCGGGCTCGGCCCCGACCCTTTCGACCCGGCCGCACCGGCCCCCGTGCCGCTGGAGCACAACGTGCTCGCGTACGGCGTGCCGATGCCCGAGGGCGTCGTCGAGGAGGCCCGGCGGCTGCTCGCGATGTACCGGCTGATCGGGCTGTTCGAGGGGAACCTGGAGGTGCTCGGGGACCAGGAGGCGATCGCGGTCTCGCAGCAGCTGCTGGAGGTGTACGGCCCGGACCTGCCGCAGTCCTACCGCTTCCCGGCCCTGATGCGGGTGTTCGGGGCCTTCCTGGCCGGCCGGCTGGAGCTGATGAAGGACCTGATGGACGACGCCGTGCGCGGCTGCGAGGTGCACGGCGGGCTGACCGACCTCGCGTTCGTCCTGCAGATCCGGGCCAAGGTGATGAACGACTGGCCGGGCGGGGCCGAGCAGGGCATCCGGGACGGTGAGCGGTCCCTGGAGCTGTGCCGGGAGGCCGGGGACCTCTGGGGGATCTCCCAGGCGCTGGCCGCCCGCGGCGAGGCGCTGGCCAACACGGGGCGCGCGGAGGAGGCCGCCGCCGCGTACGAGCAGGCGATCGAGCTCGCCGAGGAACTCGGCGCGCCGCAGGAGGTGCCGATCCTGCGGGTCAACCTCGGGGCCGCCGTGCTGGAGCTGGACATGGACCGCGGCGAGCGGATCATCCAGGAGACGCTCGTCGGGCTCGACCGATCGAGCCCGTACCACGCCGTCACCGGCGCCTTCCTGTTCGGGCACCTGACGCTCTGCGGGATCCACGCCCAGCGCGGGGAGTACGACCTGGCCCTGTCCGAACTGGACCAGCTGGACACGCCCCGGGTGGGCGGCTTCAGCCCGGGCGTGGTGTCCGGCCTGCTGACCACCGCCCGCGGGTGGATCACCGCCCGCGCCGGAAGCCCGGAGCAGGGGCTCGGCCTGATGCGCGAGGGCCGGCGGCTGCTCACCGCGATGGAGGGCGCGAACGGCTTCGCCGAGCAGATGACGGTCATGGTGGTTCCGGCCGTGGTCGGCGTGCTGCGGGCCTTCGCCGAGCGGGACGCCGACCTCACGGCGGCCCGCCGGGCCGCCGTGCTGCTCGCCGCCCACAACGGCATGAACGGCCCGAAGGGCGGCTACCTGGACCGCGCGGAGCGCGAGCGGTCGGGGGCCGCCCTGCGGGCCATCCTGGGCGACGAGGCGTTTGAGGCGGCCTGTGCCGAGGGCCACGGCATGACCCCGGGGCAGACGCGGGAGGTCCTGGACGAGCTGATCGGCTAGGCGGGGACGGCGAACCCGCCTCCACCGGAGGCGGGTTCGTGGTCGGTCGCACCCCCGCGGCGGACCGGCCGCCGGCCGTCACACCCGCTTGCGGAACCGCGCCACCGCGAGCGGGGCGAAGATCGCGGTCGAGGCGGCGGACCAGATCAGCACCACCGTCACCGGGTGGGCCACCGCCCCCTCGCCGTTGAGCAGCGCGCGGGAGGCGTCGGCCAGCGCGGACAGCGGGTTGACCTTGGTGAAGGCCTGCAGCCAGCCCGGCATGGTGCTGGTCGGCGCGAAGATCGAGCTGCCGAACTGCATCGGCATCAGGACCAGCATGGAGACGCCCTGGACGGCCTGGGCGCTGCGCAGCGACATGCCCAGCAGCATCGAGATCCAGACGATCGACATGCCGAACACCAGCGACAGGCCGATCGCGGCCAGCAGCTCCGGCAGGCCGGTCTTCAGTTCGAAGCCGAGGATGAAGGCGAAGGTCAGCAGGATCGCGGAGGAGAGCAGGGCCCGCAGCGTCTCGGCCACGATCTTGGAGAGCAGGACGGAGGACCGGCCGATCGGCAGGGTGCGGAAGCGGTCCATCACCCCGGTCTGGAAGTCGGTGTTCAGCCCGGTGCCGACGGCCAGCGCCAGCGTCATGCCGGTCTGCCCGAGCAGCCCGGGGATCATGAACTGCTTGTACTTGTCCTGGTCCCCCGCGAACACGGCGCCGCCGAAGACGTAGACGAACAGCACGGTGAAGACGATCGGCATCAGCACGGCGTCGAACATCGACTCCGGGTCGGCCTTGATCCGCATCAGGTTGCGGCGGGTCAGCGCGCCGATGTGGCGAAGGGTGCCGGCCAGGCCGATCCGGGTGTCGTCGGCGCCTGAGTCCTCGACCCGGGCGGGGGCGAGCGTGGCGGTGGTCATGCGACGGGCTCCTTGACGAGGTCGGCGGCGGCCGTGGTGGCCGCGTCGGCGGTGGGCTTGCCGGTGATGGCGAGGAAGACCTCGTCCAGGCTGGGCACCTTGGTGTCGATGCCGGCGATCGCGAAGCCGCGTCCGCCGAGCACCCCGATGACGGTGGTGAGCTGCTGCTCCTCGACGAGCGGCACCGCGAGCAGGCCGTCGTCGGGGGAGAAGGTGGCGGAGGAGATGCCGTTCTCGTGCAGGCAGCGGGCCATCTCCGGCAGTTCGGCCGGGTGGGCCGGGCGGACCTGGAGGATCTGGCCGCCGACCTTGGCCTTGAGCTCGGCGACGCCGCCGTTGGCGATCACCCGGCCGCGGTCGATGACGGTCAGCTCGTTGGCGAGCTGCTCCGCCTCCTCCATGTACTGGGTGGTCAGCAGCACGGTGCTGCCCTCGGCGACCATCCGCTGCACCTCGTCCCAGACCTCGTTGCGGGTGCGCGGGTCCAGGCCGGTGGTGGGCTCGTCCAGGTAGAGCACCCGAGGGCGGCCGATCATGCTGGCGGCCAGGTCGAGGCGCCGGCGCATGCCGCCGGAGTAGGTCTTGGCGATCCGCTTGGCGGCCTCGGTGAGCGAGAAGCGCTCCAGCAGTTCGGTGGCGCGGGCCTTGGCCTCGCGGCTGGAGAGGTCGAGCAGCCGGCCGATCAGGTAGAGGTTCTCGTAGCCGGAGAGCAGCTCGTCCACGGAGGCGTACTGGCCGGTCAGGCCGATGGTGCGGCGCAGCTGCTTGGGCTGGCGCAGGACGTCGTAGCCGCCGACGAACGCGGTGCCCCCGTCCGGCTTGATCAGCGTGGAGAGGACCCGCACCAGGGTGGTCTTGCCGGCGCCGTTGGGGCCGAGCAGGGCGAGGACGGTGCCTTCGCGCACGGTGAGGTCGACCCCGTCGAGGGCCTTGGTGTCACCGAAGTGCTTGACGATGCCGCGGACCTCGACGGCGTTGCCCGCGGCGCTCCCCCGGTCGTTCGGGGCGGTGGCGATTCGTGTCATGCCCCGAGGGTGTCCCGCCCGGCTGTCAGCCGGCTGTCATCGCGGGGGAGGGCCGGGCGCGGCGCTGTCACCCCGCTGTCACGGGCGGCCGGGCGTGACAGCGCCGCCGGTGCGGGCTCCCCGGAAACGGCTGCGGCCCCGCTCCCGGAGCGGGGAGCGGGGCCGACCGGCGGCGCGTCAGTGGAAGCTGTGCTCGGCCGCGGGGAAGGTGCCGGCGCGGACGTCCTCGGCGTACGCGCGGGCGGCGTCGCCGAGGACGGCCCGCAGGTTGGCGTACTGCTTGACGAACTTGGGCACCCGGCCGGCCGTCATGCCGGCCATGTCGGTCCACACCAGCACCTGGGCGTCGGTGTCGGGCCCGCCGCCGATGCCGACGGTCGGGATCGCGAGCTGCTCGGTGACCTGCTTGGCCAGCTCGGCGGGCACCGCCTCCAGCACGACCGAGAAGGCGCCGGCCTGCTGGACGGCCTTGGCGTCGCGCAGCAGCTGGTGCGCCGCCTCGTCGCCGCGGCCCTGGACCGGGTAGCCGCCGAGGGCGTGCACGGACTGCGGGGTGAGGCCGATGTGCGCCATCACCGGGACGCCGGCCTCGGTCAGGAGCTCGATCGAACGGGCGCTGCGCTCGCCGCCCTCCAGCTTGACCGCGCCGACGCCGGCCTCCTTCATCAGGCGGGCGGCGTTGTGCATGGCCTGGGCGGGGGACTCCTGGTAGGAGCCGAACGGCAGGTCGGCGACGACCATCGCGCGCCGGGTGCCGCGGACGACGGCGGCGGAGAGCATGACCATCTGATCCATGGTCACCGGCACGGTGGTCTCGTAGCCGAGGTGGCAGTTGCCGGCCGAGTCGCCGACCAGGAGGACGGGGATGCCGGCCTCGTCGAACACGCCCGCGGTGAGGGCGTCGTAGGCGGTGAGCATGGACCACTTCTCGCCGCGCTGCTTGGCGGCGGCGAGGTCGCGGACGGTGACGCGTCGGTTGGTGACCCCGCCGTAGAGGGTGGCGGGCGACGCCTGGTTCTGAGCAGGCGAAGGCGAAGAAGCGTTCATCGAACAGGCTCCTGAAGGGTTGTCGTCTCGTGGCGCCGTACGGCGTCCCCGGATCCCCTCCATGCTTGCACGCCCGGGCGGCTGCGCAAAGACGGGTGCACCGAGCCCGGTGCGATCTGCGGCACACCGGAGGTCTTTGCCTCCATTTTGCGATACGGCGTCGTCTCGTATCGAAAATGCGGTTACGCTGTTCGGGGGGTTACGAGACGTATGCGGCTCGGAATTACCCGCCAGTGCCACACCATCACGGACGGGAAGACCAATGACCACCGCAGCCGCGCCGCCCCGCGTGCCGGAAGCCATCCACCGCCGCCGCTGGGCGATCCTGTGCACCCTGGTGCTCGCCCTGCTCGTCGTCGTGCTCGACAACTCGATCCTCAACGTCGCGATGAAGACCATCGCGACCCCGGCGCCGGTCGGACTCGGTGCCACCCAGAGCGACCTGGAATGGTCGATCAACTCCTACACGCTGGTGTTCGCCGGGCTCCTCTTCACCTCGGGCCTGCTCGGCGACCGCTTCGGCCGCAAGCGCGCGCTGCTCGCCGGCATGGTCGTCTTCGGGATCGCCTCGCTGCTCTCCGCGCTGGCCGGCACGCCCGGCCAACTCGTCGGTTTCCGCGCCCTGATGGGCGTCGGCGCCGCGCTCGCGATGCCCGCCACGCTGGCCATCATCATGAACGTCTTCGAGCGCTCCGAGCAGCCGAAGGCGATCGGCATCTGGGCCGGCGCGGTCGGTCTCGCCATCGCCATCGGCCCGATCACCGGCGGCGTCCTGATCGAGCACTTCTGGTGGGGCTCGGTCTTCCTGATCAACGTGCCGATCGTCATCGTCGCGGTGATCGCGATGGTGCTCCTGGTGCCGGAGTCCAAGGACCCGAACCCGGGCCGTCTCGACCCGGTCGGTGTCCTGCTGTCGATCATCGGCCTGGTCGCGCTGATCTACGGCATCATCAAGGGCGGTGAGCTCGCCGACTTCACCGACGTGCAGGCCTGGGGGCCGGTGCTGGTCGGCCTGGTGGCGCTGGCCGCGTTCGTCTGGTTCGAGCGCCGCACCGCGCACCCCGCGCTGGACGTCACGTGGTTCCGCAACAAGGTGTTCAGCGCCTCCGTGGTCGTCGTCGGCGTCGTGTTCTTCGCGCTGATGGGCGTCTCGTTCTTCGGCGTCTTCTACATCCAGAGCGTGCGCGGCTACAGCGCGCTGCAGGCGGGTCTGCTGATGCTCCCGCTGGCTGCCGCCCAGCTGCTGTTCGCGCCCCGGGCCAGGCTCGTGGTCGACCGCTTCGGCGTCGCCGCCACCGCCGCCGTCGGCATGCTGCTGATCGCGGCCGGCTTCGTCGGCTACGCCGTGCTGACCGCCACCACGCCGATCTGGGTGCTGATCGTGCTCGGCCTGCTGATGGGTGCCGGCATGGCCCACGTCATGCCGCCGGTCACCGTCGCGATCATGGGCTCGCTGCCCCGCGAGAAGGCGGGCGCGGGCTCGGCCGTCAACAACACCTTCCGCCAGGTCGGCGGCTCGCTCGGTGTCGCCGTGCTCGGCGCGGTGCTCTCGACCGTCTACCGCGACCACATGAGCGACACCCTCGCGCAGCTCCCGGCGGAGCTGCGCGACAAGGCGGGCGAGTCCCTGGAGGCCACCCTGGCCGTCGCCGGCCGGATGGGCCCCAAGGGCGCGGCGCTGCTCGCCCCCGCGGACGACGCGTTCATCAGCGCCATGCACGTGGTCGCCTCGCTGTCCGCGGGCATCACCGTGGTCGGCGCGCTGATCGCCTGGTTCCTGCTCCCGCGCAAGGCCGCCGGTCCCACCGGCGGGCCCGGTGCCGGGGCGGCCGAGGTCGCCGACCGGCGCGAGAGCGCGGTGGCCGAAGCCTGACCGGCGGCCGGCCTGAGCGACAATGGCCCTGCCGCCCCGGGGGCACCCGGCGCGGCAGGGCCGCGGTCCGCCGCCACGGACCACCAGACAACGGAACGGCGCCCCCGCGCCCGCGCACATCCAGGGAGACCAGCGGGATGAAGACGGACACCCCGACCGCCGGGGCCGCGCCGACCTGCGCGGCCGTCCGCCGCGGCCGTCCGCGCAGCGAGGCCGCCGAGCTCGCCATCTTCACCGCGGTCGAGGACCTGATGGCGGGCGGTGCGAACCTGTCCGAGCTGACCATCGAGGGCATCGCCACCGCCGCCGGCGTCGGCAAGGCCACCATCTACCGGCGCTGGCCCAACAAGGAGGCCCTGCTGGTCGACGTGGTCAGCCGGCTGGAGATCGCGATGCCGGAGTCGACCGGCGTCAGCGCCCGGGACGACCTGGTCGCGATGATCGACTACATGCGGCGGCGCGGCCTCGCCAAGCGCAGCCGCTGGATCCTCAAGGCCGCCTTCGGCCAGATGCACAGCCTGCCCGAGCTGCACAAGGCCTACTACGAGCGGGTGGTGCGGCCCCGGCGCGAGGCCGCGCTCGCGCTCGTGCGCCGGGCCGTCGACGAGGGCGTGCTCCGCGCCGACCTCGACATCGAACTGCTCGGCGACCTCCTGATGGGCCCGATCCTCTACCGCAGCATCCTGTGGGACGACTCCGACCTGGAGGACCCGGAGCTGGCCGGCAAGATGATCGACGCCCTGCTCGACGGCCTCGCGCCCGGCGCCTGAACGCCGGTTCGTCCCCGTCCGTTCCCGACCGCCCGCGGCGTGGCCTCGCTCACCAAAGCGGGCCACGCCGGAACCCGCTCCGGCGGCCCCGCGTCTGTCCCGGCATAGGCTGAGCCGGGATCCGATCAAACCGGCACCAGTCCGGCACGCCGCCCGCACCCCCACGGGCCTGGCGGCGGACGGGCGAGGGCACGAGCGAACGGGAGCCACGGATGACGCAGGCGGACAGGACCGACCGGGTGAGGGGCGAGGAGAGCGCCCCGGCTCCCGCGGGCGCCGCGCTCGTCCGGGGGGACCTGGGCGGACGCTTCCTGGGCCTGCGGCACTGGGGCCGGGACGGCCGCGGTGCCACCGCGTGGCGGCGCGGTCTCGTCGTCGCCGCGCTGGCCCTGTTCACCGGCCTCCTGCTGGGCTTCCACGCCGACGTGCCGAACAGCCCCGGCAACCTCGGCAGCCTCCTGGAGACGTTCCTGCCCTGGCTCGGCCTGGCCGTGCCGGTGCTCCTCGTGCCCGCGCTGCTGCGGCGCTCGGCCACCGCGCTGATCGCCCTGCTGGTGCCCGCGGTGCTGTGGGTCAACCTGTTCGGCGGCCTGCTCACCGACAAGAGCGGCGGCAAGGGCGACTGGACGGTGGTCACCCACAACGTGGCCGCCGCCAACACCGACGTGCCGGGCACCGTCCGCAACCTGGTGGACTCGGGCGCGCAGGTCGTCGCCCTCCAGGAGCTGGCCGGCAGGGCGCTGCGCGGCTACGAGACCGGCCTCGCGACGGCGTACCCGTACCACGCGGTCGAGGGCACCGTCGGCCTGTGGTCGAAGTACCCGATCGCCGACGTCCAGCCGGTCGGCCTCAAGATGGGCTGGACCCGCGCCTTCCGGGCCGAGGTCACCACCCCGCAGGGCCCGGTCGCGGTGTACGTCGCGCACCTGCCGTCCGTCCGCCTGAAGGCCGAGGGCGGCTTCACCGTCGCCCAGCGGGACGTCAGCGCGCAGGCCCTCGGGGACGCGATCCAGGCCGAGCGGCTCACGAGGGTGCTGCTGCTCGGCGACCTCAACGGCACGATGAACGACCGCAGCCTGGCGCCCGTCACCTCGCAGATGCGCTCGGCCCAGGGCGCGGCGGGGGACGGCTTCGGCTTCAGCTGGCCGTCGTCCTTCCCGATGGCGCGGATCGACCAGATCATGAGCAAGGGCGGCCTGCGCCCGGTCGACTCCCGCACCCTGCCCCGGGACGGCAGCGACCACCTCGCGGTGGCCGCCACCTACCGGTTCCAGTAGGCCCTTCCTCAGCCGCGCCGCCAGCGGTTGGTGATCGGCAGGCGGCGGTCCCGGCCGAAGTTCTTGACCGAGATCTTCGGGCCCGGCGGGTACTGGCGCCGCTTGTACTCGGCGGTGTCCACCAGCCGGACCACCCGGTCCACGACCGCCGGGTCGAAGCCGGCCGCGACGATCGCGTCCCGGCCCTCGTCGCCCTCGATGTAGCGGTCCAGCACGCTGTCCAGCAGGTCGTAGTCGGGCAGGGAGTCGGTGTCCACCTGGTCCGGGCGCAGCTCGGCGGACGGCGGCTTGGTGATCGTGTTCTCCGGGATCGGCGGCACCTCGCCGCGCCGCTCGGCCTCCTCGTTGCGCCAGCGGGCGAGGCGGAAGATCAGCGACTTGTAGACGTCCTTGATCGGGCCGAACGCGCCGACCGAGTCGCCGTACAGGGTCGAGTAGCCGACCGCCAGCTCGCTCTTGTTGCCGGGCGCGAGCACGATGTGCCCCTCCTGGTTGGAGATCGCCATCAGCAGGGTGCCGCGCAGGCGGGACTGCAGGTTCTCCTCGGCCAGGCCGGTCAGTTCGGTGGCGGCCAGGTAGGCGTCGAACATCGGGGCGATGGAGACCGTCCGGAAGTGCAGTCCGGTGCGGCGGGCCAGGTCGGCCGCGTCGTCCTTGGAATGCTCGGAGGAGTAGCGGCTCGGCATCGAGACGCAGTACACGTTCTCGGCGCCGATCGCGTCCACCGCGATCGAGGCGACGAGCGCCGAGTCGATGCCGCCGGAGAGGCCGATCAGCACGGACCTGAAGCCGTTCTTGGTGGCGTAGGCCCGGGTGCCGGAGACCAGCGCGGCCCAGATCTCGGCCTCGTCGGAGATCCGCGGCGCCACCTCGGCGGCCAGCTTCTGCGCGGGGGCGGGCCGCGGCTCGCCGCTCAGTTCGGTGCGCACCAGGTGCAGCCCGTCGCTCAGCAGCAGGCCGTCGGTGTGGTCGCTGCTCGCGGCCGGCAGGTCGAGGTCCAGCACCATCAGGTGCTCCTCGAACTGCGGGGAGCGGCCCAGCACTTCGCCGTCCGCGCCGACGACGATCGAGTCGCCGTCGAAGACCAGCTCGTCCTGGCCGCCGACCATGTTGACGTAGGCCAGGGTGCAGCCCGCCTCGGCGGCGCGGCGGCGCACCAGGTCGAGCCGCTGGTCGTCCTTGTTCCGCTCGTACGGCGAGCCGTTGATCACCAGCAGCAGGCCGGCCCCGGCCTCGCGGGCGGCGGTGACCCGGCCGCCGTCCTGCCAGATGTCCTCGCAGATCGCCAGGGCGACGTCCACGCCGTCCACCCGCAGCACCGGCAGCTGGTCGCCCGGGACGAACCAGCGGAACTCGTCGAACACGCCGTAGTTGGGCAGGTGGTGCTTGGCGAAGCGGGTCACGACCTCGCCCCGGTGCAGCACCGCCGCGCAGTTCTGCGGCGAGCCGGCCGGGCGGCCGAGGCGCGGGGAGGCGTGCTCGGAGCGCCCGAGGTAGCCGACCACCACCGGCACCTCGCCCAGCCCTTCGGCGGCCAGCCGCCCGGCCAGCTCGACCAGTGCGGCCCGGGACGCCTCGACGAAGGAACGGCGCAGCGCGAGGTCCTCGACCGGGTAGCCGGTCAGGACCATCTCGGGGAACGCGACCAGCTGGGCGCCGGCCTCCACGGCCTGCTTGGTCCAGCGCACCACCTCATCGCTGTTGCGGGCGAGGTCACCGACCCAGGGGTCGATCTGGCTCAGGGCGAGACGGAGATTGGGCATGTTCCGAAGTGTAATCGTCGAACTGACGCAATGTCCTGGCAGGGGGTCGGCACTGCCCTCATGGCCGATGATCGGCCATGATGGGGACAGTCGCTTCCCCTGGGTCCCTCGGGGGTCTTCCGCGCGTAACACGAGCGTAAAGAGCAGAGGTGAGACTGTCCCCATGGGCAAGCAGCAGCAGTTCGTGCTTCGGACGCTCGAAGAGCGTGACATCCGGTTCGTCCGGCTGTGGTTCACCGATGTGCTCGGGTTCCTGAAGTCGGTCGCGGTGGCGCCGGCCGAGCTGGAACAGGCCTTCGAGGAGGGCATCGGCTTCGACGGGTCGGCGATCGAGGGCTTCGCCCGGGTCTACGAGTCCGACATGATCGCCAAGCCGGACCCGACAACCTTCCAGATCCTCCCGTGGCGCTCGGAGACGCCGGGCACCGCGCGGATGTTCTGCGACATCCTGATGCCGGACGGCTCGCCCTCCTTCGCCGACCCGCGCTTCGTGCTCAAGCGCACCCTGGAGAAGGCCTCCGAGCAGGGCTTCACGTTCTACACGCACCCGGAGATCGAGTTCTTCCTGCTGAAGAACCTGCCCGGCGACGGCACCCCGCCGATCCCCGCCGACCAGTCCGGCTACTTCGACCACACGCCGCGCGGCGTCGGCCACGACTTCCGCCGCCAGGCGATCACGATGCTGGAGTCGATGGGCATCTCGGTGGAGTTCTCCCACCACGAGGGCGCGCCCGGCCAGCAGGAGATCGACCTGCGCTACGCGGACGCGCTGTCGACGGCCGACAACATCATGACCTTCCGGCTGGTCATGAAGGAGGTCGCGCTGGAGCAGGGCGTGCACGCGAGCTTCATGCCGAAGCCGTTCTCGGACCACCCCGGTTCGGGCATGCACACCCACCTCTCGCTGTTCGAGGGCGACCGCAACGCGTTCCACGAGTCCGGAGCCGAGTACCAGCTCTCCAAGGTCGGCCGCTCCTTCATCGCCGGCCTGCTGAGGCACGCCGCCGAGACCGCCGCCGTCACCAACCAGTGGGTGAACTCCTACAAGCGCATCTGGGGCGGCTCCCAGCGCACCGCCGGCGCCGGCGGCGAGGCCCCGTCGTACATCTGCTGGGGCCACAACAACCGCTCGGCGCTGATCCGGGTGCCGATGTACAAGCCCGGCAAGCAGGGCTCGACCCGGGTCGAGGTCCGCTCGCTGGACACCGGCTGCAACCCGTACCTCGCCTACGCGGTGACGCTCGCGGCCGGCCTCAAGGGCATCGAGGAGGGCTACGAGCTCCCGCCCGGCGCCGACGACGACGTGTGGGCGCTCACGGACTCCGAGCGCCGCGCCCTGGGCATCCAGCCGATGCCGCAGAACCTCGGCGAGGCGATCGACCTGATGCAGCGCAGCGAGCTGGTCGCCGAGACGCTCGGCGAGCACGTCTTCGACTTCTTCCTGCGCAACAAGCGCCAGGAGTGGGAGGAGTACCGCTCCGAGGTCACCCCCTTCGAGCTCCGGAAGAACCTCCAGGTGCTCTGAGCCGCAGGTCAGAGCGCTTCTCCGGGCGAGCGAGGGCCCCGGGTCGGCGACGTCGTGTCGCCGACCCGGGAGGCTTCTCACTCGCCCGGGGCCGTCTGGGGGCCGTCAGGGCTCGGATCGGTGGTCCATCCGAGTGCTTCGTAGAGCTTGTCGACGGCCCGGCGGGTGCGGCCGTCGCTGCTCGGCATCAGGTGCGTGTAGACCCGGAGCGTGAAACCGGGGTCGGTGTGCCCGAGGTACCCGCTCAGCGCCTTCACGCTCTCGCCGGCGTCCAGCAGGACGGAGGCGTAGAAGTGCCGGAGGGCGTGCATGCCGTCCTCGCGGGACGCCTGGTGGCGCTTGCCCTTCTCGGGCGGCGGGATCACCCCGGCCGAGACGAGTGCGGGCTTCCACGCGTACGTGTTGAAGTCGCTCCGCCGAACGGGGCCGCCCTCCTCCCGGGAGAACAGCAGCAGCTTCGTGACCGGCGGTCCGTCCGGGGTCAGCCACGGCAGCGTGACCTCCACCGGGGGGAACGCCTCCATGTGGGCCTTGAAGATGTGCCCCACCCGCTCTGGGAGCGGCACGTCCCGCACCTTGCCGCGCTTCGGCGGCGCGAACACCAGCCGCCCGCCGATGTCCTTGACCTGGTAGCCGACGTGCAGCCACCCCGTGTCGAACCCGATCTCGTCCACGGGGAGACCGAAGATTTCGCCCTGCCGCAGCCCGCAGCCCCCGCCGGCGTCGTTCATCGCCCGATAGCGCTCCGGCAGCCCAGCCCGCACAGCGGCGACACGGTCGGGCGTCCACGGCCGCACACGGCCCGGAGCCCGGCCCGGGGCTGTGACCGTCCGGGAGCGGCACGGGTTCGTGGTCCGCAGCTCGTCCTCCACAGCGGCGGTGAAGATGCCGGAGACGCTCCCGAAGATGACGCGGCGGTAGGAGGAGGCGGGAACCGCCTTCTCCAGGTCGGCCAGCCACTCCCGGATGTGCGACGGGCGGAACGAGTCCATCGGGCGGGGGCCCAGGTACGGGATTGCGTGCCGCCGGATCTGCGCGTCCACGGACGCGCGGGTGTTGAGGTCGGTGTTCTGGGATTCCAACCACTTCTCCGCGAACTGCTTGAAGGTGGTGCGGGCGGCCTTCGGGTCGACGTACTGGCCGCGCGACATGTCGGCCTCGATCTCGGTCAACCAGTTCTCCGCCAGGCGCTTCTGGCGGTCGGGGAAGCTCTTGCTCTTCTCCGTGCCGTCGGGGCCGACGTAGCGGGCGCGGTAGCGCTTGCCGATGCCGTAGCGGTCGGCGCGGACGCGGCGGGGCTTGCCGTCGGGGCCGATCTCGGTCTTGTACCAGCGGTCTTGGATGTGTCCGGCCATGGGTCAGGCGGCCTCTCGGGTCTGGCCGGTCACCCACTGGGCGACGGCGTCGGGGTGATAGCGGAGGTGTCGGCCGACGCGGAAGCCAGGCGGGCCGGTGCGCTTGCGGCGCCACTGGTAGACGGTTTCCAGCGGGATGCCGAAGAGGGCGGCGATGTCCTCGGGGGTGAGGAAGCGGGCGGGCAGCGCGGTTACGGCGGGTTGGGCGTCGGTCGGTACGCGGCGGTTGGCCAAGGCGGTCTCCTTCAATTGGCTGCCCGTGCTCGGACGGGACAGTCGACGAGGGCTGTCCGGTCGGCTGTCCGGCCTGTTTCCGCTGTTCAGGCGGTACGGCAGGACAGCCGGACAGGCCGGACAGTTCAGGTGGTGGGCGGGGTGTCCGGTGAGATCGGCGGCGCGTAGGCGCCGCCGGGGGAGCGGTGGAGTTGGCCGTCCTTGGCCATCCGGGAGCAGGTGCGGCGGGTCAGCTCGACTTCGACGCCGATGGCGGCGGCGATGTCCATGGGCTTGCTGTCGGGGTGGGCGCGGAGGTGGGCGAGGATTTTGGCGCGGGTGTCGCCGATGATGTGGTCGCTGGCGGGTCCGTCGAGGAGGAGCCAGCTGCCGGTTTCGGGCTGGAATTCGAGGGCGTGTTCGTTCTCGTCGACGTCGCGGCCGGTGATGTGCAGGACGCCGTCGGCTTTGCCGCGTGAGCGTTTGAGGACGAGGGTGGCGTCGGCGGCGCCGGCGAGGCCGTTGGTGCCGGAGACTTCGGCGAGGAAGTCGTCGGAGCCCATTTTGCGGACGTGGTGGACGAGGATTGTGGCGACGGAGTGGCGGTCGGCGACTTGCTTGATGTGGCCGATGGCGGCGTAGTCGGCGTCGTAGGCGGCCACGCCGGGTGCGGCGCCGCCGCGGACTTTGGCGAAGACGTCGACGACGACGAGGCGGGCGCCGGGGTTCTGGGTGAGCCAGCGGTCGAGGGCGTCGGCGCCGCCCTGGGGCAGGGGCGGAAACTCGGTGACGAGGGTGAGGTCGCGCGGGGCGTCGCGTCCGGCGAGGAGCTTGGCCATGCGGGTCTTGAGGCGGCGCGGGGTGTCCTCCAGGGCGAGGTAGAGAACGGGGCCGGGCTCGACCTCGACGGTGCCGAAGGCCTTGCGGCCGGCGGCGACGTCGAGGCCGAGGCCGAGGGAGAGCCAGGACTTGCCGACCTTGGGCGGTCCGGCGAGGAGGCTGACGCCCTCGGCGAAGAACCCGGGGACGGCCCAGCGCGGTTCGGGGAAGTCGGTGGCCATGAGATCGGCCGCCGACCACACCGTGCGGGGCCTGGGAGGGGCCGTGGGCGGCTCAGCGGCGGTTGGCTGGACGGTCGGGCCGGGAGCGGCCCAGGGGTCGTTGTCGGGGGCGGGTTCGTCCGGCCAGGGGGCCTCCTCGTCGTTGCCGACGATCCGCAGCCGGGGGCCGGGGGGAGCGTCCCGGGGGTCGGCGGGGCGTGTCACGCGGCGGTCCGGATGGTGGCCGGCGGCAGGGAAGCGGTCATGGCGGGGCCTTTCGTGGTGGTCCAGGTCGGCGGCGGCACGGTCGGGCCGGTGGTCAGGCGGCGGCGAGTCCGTTGGCGACGGCGCGGGCGGCGTAGTCGTGCGGGACGCCGACGGCGACGGCGGCGCCGATGAGGTCGCGGGCGAGGGCGTCGAGGCCGCAGGGGCCGGGGCAGTGGGTGTGCTGGGCGGCGAGGAAGCGGGCGACGCCGTAGGCCTGGCTCGCGGCGCCGCTCTTGTGGTGGTCGGCGATTTTGGCGAGTCCTCGTTGCAGGCCGGTGCGGACGTAGCGGTCGGTGTGGCGGCAGCCGCTGTTCACGCTCCGGGCCCAGGCGGTGGGGGAGGAAGAAGCCACCCGCCCGGCCGGCGGGGCGGGGGTGGTCTCTTCCTTGCGTGCCAGGGCGCGCACGGAGTCGGGGAGTGGGGTGATGGTGCCGGTGCCGGGGCCGAGCCAGCGGGCGTACGCCGCGTGGGACTTGATGTCGACGTCCGGGCGCACGGAGTTGGCGGAGCGCATGACGCCGAGGTAGATCCAGTGCTCGCCGCGGGTGCTGGGCACGGTGAGCGTGGCGGGCAGGCTCTCGCGGGCCCAGGCGACGGCCTCGGGGCTGTCGAGGTCGAGGACGGTGGCCCCGGCGCCGCCGGGGTGGTAGGCGATGGCGGTGGCCTCGCGCCAGGCGCGGGCCCAGGCGGGGCCGGTCAGGACGGCGGGGTCGGTGGTGGCGGCGGCCCAGGCGTGGCAGGGGAGCGGGCAGGCGCAGGGCCCGGCGGCCTTCATGACGGGACGGCCGCCGCACGCGTTGCCCTGGCAGGGCGGGCAGTTGGCGAGGGGGAACTTGTCCCGCAGCGGCAGCACCGGCAGGCCGCAGCCGGCCAGGTCCAGGACGAGGCGCAGGGAGACGGTCATGGGCTGTGCACCCTTTCGGGTCGGGGCCCGGGGCGGGCCGGAACCGGGCCCGCCCCGGGCTGGGGTGTCAGGTGGTGGGGCCGAGGTCGAGCGGCAGCTGTCCGTCGGTCGCGGTGCGGGGCTCGGGCGGCATGAGGGCGTCGAG
Source organism: Kitasatospora sp. NPDC048722 (assembly GCF_040650235.1). Lineage (NCBI taxonomy): Bacteria > Bacillati > Actinomycetota > Actinomycetes > Kitasatosporales > Streptomycetaceae > Kitasatospora > Kitasatospora sp. NPDC048722. Next base: position 176,406 of record NZ_JBEZGX010000007.1, read on the forward strand.
GGCGGTGCGGTGGCGGTGGTCGGTGTCGGGGCAGATGACGCGCTGGTCGACGGTGACGAGCCAGCCGCAGCGGCGGGCGCCGTCGGCGGCGGCCTGCGGGGTGTCGAACAGCGGGATGACGCAGTCGCCGGTGTCCTCGTCGCCGCAGACGTCGCAGCTGACGATGTGGAAGGTGATCGCGCGGATGGTCACGGGGCTCCTAGGCGGCCTTGAGGCGGCGGGCCGGTGCGGCGGGGGTGAGGGTGTCGGCCCAGACGGTGCGCAGGGCGGTGCGGTCCTGGCGCTGGCGCGCGGGGGTCTCGGGCCGGTGCTCGGGCTGGCTGACGGGCATGTGGAGGCCGAGGAAGTCCGGGCCGGCGGCGACGAGCAAGGGCTTGCCCGGTCCAGCGGACCAGGTGGTCAGCGGCTGCCACCGATCGGTGGCCTTGGCCCAGCGGGCGAGGAAGTCGGCGTTGTAGCAGGCTTCGGCGTCCTGGTGGGGCTCGGCGGCGAGGGCGTCGGCGAACAGCTTCCGCCACTTGGGGAACTTCTTCGCGTGGCCGGCGTTGGCGGACAGGTTCAGGGAGCGGGTGCCGTCGCCGATGGTGAGCCGGCCGTCCGGGGTGCGGGTGCAGCCGCGGTGGTGGGTGAGGGTGAGGTCGGCGGGGCGGCGGCGGGTGGGGAAGAGGGCGCGCAGGGCGGTGAGGTCGGCGTGGGCGAGGAAGGCCTTCCACGGCTCGGGCTCGGCGGCCTCGCGGCGGGTGAGGGCGAAGGTGAAGCGGTCGGTGGCGGCGGCGAACAGGTGGGTGCCGTCGGCCTCCAGGTAGATGCCGTGCAGCGGCGGCAGGTTGTAGTCGGTGCTGATGTGCGGGGTGAGCTGGCGGACGATGCGCGGCAGGTCGCTGACGGTGACGGGCATGGCGGTTCCTTCCGGGCCGGTCAGAACAGGGCGTCGGGGTCGGCGGGCGGCGCGGCGGCGAGGAGGGCCGCGCGGGTGCGCCGGGTGGTGGCGTCGAGGCAGGCCGGGCACCACGCGGCGAGCGCGGCCTTGGGCAGGGCGGCGGCCTTGTGCGGGGGCAGGGCGAGGTCGGCCGGGTCACAGGGGGCGGCGGCCAGGCGGACGGGGCCGGTGCCGTGGCGGTGGCCGTAGCCGCCGTGGACGGCCGGGCAGCGCCCGCCGTCCTTCGCGTGGCTCTTGCCGCAGGTTCCCCGGCACTGGCATCGGCCGGCGGCGGCAGCGAGGACGGCCTGCCACAGGCCTTGCTGGTCGCCGAGGGGCGGGGTGCGGCCGGTCACGAGACGTGGCCGGGTTCGAGGTCGTTGCCGGTGACGGCCTCGACGAGGGCGGAGACGAGGATTTCGGCGACGGGCGGGGTGACGGCGTTGCCGTACTGGCGGACCTTCTCGCGTTTGCTGCCGAGGACGGTGTGGGCGCGGGGGAAGGCCATGGCGGCGCCGATTTCGCCGGGCTCCAGCATGCGGAACAGGACCTCGTCGAGGGGGACTTGGGGGCCGTGGACGAGGGCGTAGCGGTCGCGGGTGGTGAGCGCGCCGAGTGGGTGGGCGACGGGGCGGGCGGCGGTGTTGCCGTAGTAGGGCAGCAGCAGCGACGACCAGTCGGGCGCGGCGTGCCCGGTGGGTGGGGTGGCGAGGCCGTGGTGGTTGCCGGAGGCGGTGACGGTGGCGAGGGCGTCGAGGACGGGCCGGGCGTCGGAGGACCCGCCGCGCAGTTCGGCGATGAAGGGAAGCCAGGCGACGCCGGTCTCGTTGCGGGCGGTCTGGGTGCGCAGGGGCTCGTAGGCGGGGGCGGCGTTCTTGCCTTCGCGGCCCTCGGCGGGCACGAGCAGGGGCGGGATGGCGAGGGCGTCGTTCTCGCGGGTGGTGCGGGCCGGGGCGGGGCCGGTGACGGGGGTGGCGTCCTCGCGCCAGGTGCCGCCGGCCGGGGTGAGCAGCGGCACCGCGTAGCGGGCGAGCCCGGTGCGGACCCGTTCCAGGGTCTTGGCGGACAGGGCCTTCTTGCGGTCGCCGATCGGGGTGCCGGGCAGGGTCCAGTCGATCGCGGCGGCGGCCGGGAGCACGGGCGGCTCGACGACGGCGTTGCGGCAGGCCACGTTGGGGCAGCGGTAGAGGTACTGCTGGCGGTAGCGGCCCATGTCCTTGCCAGGCTTCTTGAACGCCTGCACCGCGCGGACGGGTTTGTCGCAGCCCTCGCACCACGCGGTCGGGCGCAGCCACTTGTCCCAGTCGGGGTCCCGGCCGAGGTCGGCGAGCCAGTAGGCGAGGTAGAGGCGGTCGCGGGACTGCGGGGCGGCGTCGACGGTTCGGGGGTAGGCGTGCATGGAGTTCAGGGCGATGAGGCGGGTGCGGTAGCCGAGCGCCCGGATGTCGCCGACCCAGGCGGTCCACAGGTCCCACTCCCGGACGTCGACGACGTTCTCGACGACGCCGGCGAGCACGGGCTTGCCGCGGGCGGCCATGGCCTCCAGGTAGCGGGGGACGTCCCACATCAGGGCCCGGGATCGGTCGGTGGCGGCGTCCGGGAGGGTCTCGCCGAACAGGTCGGGCTGGCGGTCGAAGTCGCGCCGGACACCCCGGGCGTTGGACCACTTCGGGCACTCCGGGGAGGCCCAGAACAGGTCTGCGGCGGGGAAGCGGGCGACGTCGGCGTCGTGGATGTCGCCGAGGAAGTGCTCGGTGTCGGGGAAGTTGGCGGCGTGGCTCGCGATGGCCTTGTCCCAGTGGTTCGCGGCCAGGATCGGGGTGACGCCGGGGACGGCGGCGGCGCCGGTGCTGCTGCCGCCGGCGCCGCAGAAGAAGTCGATGTAGGTCAGGCCCACGGTTCCTCCGTCCAGGTGGTGAGGTGGAACAGGTCGAGGACGTCGAGGGGCAGGGTCTCGACGGTGCCGTGCTCGTCCTGGGCGAGCACGGCCGGGGGCTGGGCGGTGCGGGCGAGGATGCCGAGCGCGCACGCCGGGGCGTCGTCCTCGTCGACGTCGCCGCGCAGGGCCCAGACCTGGCCGGGGGCGGCGAGGGCGAGCGGGTCGTCCGCCTCGATGCGGGCGCGGGCCAGGCGCAGGGCGGCGGCCGGGTCGAGTCGGTCCAACTCGGCGATTCGGCAGGCGAGTTGGAGGGTGTGGGTGGCGGTGCGGTCGGAGCCGGCTACGCGCAGCAGGGCGTTCACCGGGTGCCTCCGGTGAGGTCGTTGACGAGGTGGGCGTGGTCGTTGGCGTGCCGCGCGAGGGCCTTGACGGCGGCCTTGGCCTCGCGGGTCATGGCCGGGCCGGGGCGGTCGGCGCTGGGGTCGGTGAGGATGTCGGCGGGGACGGGCACGAGCAGGGTGGCGGTGACGAGCAGCGCGGGACGGCCGCTGATCTGCGGGTCGGGCTCGGTGAGGCGCGGCCACCGCTCGTCGCCCCATGCGGGCCGGTAGGTCGACCAGTCGTCCGTGCGCGGGGGCCGGTTGGTCAGGGCGCGGTGGCGCAGGGGGACGTCGATGCGCAGGATCATCCGGTAGTTGTCGGTGATGACCGGGGTCAGGGCGGCGAGGTCGGGGCGGATGCGCAGGTAGCCGGGGGCCATGACGGGGCTGGTGGCGATGCGCCAGGCGGCGACGGCGAACGAGGCGGCGTCCATGGGGGCGCCGTCGTCGAGGAGCTGGTCGGCGCGGGCGGCGAGGTAGGCGCCGTAGCGGGAGCGGCCGTCGGAGGCGCGCTCGCGGTCGTCGGCGTCGTCGGTGATGGCGAGGACGGATTCGCTGAACTCGGGCATGCTGCGGGTCCTGATCTCTTGAGGTAGGGGTCGGGTGGGCCCCGCAGCAGCCGGACGACCTTGGCCGGATGGCCGTCTGCTGCGGGGCTTTGTGCTGTCCGGGCGGGGCCGGTTAGAACGGGGGCTCGTCCGGGCCGCCCGCCGGGGCGCTGCCGCCCCACGCGGCCGGTCCGCCGGCCGGGGTGGCGGGCGTGCCGGGGGTGGCGGTGGACCACGGGTCGCTCTGTGGGGCCGGGGCGCCGCCGTTGCGCTGGGCCTTGGTGACCTTGGCGGTCGCGAACTTGAGGCTGGGGCCGATGTCCTCGACGTCGAAGCCGAGCATCGACCTGTTCTCGCCCTCGTCGGTCTGCCAGTTGTGCTGTACGAGGCGGCCGGTGGCGACCACGCGCATGCCCTTGCCCAGGGTCTCGGCGGCGTGCTCGGCGACCTCGCGCCAGGCGGTGGCGCGCAGGAACATCGCGGTGCCGTCGCGCCACTGGCCGGTGTTCTTGTCGTAGGTGCGCGGGGTCGAGGCGATGGTGAAGCGGGCCATCGCGGCACCGCCGGAGGTGAAGCGGAGTTCGGGTTCGTCGGTGAGGTTGCCGACGACGGTGATCGGGGTGTCTCCCACGGACACGGGTGCCTCCAGGCATCGGTGGTGTCGGGAGCGGGTCTGCCCGTCCCTCGCACCACCCGGACCCGCCGCTGGCTGCGGCGGTAGTCCGGGTGGCACGGCGGTCGGCACAGGCCGGGTCAGGACTCGTCGGCGTCCTGGGCGAACTCGCAGGTGGCGTCGCAGTCGTAGTAGCCGCAGCCGCCGCACTCGGGGTAGTCCTCGGGGCTGAGGAGGAACGAGACGTCACCGGTCTCGGCATCCCAGTCCTCTTCTTCGTAGGCGGCGCCGCTGCCGCGGCAGCCCTCGCACATCTCGGTGTGGCCGGGCTGCGGGCCTGCTGCCCGTTCGGCCTCGATGAGGCGCTGTTCGTCGGCGAGGTCGAGGGCGATCTCGGCGGCCTTCTCCTCGTCGCGGGTCGGGTGCTCGCTGTAGTCGTACGGGTCGAAGTCGTCGTACACGGGCGGTCCTCCGCTGTCGGCGGGGGCGGTTCAGCGGGCGGCGAGCAGGTGCTCGATGCGGTAGGCCTCGTCCTCGTCGCGGGCGATGGCGTCGTCGTGGTCGGCGAGCCAGCGGCGGGAGCGGTGTTCGAGGCCGAGGTGGTGGCGGTTGCGGGCGAGGGTGTCGGCGGCGGTGGGGCGGCCCATCTGGACGGCGTGGACCAGCTCGTGGATGAGGGTGGGGAAGAGCTGGTCGTCGTCGCGCAGGGCGGCGGTGTGGAGCAGGACGAGGGTCTGGCCGTCGTGGGTGGGGACGGTCAGACCGGTGGCGATGTGGGCGGTGCGGCGCAGGTGCTGGTTCTCGCGCAGGGCGCGCCACCGGGTGGGGTTGCCGCCGGTGGCCTCGACGACGAGGGGGCCGAACTGGCTGGGGTGGGCGAGGCGGACGAGGGTGGGCGGCATGGTCTCGCGCATGTGGGCGGTGACGAGGCGGGCGGCCTCGGGCAGCAGGCGGGCGGTGCGCCGGCGCAGGAAGTAGGGGCCGGTGGGGTCGAGTTCGACGGGGATGGTCATGGTGGTGGTCCTTCCTGGTCAGCGGGGGGTGGCGCGGGTGGCGGCGATGTCGAGCTGGCGGTGGACCTGGGTGGCGGTGCGGCCGGGGGCGTCGTTCCACTGGTCGACCGAGCGCACGGACCGGTCGTGGGTGGTGAACTGCTCCATGAGGCGGCGGCGGGCGTCCATGGCGGTGGCTTGGGTGCCGTATCCGGCGGCGAGGACGGCGAGTTGGGCGCCGAGGATGCAGGCGCGGCCGGTCTCGTCGAACAGGCGGCCTTGGGTCCAGCCGTGGACGGTGAGGTAGCGGGAGATGAGGTGCAGGTGGGTGGCGGTGTCGATCGGCAACGGGGCCGGGGCGCGGCGGCGGGCGCGGTCGAGGAGGGTGGGGCGGGGGCGGGTCATGCCGAGGTCCCAGGTGACGGGGGCCTGGCCGAGCGTGCAGATCGCCGGGACGGTTATGCGGGCGGCGGGGGCGGGCAGGGTGGCGAGGTAGCGCTCGATCTCGCGGACGAGTTCGCCGCCGTCGGCCACGAACGCCAGGTCCGGCAGGCCGGACAGCCCGGTCAGGGTGATGGTCATCTGGGGCCTCCTCGCGGGTCAGTGCGCGCCGGGCAGGGCGTGGAAGATGTTGGCGACGGTGGCGCTGACAGCGGGGGCGATACCGGTGGAGGCGACGTAGAAGCCGAACAGCGCGGCGACGAGCGCGCCGCCGACGGGCACGGCCTTCTGGTGCAGCATCACGACGAGGATCGCGCCGAAGAACACGGCGGCGGAGACGGTGAACAGCACGGGGTGGCTCCCTTCCCGGGAGGCTGGGTTGGGGTGATTTGGGTGGCGCGGGTACCCCTGCCGGACCCCTGCCAGGGTTGGGAAAACCGCAGGTCACAGGGGTGCCGGTTGGTGGCGGACCTCTGCCGACCCCTGCCGGGAGCGGGCCTCGGGCGGCAGGGTGTGGCAGGGGTCTGGCTAGGGTGCGCAGGGCTGTGACCTGCGGCTTTTTCCGGCGTGGCAGGGGTCTGGCAGAGGTGTGAAACGGGCGAATCGGGCGTTGGGTCAGGCGGCGTCGAGGTCGGCGGCGGCCTTGCGCAGGGTCGCCAGCTCGAAGCCGCTGGGCCGGGATCCGTCCGGGAGGGTGATCCGGCCGGCCTCGACGGAGGCGCCGAGTTCGGCGAGTTCGGCCTTGAGGGTCTTGCCGGTGCGCGAGAGCCAGGCGGCCTCGGTCTCGGTGGGGCCGCGGCCGAAGCGGGCGGGGTCGACGGCGGCGAGGTGGGCGAGGAGGTCGGCGCTGGAGATCGCGCCGTGCCCGGTGGCCTGGGCGGCGGTGATCATGTGGTCGAGGACGGTGCGGCGGACGACCGAGCCGAGGCCGTCGGGGCCGCCGGCCGCCGCGCTGACGCCGGTCTCGCGGGCCATGGCGGCCTCGACGGGGTCGTCGTAGCGGCCGGGCAGGCACCCGGCCTGGGTCCGCAGCTCGATGCCGCGCTCGATGAGCGGCAGAATCTCCCCGGCCGCCTCGTCGATGAACAGGGAGCGGACCTCGATGACGCCGGTGTCGGGGGTGGTCAGCCAGGCACGGCCGCGGCTGGTCTTCTCGATCGGGATTTTGGAGGCGTCGTAGCCCTGGCCGACCATGCCGTCGCCGAGGACGACGTTGGAGGCGCCGGGGGACTCGACGCGCATGGCCATGCGGGCGGCGAGGTTGCCGCGCAGGCGCGGGGTGACGATCTCGGCCTCGGGGTACTGGGTGGCGAGCGCGAGGACGATGCCGACGGCGGCGCCGACAGCGGCGATCTGGGCGAGGAGTTCGGTGATCTCCTCGGCGTACTTGCCGGAGGGGCCGTTCTTGGCGGTGTAGGTGGCGAGTTCGTCGATGATGACCAGCTCGATGCCGCCGAGCTTGTCGATGAGTGCCTCGTTGGCCTTGGACAGTCCGGCCTCGACGAGGATCTCGGTGCGGCGGTTCATCTCCTCGACCATGAGGCGCAGGAACTTCACCAGCCGTCCGGGGTTGCGGCGCACGAAGGTGGCGAGGACGCGGGCGTGGGGGACGTACTCGCCGGCGCCCTTGCCGTCGAACAGGCGGATCCGCACCCGGGGGTCGAGCATGGCGGCGGCGAGGAGGTTGGCAAGTCCCATGCCCTTGCCGGAGCGGGTGGCGCCGGCGAACAGGAACGAGTAGTCCGAGAGGGTCGGGCGCAGGATGTTGCCGCGCTTGTCGAAGGCGAGCGGGAAGCCGTCGCGCCAGGTGTTGACGGACTTGGCGCGGGTGGCGACGAGGGGGTTTCGGCGGGTGGCGAGGAAGGGGTCCTGTCCGCAGGCCCAGATGGCCATGCGGCGGCCGTTGGAGCCGACCTGGCGGATGTCGAGGTTGGTGCGGTCGATGCCCATCGCGGCGGCGATCTCGTCGACCTTGTCGCGAGCCTTCTTCACGGTGACGTCGGGTAGGTCGATGACGGCGTGCCAGGCGTTCGGGACGGCCGGGTCGACGGCGCACGGGGTGACCATGGTGAGGCGCTGGTTCTCGCCGATGACCTTGGCGGCCTTGAACGCCCGGTCGAGCATGGTCTCGGTCATCGGGTCGCCGTCCGAGAGTGCGCGGACGTCGGCGTCCCACTCGGTCTCGCGGTCCGGGGTGCGGCCGATGAACGCCTCGACGGCGAACACGGTCAGGGCGCCGAGCGCGAGGCCGGTGGCGCCGAGGGCGATGTAGGCGGTCACGACGACGGCGAGCGGGATGCCGTAGGCGACGAGGGCGCGCAGGAAGCGCACGCGGCGCCGGTTGGACTTGGCCTTCTTGTGGGCGGCGACCGCGGCGACGGCGACGGCGAGCGCGGCCTCGCTGTTCTTCTGCGCGAGGACGCGGTCGCCGGGCAGGAGGGTGAAGCGGGCGCGGCGGGCGAGCTCGCGGGCCTCGCGGGTGGCGATGTGGGCTTGGTGGGCGGCGGCCTGGACGTGGGCGCCCTCGAACCCGGCGATCCACTGGCTGGAGCGGCGCACCCCGCGCCAGGCCTGGGCGCCATGCCCGCGGACCGTCAGCTGACGGCCCGCCCAGCGCCGTGCGGCGCGCCGGATCTGCTTGGCGCGGGCGCGGGTCATGGTGCGCCGGCCTTCGCGGGTGCGGATCCACGTCGGGATGAGCGGCCGGTCTCCGGCCAGGTCTTCCCGGGAGGCCGCCTCGACCACCGCCGGGACCTCCGCCGGCGCCGGGGTGGGGGCGTCCTCGGGCAGGTAGACCGACTCCTGCGGCGCGGTGTCGGGGCGGGGCTGCGGCGCGGGCGCCGGGTACGGGGCGGGGTCGGTCCTGTCGGGGCGGTCGAACGGCAGGATCTTCGCGCCGGAGTCCGCGTACGGTCCGGTCAGCGGCAGGTTCACGGGCTGGACGGGCGGCAGGCCGACGGGCTCGGGCAGGTCCCCGGGGCTGTAGTCCGCGTGGTTCACTGAGGGTCCTTCCTCACAGCTCGGTTGTGGGGTGCAAGGGGACCCGGGGGCGGCGGCCGGTATGGCGACCGCCGACCCGGGCTGGTGGTGCCGGGGACTCTTGCGGCGCCGGTCAGCGGCGGAAGCGGCTCTCGCGCTCGGCTTCCTCGCGCTCGCGGATCATCGCCTGGCGCTCGGTTTCGGGGGAGCCGTCGGGGTTGCGGTTGAGGCCGTGGAGGCTGCCGCCCTTGGCGTACTCGAACGCCAGGGAGGTGATCGGGCCGCGCTCGCCGCTGCCACGGGCGTATCGGCCGCCCTTGGCGTAGTCGAACGCGGACGGCTCGGAGGACTGGTTGGAGCCGCTGTTGTTGTCGGACGACGACTTGCGGAAAAAGCCCATGGCTACTCCTCGGTGTGGGACTTTCGGCGGGTGGTTTGTGGTGGTGGTCAGGCGGAGGCGATGAGGGCGGCGACGGTCTCGGCGGCGTGGTGCCAGGCCTGGTCGAGGGCGTAGGCGCCGTTCATGCCGTGGTCGGCGAGCCGGACGAAGCGCCCCTTGCCGGTGGCGTCCGCCAGGCGGCGCAGGGGCTCGCGCCGGTCGGCGATGTAGTGGGTGACGGCCGAGAGAGCGAGGGCGGCGGCCACGGGGCCCCGAAGCGGTAAGGGCCAGGGTTCTGGTTGCTGACCGCACCGGTTCGCTGCACCCAGCGCCAGCCCCGGTGGACGAGGCGTCCGGC
>NZ_JBEZGX010000008.1:0-178067 GCF_040650235.1 Kitasatospora sp. NPDC048722
GACGGCCGCATCGTCGACGAACTCCACAACCCCACCGCCGACACCGTCCTGGACCGCATGCGCCGCTTCGACGCCAAGGGCCGCACCAGCTGACCCTCCGGCAACCCGCCGCAGCGCCGACGCTCCCTAGACCCACCAGGACTGACTCTCCCCCATGTACCGCACCGCACTGCGCAACGTGCTGGCCCACAAGGCCCGCCTGCTGATGACGGTCCTCGCCGTCATGCTGGGCACCGCCTTCGTCGCCGGCACGCTCGTCTTCACCGACACCCTCGGCAGCGCCCTCAGGTCGCAGAACGCCAAGAGCTACACCGACATCGCCGTCACCGTCTCCGACCGGGGCGCCGTCGGCCGCGGCTACGACCACGGCGGCAAGGCCGCCACGAGCGCGCCGCTGACCGAGGAGACCCGCAAGGCCGTCGCGGCGCTGCCCGGCACCGCCGACGCGCGCGGCGTCGTCAGCGGCTTCGCCGGCATCGCCGACAAGAAGGGCGCGCTGATCGGCGACGGCTTCTCGACGACCGGCGCCAACTTCGTGCCGGGCACCGACGGCACCGACCCGCGCTACCCGCTGGTCGAGGGCCGCGGCCCGAGGAACGCCACCGAGATCGCCCTCGACGCCAAGACCGCCGAGAAGGGCGGCTACCAGGTCGGCGACACCGTCCGGGTGGCCGTCAACGGCCCGGTCATGGAGCTGAAGCTCACCGGCACCCTGCACACCAACGACCCTCGCGTCGTCTCCGGCGGCTCGCTCGCCGCCTTCGACACCGCCACCGCCCAGCAGCTCTACCTGAGCCCGGGCCACTTCGCCGAGCTCGACGTGAAGGCCGAGCCGGGCACCGACGACACCGCGCTGCTCGCCGCCGTCCAGCAGACCCTGCCCCAGGGCGGCGACTTCGAGGCCAAGACCGGCCGCGCGCTCGCCGACGAGCAGGACAAGATGATCGCGGCCGGTACCAAGGTCATCAGCAAGGCGCTGCTGGTCTTCGCCGGCATCGCGCTGTTCGTCGGCGTCTTCATCATCGCCAACACCTTCACCATGCTGATCGCCCAGCGCACCAAGGAGATCGCGCTGCTCCGCGCGATCGGTGCCGGCCGCCGGCAGGTCACCCGGTCGGTCCTGGTCGAGGCGTTCCTGGTCGGCCTGACCGCCTCGGTGGCCGGCCTGGCCGCCGGTATCGGCATCGCGGCCGGACTGCGCTCGGTGCTCAACGGCGCGCTGGAGGCCAACCTGCCGGACGGCCCACTGGTGGTCGCACCGGGCACGGTGGTCACCGCGATCCTCGTCGGCGTCCTGGTGACGGTGCTGTCGGCCCTGCTGCCGGCGATCCGCGCCGCGCGGATCGCCCCGATGGCGGCGATGAGCTCGGTCGAGCAGCCGGCCACCCAGAAGAGCCTGCTGCTCCGCAACGTGATCGGCCTGGTCTTCACCGCCGTCGGCGCGGCCGCCCTGGCGTTCGGCGCCGTCGGCAGGACGGTCGGCCTCGTCGGCCTCGGCGCGGCCGTGCTGATGATCGGCGTGTTCGTCCTCACCCCGCTGCTGGCCAGGCCGCTGATCGCCCTGTTCGCCCCGCTGCTGCGCGCCGCGTACGGCACGCCGGGCCGACTGGCCCGGGAGAACGCGGTCCGCAACCCGCGCCGCACCGCCGCCACCGCCTCGGCGCTGACCATCGGCGTCATGCTGATCACCGCGCTGACGGTGGTCGGCGCCTCGGTGAACAAGGCCGTGGACGAGGCCACCGCGAGCGACTCCAAGGCCGACTACACCGTCGCCATGGCGAACTACTCGATACTCTCCCCCGACGTCGTCCCGCAGATCGCCAAGGCGCCCGGCGTCACCGCGGTGAGCGGCGTCCGGGTCGTCCCGGTGGAGACCGGCGGGGACGACGGCGAATGGCTCACGACCGTCGACGCGAACACCATCGACCAGCTGGTCACGATCAAGGTCCAGGACGGCTCGGCGGACGCCCTCAAGCAGGGCAAGCTGCTGGTGAGTTCGGGCCGCTCGTCGACCACCGGCCACAAGGTCGGCGACGTCCTGGAGGTCACCTACCCGGACGGCGCCAAGGCTTCGCTGACCGTCGGCGGCATCCTGGAGTCCAACTCCGTACTGGGCGGGGTCGTCGCCCCGGAGGCCGTGGTCGCCCCGCACGCCCAGCCCGGCACCGGGCCGGACAAGGTCCTGGTCAAGGGTGCCAACGGCGCCGACGCGAAGCTGAAGCAGGCGCTGCGCGACGCGACCGGCGGCAACCCGCTGATCGAGGTCAAGGGCCAGGCGGACGTCAAGAAGGAGAACCGTCGCACGATCATGGACCTCCTGAGCGTCCTCTACGGCCTGCTCGGCATGGCCGTCGTCATCGCGGTGCTCGGCGTGGTCAACACCATGGCGATGTCGGTCTTCGAGCGCCGCCGGGAGATCGGCATGCTGCGGGCGATCGGCCTCGACCGGCGCGGCGTCGGCCGGATGATCCGGCTGGAGTCGCTGCTGATCGCGCTGTTCGGCGGCGTGGTCGGCGTGGTCCTCGGGATCGTGGTCGCCTGGGCGGGCCTCAAGACGCTCGGCGACACGTTCAAGGGCATGTCGACCGTGGTGCCGCCGCTGCAGATCCTCGGCTTCCTGGTCGCGGCCGCCCTGATCGGCCTGCTGGCCGCCCTCTGGCCGGCCCGCCGGGCCGCCCGGACGGACATCCTGGGCGCGATCAAGAGCGAGTAGGAGCCCCGACCACGAGGGGTCCCGCGCCAACGGCGCGGGGCCCCTTTCCGTTCCACGGCCCCGCGGACACCACACCCTGGTGCGGGGGCTGCAGCGACCCGGTAGTGAACCCTGCCGACGAGACGAGGAGTTGCACGACGGGCCGGGCGTCGACGCCGTCCAGGTCGGCGATCAGCGGCCCGGTCCCGTCCGGCGGGATGGGCCGGAGGCCGGACAGTGGTGCGGTCCGCCCGTCGAGCGCGACCGTGGCGTGATTCGGCTCCCCTCCGTCGGCGGGAATGAACCGGCCCCGCACGGCGGCATGTTGCCGTGCGGGGCCGGTCGAGGCGAACGTGCAGGTCAGGCGGCGACGGGCTTGCGCGTCGCCTTCCCGCCGAACAGGCCGAAGAACACGGCCAGCGTCGGGACGAGGTAGCCGAGCCAGACCACCAGCTGGAGGACCGTCGGGTCCGGCTGGAAGTTGAACACGCCCTTCAGCAGTGTGCCGTACCAGCTGTCCTTCGGGATCGTGCTGCTGATGTCGAAGGCCAGGCTGTGCAGGCCGGGCAGCCAGCCGGCCTCCTGGAGGTCGTGCACGCCGTACGCGAGCACGCCGGCCGCGACGACGACCAGCATCGCGCCGGTCCAGGTGAAGAACTTCGCCAGGTTGATCCGCAGAGCGCCGCGGTAGAACAGCCAGCCCAGCACGACGGCGGTCAGCAGGCCGAGCGCTGCGCCTGCCAGCGGGTTCCACCCGTCGTCGGTGGCCTGCACCGCCGACCAGATGAACAGCGCCGTCTCCAGGCCCTCGCGGCCGACCGCGAGGAAGGCCGTGACGACCAGCGCCGTGGTGCCCATCGCGATCGCCGCGTCCAGCTTGCCGTGCAGCTCGGTCTTCAGGTGCCGGGCGGTGCGCCGCATCCAGAACACCATCCAGGTCACCAGGCCGACCGAGACGATCGACAGGCTGCCGCCGAGCGCCTCCTGGGCCTCGAAGGTGAGCTGCGAGGAGCCGAACTGCAGCACCGCGCCGAACGCCATGCTGAGCACGACCGCCGAGCCGACGCCGAGCCACACCGGCGGCAGCTTGTCCCGGCGGTCGGTCTTGACCAGGTAGGCGATCAGGATGCAGACGACCAGGCTGGCTTCGAGGCCTTCGCGCAGGCCGATCAGGTAGTTGCCGAACACGCGGGCTCCTGGGGGGTGGTGAGGTGGTACGGGAGGGTCGCGGCGGTCAGCCGAACAGGGCCTGGCCCCACCACTCCCCCGGCTTGCGGACGCCCGCCGGGCAGGCGAAGTGCGCGGAACCGACGTGCTGGATGTACTCGTTGAGCTTGTCGCTCGCCGCGAGCCGCTGCTGGAGCGGCACGAACGCCTTGCGGGTGTCGCGCTGGTAGGCGAGGAAGAACAGGCCGGCGTCCAGGCGGCCGAGGCCGTCGGTGCCGTCGGTGAAGGAGAAGCCCCGGCGCAGGATCATCAGGCCGCCGTTGGCGTCCGGGTGGGCCAGCGCGACGTGCGAGTCGGCCGGCATCGCCTTCAGGTCCGGGTCGTCGTGCTCCCGGGCCTTGCCGTAGGGGGCGCCCTCGCCCTTCGTGCGGCCGAAGACGTCCTCCTGCTCCTTGAGGGAGGTGCGGTCCCACGTCTCGATGTGCATCCGGATCCGCCGGGCGACCAGGTAGGAGCCGCCGGTCATCCAGTCCGGGCCGTCGCCGGGGGCGGCCCACACGTGGTCGGCCAGCCGGGCGGTGTCGGTGCCCGCGATGTTGTGGGTGCCGTCCTTGAAGCCCAGGAGGTTGCGCGGGGTCTGCTGGTCCGGCGTGGTGGAGGAGGTCTTGCCGAAGCCGAGCTGCGACCAGCGGATGCCCACCGTCCCCATCCCGATCCGGGCGAGGTTGCGGATCGCGTGCACGGCGACCTGCGGGTCGTCGGCGCAGGCCTGGACGCACAGGTCGCCGCCGCTGCGCAGCGGGTCGAGCTTGTCGCCCTTGAAGCCCGGCAGCTCGATCAGGGCCTCGGGGCGCCTGGCCTTGAGGCCGAACCGGTCGATGCCGTCCTTCTCGAACAGGCCCGGACCGAAGCCGATCGTCAGCGTGAGCCGGGAGGCGGGCAGGCCGAGGGCCTCGCCGGTGTCGTCCGGCGGCGCCTCGGGCAGGCCGTCGGCGGCGCCGGTGCCGACCTCGCGGCCGCCGGTCATGGCCGCGGCCGCCTTCGTCCACTCCTTGAGCAGCTTGACCAGCGATTCGCGGGTGGCCTTCTCGGAGACGTCGAACGCGGCGAAGTGCAGGCGGTCCTGGACGGGCGTGGCGATGCCGGCCTGGTGGTCGCCGTAGAACGGAACCTCGGCGCCCGGGGCCGCGGCGGGCGCCGGGCCGGGGTCGTCCTGCCGGGTGGCCGCGGCGACCGAGCCGACGGCGGCGGCGCCGAGCGCGACGCCCGCCCCGGCCCAGCCGATGACGGCGCGGCGGCTGACCGCGTTGCGGGGGGCGGCGGCAGCGGCCGTTTCCGTGCGGTCCATCGGGTTCTCGGCGTCCATCGGCGGGCGGGCCCTTCTCTGTGCTGCGGGGTCCACGGCTGCCGCGACGACCGGACGGGGCCGCCACGGTGGCCGTGGGGTGTGGTGAATGCGGGCTGGGGGTCGGCGACTTGACGACCACGGCGTGGTCGGCGGGTCGACGGCCACGGCGTGGTCGGTCAGGTGCCGACCACGGCGCGGTCGGCTACTTGACGACCACGGCGGCGGCCAGCTTCGACAGCGGCTCGCCCAGCGAGTTGACGGCGTCGGAGAAGGTCTTGCGCTCGGCCTCGGTGACCTTGTCGTACGACGTGAAGGTGCCGTCGGCCTGCTTGTACTTGGCGAGCAGGGCCTGGATCGAGGCGAACTCGGAGTCCAGGGTCTTCGCGAGGTCGGGGTTCTTCTCGGCGGCGACGGGCTTCAGCAGCTCGTACGCCTTCTGCGCGCCCTCGACGTTGGCGCTGAAGTCCGCCAGGTCGGTGTGGCTGTAGCGGTCCTCCTCGCCGGTGATCTTGTTGGTGGCGACCTCGTCCAGCAGCTCCTTGGCACCGTTGGCCATGCTGGTCGCGGTGATCTCCGCGGCGGGGATCTTCTTCTGCCAGTCCTTCAGGTCGCCCACGAGCTGGTCGGCGAGCTGCTTCTCGTCGTCGCCGATCCTCCCGTCGGCCCAGAGCGACTTCTCCAGGCGGTGCCAGCCGGTCCACGGCTTGCCGGCCTCGGCCTTGTCCTCGCGGGTGTCGGTCTTCGGGTCGACGTCGCCGAAGCTCTCGGCGACCGGCTCGGTGCGCTCCCAGCCGGTGCGCGAGGGGGCGTAGAGGGACTTGGCCTTCTCCACGTCGCCCGCCTTGACCGCGGCGGCGAAGGCCTCGACGGCCGGGACGGTGGCGTCGGCCTGCTCCTGCGCGTACGCGCGGTAGGCGTCGACGGCGGCGGCCAGTCGCGGGTCCGCGGAGGCGGTGGCGGCGCCCTCGCCGGTCACCGTGATCTTCTGCCGGATGCCGTCGCCGACCATGCCGGGCTTGCAGGCGATCTCGTACGAGCCGGCCTTGATCTCGGCGTTGACGGTGGCCTTGGTGCCGGGGCCGATGTTCTCGCGCTCGGTGACGATCTTGTCGCCCTCGGCGTAGACGTAGACCTCGGTGGTCTTCGAGCCCTTGTTGCTGATGTCCAGGACGACGTGGCCGGCCGGGAAGGTGGTCTTCGCGACCTCGCACGCGGAGTCGGTGGCGTTGATCTTCACCGCGTCGGCGCCGCCGGCCTTGTCGTCCTTCTTGTCCGCGCAGCCGGCCAGCGTCGCGGTCGCGACGGCGAGGGTGAGCAGCGCGGCTGCGGTCGTACGACGGCGGGCGGGCATGACGGCTCCAACGGAAAAGGGCATGGGCGTGCCGAGGCGTGGCGGGGCGCAGACCGGGTCGGCGCCTCCTGATTAGCTAAGGCATACCTTACGTAAGATTTCCTTACCGGCGATACCCACCCCCCTCGTCCACCGGAACCAGCCCCTCGCGGTCAGCTCCCCGGGGTGCGGCGGGCCGCGGCGCGGGCGGTCCAGCGGCCCTCGTGGCGGGTGATCCGGATCGGGTGGCCGAAGGTCGCGCTGATCGGTCCGGTCGTCATCACCTCGTCGACCGGCCCGGCCGCCACGCACTCGCCCTCCCGCAGCAGGAGCGCGTGGGTCGTCGTCTCCGGCAGCTCCTCCAGGTGGTGGGTGACCAGCACGCTGGCGAGGTCGGGGTGCTGGTGGCGCAGCAGGTCGAGGCTGTCGAGCAGCAGCTCGCGGGCGGTCAGGTCGAGCCCGGTGGCCGGCTCGTCGAGCAGGAGCAGGCGGGGGCTCGGCATCAGCGCGCGGGCGATCAGGGCCCGGCCGCGCTCGCCCTGGGAGAGCGTCGTCCACGGGGCCTCGGCCATGGCCGTCATGCCGAGGGTCTCGATCAGGAGTTCCGCCCGCTCGACCACCTCGGGGGCGGGCTTGCGGTGCCACTCCGGCTCGATGGTGTTGGTGGACCCGGTGAGCACCACCTCCCGCACGGTCAGCGGAGAGCGCAGCGGGTGGCGCGGGTTGACGTGCCCGAGGTGGGCGCGCAGCTCGCGGATGTCGACCCGCCCGAGCCGGCGCCCGAGCACGTCCACCTCACCCCGGGTGGGGTGGGAGACCGCCCCGAGGAGGGCGAGCAGCGTGGACTTCCCGGCGCCGTTGGGGCCGAGCAGCGCCCAGTGCTCGCCGGGCCGGATGGTCAGGGAGATCCCGCGCAGGAGGTGGCGGCCGTCGCGGACGACGTCCACGTCCTTGGTGCGCAGCAGGGGGGCGGGCGATGTCATGCGTGCACGGTACAACCGCCCCGAACCGACCGTCATGGACCGTTCACATGCTGGATCTTCACCACCCGTCAGCCCCGGGCCGGATTGATCTGCACAGGACACAACTTGGCAAAGATATGACTATTCCTCTGGCCATTCATGACCGATCACCGTCAATCTCGGTCGCAGCTGTTCGCGGGCCGCACTTCGCCCGAGCTTTACCGTGCGTTTCCCCAACCACGCGCGTCCCCTGCCACGCGCGTTTCCCTGCCCCCACCCCACTGGAGTCAGAGTGAGCCCCACCTCCTCGTCGGTGTCCCGTCGTGCCCGCATAGCCGGCGCCACCGCCGTCATCGCCGCCCTCGTCGCCGTCACCGTCCCCGCCGACACGGCCTCCGCCGCGCCCGCCGGACGGGACGCCGCGATCGCCCAGGCCCGCGCCAACGTGGCCCGCAACGCAGGGGTGTTCGGGTTCGGCGACGGCCAGGACCTCGTGCTCAAGGACGTCGTCCTGGACGCCGACGGCTCGTCACACGTCCGCTTCGACCGCACCTACCAGGGCCTGCCCGTCGTCGGCGGCGACCTCGTCGTCCACCAGGACGCCCGCGGCCGCCTCAAGGACTCCACCCGCGCCTCCGCCCACGACCCGGCCGTGGCGTCCACCTCCCCGGCCGTGGCCCCGCAGACCACCGCCGGCAAGGCGATCGCCTCCGCCCCGGGCGTCCACGACGCCGTCAGCACGCCCGAACTGGTCGTCTGGGCCGCCGACGGCACGCCCCGCCTCGCCTGGCGCACCACCGTCGCCGGCACCGGCGAGCACGGCCAGCCCGCCGGACGGGTCGTCGTCACCGATGCCACCACCGGCGACGAGATCGAGGCCTACGACAAGGAGCACCAGGCCTCCGGCACCGGCCACTCCGAGTACACCGGCGACGTCACCGTCGACACCACCCCGGCCGCCGGCGGCGGGTACACCCTCGCGGACCCCGTGCGCGGCCACGTCACCAAGGACGCCGGCAACGTCTCCGCCGACACGATCACCGCGAGCTCCGGCAAGCCGTTCACCAGCACCACCAACGTGTGGGGCGACGGGAAGAAGTTCTCCACCGACCGCTCCACCGCGGCCGTCGACGCCCACGCCAACACCGCCTGGACGTACGACTACTACAAGAAGACCTTCGGCCGGAACGGCATCAAGAACGACGGCAAGGGCGCCACCGTCTTCGTCCACGTCGGCACCGACTGGGACAACGCCCAGTGGTCCGACGACTGCTTCTGCATGATGACCGGCGACGGCAACGGCAGCACCGACCCCGAGCAGGTCGACCTCGACACCATGGGTCACGAGATGACCCACGGCGTCACCAGCGCCACCGCCAACCTCCGCTACAGCGGCGAGTCCGGCGGCCTCAACGAGTCCACCAGCGACATCTTCGGCACCATGGTCGAGTGGTTCGCCAACAACAGGACCGACACGCCCGACTACCTGTTCAGCGACCAGTCCACCCCGCCGTGGCTGCGCCGCTTCGACAAGCCCTCGCTGGACGGCAAGTCGGCCGACTGCTGGAGCGCCACCGTCGGCAAGCTCAACGTCCACTACTCCTCCGGCGTCGGCAACCACTGGTTCTACCTGGCCAGCGAGGGCAGCGGCAGCAAGACCATCAACGGCGTCACGTACGACAGTCCCACCTGCAACGGCTCCAAGGTGACCGGTGTCGGCAACCAGAAGATCGCCAAGATCTGGTACCGCGCGCTGACCGTCTACATGACGTCCACGACCAACTACAAGGGCGCGCGCACCGCCTCGCTCAACGCCGCGAGCGACCTGTACGGGCTCAACAGCCCCGAGTACAAGGCCGTCGCGGCGGCATGGAGCGCGGTCAAGGTCAACTGACGCCCTCCGCTCAGGTGGTGAACCCGACGTGGACGTGGTCGTGGTGGGTGTCGTCGGTGAAGAACCGGTTGCCGGCCCCCGGGATCGCGATCGGCCCGCCCACGTTGTACGAACCGGCGGCGGCCGCGGCCCGCATGAAGGACTCGATCAGCCGCCGCGGCGTCGCCGGGTCCACGACCGGGTGCCCGTCGATCCGCCAGACGTCGAAGGCCCGGCCCAGCGGATGGTCGCTGGGCCGGGTCGTGCCGAAGACGTCCAGCGGGTGACCGGTGCGCACGACGCTCACCGACAGCACGTAGGTGCCGGCCAGGCCCAGCATCGCGTTCGTCACGCTGTCGTGGACGCTCCCGCTGCGCAGGTCGGCGAGCGCCCCCGGCGGCAGCTCGATCCGGGGCTGCGCCAGCACCTTCGCCGGCGCCGCGGGCGGCGGCTCGGCGGGCGGGCCCGGCTCGCCGGGGTGCAGCTCGGTGACGGTCCAGCGCGGATCGGCGCGGCTCAGGCGGACGTCCACCGTGACGCCGCCCTCCGCGACCGAGCCGTCCGGCTGCCGGGTCCACTGGCGGCAGACGACGAGCACGCTCGCCGAGTCGGCCAGGATCCCGCCGTACTGGGCGTCGATCACCTCCAGGCTCGCCTCCGGCGCGGCGGGGGCGAGCGGACCGGCCGCGTCCGCGAGGGCGGGCGGCAGCCCGAGCGCCGCCACCCGGGCCCGCGCCGCCTGCGTCCCCTGCCCGCCGGGCGGCCACGCGCCGAGCGCGGCAACCAGCTCGACGGCGCGGCGCTTGACGTCGGGCTGCACCTCGGAGGGGCCGGGCTGCCAGAGCGGGGGGTTGGGGAGGGGGGTCCGGACGGGGCTTGCCGTGGAGGTCGGGCCCGGGCTCGCTGCGGGGGCCTGACTCGCGGTGGGGCTCGGGCTCGTCGAACTCGGCTCCGCCACCGGTTGCCTGCTCCCGCTCCCGCACCCGGCGGCGCCGAGCAGCAGCGCCGCCGCGCCCGCCCGCAGCACCCCGCGCCGACCCGCCGTCCACGTGTCGTCCTGGCTCGTCACGCGCCCAGTATGCGTCGGTCCCGGCCCGATCCCGTGGAGGGCTCAGCCGAGCCGGCGGATCGGGTCGCCCGCGAGGAAGGCCGCGATGTCCTCGACCGCCTCGCCGTAGTAGCGACGGTAGTTGTCCCGCGTCACGTACCCGAGGTGCGGTGTGGCCAGCAGCCGGGGCACCGTCCGCATCGGGTGGTCGGCGGGCAGCGGCTCGACGTCGAAGACGTCCACGGCGGCGCCCGCGATCCGGCCGTCGGTGAGCGCGGCGATCAGCGCCGTCTGGTCGACGATCGCCGCCCGGGACGTGTTCACCAGGTACGCGGCCGGCTTCATCAGGTCGAGTTCGGCGTCGCCGATCAGCCCGCGGGTGCCCTCGTTCAGATCGACGTGGACGGACACGAAGTCGCTCTCGCGCAGCACCTCCTCCTTGCTCGCCGCCCGCCGCACGCCCGCCTCCGCCGCACGCTCGTCCGTCAGGCTCCGGCTCCAGGCGACGACGTCCATGCCGAACGCCACCCCGACCCTCGCCACCAGGGAGCCGATCCGGCCGAGCCCGATCAGGCCGAGCACCCGACCGTGCAGGTCGGCACCGACGGTGCTCTGCCAGGGGCCGTTCCCGCGCAGCGCGTTGTTCTCCGCCACGATCCCGCGGGCGAGTCCGAGCAGCAGCGCCCAGGTCAGCTCGACCGGCGGCGTGCCGGAGCTGGCGGTGCCGCACACGGTGACGCCGTGCGCCTCGGCGGCGGCGAGGTCGATCACCGAGTTCCGCATGCCGGAGGCGATCAGCAGCCGCAGCCGGGGCAGCCGGGCGAACAGCGAGGCGGGGAACGGCACTCGCTCGCGCAGCGTCACGACGATGTCGAACTCGGCCAGGGCTTCGGCGAGTTCGTCCTCGGTGGCGAAGTGTTCGCGGAAGGGGACCGGCTCGACCCGGTCGGCGATCGTGAACCAGTCGGCGATCGCCGTGCCGACGCCCTGGAAGTCGTCGAGCAGGGCGCAGCGGAGTTTCACCGCGGGGACGCTCGTGCCGTCGACCGCCGCGGACGTCCTGCTTCCCGACGGTTCGGCGGCGCGCAGGCCGTAGTGGTCGCGCGGGCCCTCCACGATCCATGACGGCTCGCCGAGCTTGGCCCGCAGGATCCGGATCGGCACCCGGAGGTCGCGTGCGTGCGGCCGGTCGAGCCCCCAGGCACGCCGCATGATCTCCTCGGCCGGATGCGGCCCGTCACCGAGCTCGACGAGCCCCTGCAGG
Source organism: Kitasatospora sp. NPDC048722 (assembly GCF_040650235.1). Taxonomy (NCBI): domain Bacteria; kingdom Bacillati; phylum Actinomycetota; class Actinomycetes; order Kitasatosporales; family Streptomycetaceae; genus Kitasatospora; species Kitasatospora sp. NPDC048722. The sequence continues at coordinate 11,685 of NZ_JBEZGX010000008.1, forward strand.
AGGTCCGTCTCCTTGAAGGTGAGCTGCGCCGCGCGGCCGTCGACCGTCGCGACGCGGGCGTCCAGGTCGAGCGCCAGACGGCCGTCGAACGCGGTCACGGTGCCGCGCCGCGGCAGGTCCTCGGGGGTCGGCCACCTCATGCCCCGCAGACTACCGACCGGCCGCGGCCTGGAGCCAGGCCTCGTTCCAGCCGGCCAGCTCCGCCGGGCGGTTGGTGATGATGCCGTCCACCCCGGCCTCCTCCAGCGCCTTCCAGCGGGCCGGCGCGTCGACCGTCCAGACGTTCACGGCGACGCCGGCGGCGTGCAGGTCCTTGACCACGCCGGGGCGCGGGACGAGGGCGTCGTCCGACGGGTTGTAGGCGGTGAGGCCGAGGTCGCGCGCGGTGGCGACGGGATCGGGGTCGAGCTCGGAGCGCAGCAGGCCGAGGGGCAGCTCGGGCGCGAGCTCGCGGGCGTAGCGCAGGGCGTCCGCCTGGAAGCTCTGCACGAAGACCCGGTCGGTCATGCCGTGCCCGCGGACCTCCTTGACGATCCGGGCGACCTCGTCGCGGGTGTGCGGCCCCTTGATCTCCAGGAGCAGGTTGCCGCCGCGGGTGCGGAGGTCCTCCAGCTGTGCGGCGAGCGTCGGCAGCCGCGTGCCCGCGTAGGCCAGGGCGAACCAGGAGCCGGCGTCGAGCGCGTCGAGCTGGGCGGCCGTCAGGTCGCGGACGCGGCCCGTGCCGTTCGTCGTGCGATCCACGGTGTCGTCGTGCAGCACGTACGGGACGCCGTCCCTGCTCGGCTGGACGTCGTTCTCGATCCACTGGGCGCCGGCCCGGCGGGCGACCTCGTCCGAGACGAGCGTGTTCTCCGGCGCCGCGGACGACCCGCCGCGGTGCGCGAACACCGTCACCGGCGTCCCGGCCGGGCGGATCCACGCGTTCGGGGCGAGCGCCGTCACCTTCACCGCCGCGAACGACACCCGCGCGCCGTTCACCAGCAGCGCCTGGCCGCCGTCCGCGCTGCGGGCCAGCCGGGTGGTGCGCAGGGCCTCACGGCCCTCGAAGATCCAGCGGGCGCTGGTGCCGTGCACCTCGACGGCGATCCGCACGTCCCGGCCGGTGGCGGCGGACGGTGCGGCGGCGGTGTCGGTGACGTTCCACGTGTCGCCGGTGGTGCGCCGGGCGAACTCCAGCCCGTTGCCGGCGGTGCTGCCGGAGCGGACGGTGGCGATCGACCACGGCGTCGTACCGGCGGCGGGGACGTCCAGGCCGAGGGCCGTCCAGCGGGTGGCGTCCAGGACGGTCTCGAAGCGGGCGGTGGCCTCCAAGCGGAAGTCGTCCAGGTGGCGGCCGAAGGTGATCCGGCTCTGCCGCGCGGCGTCGGCGGAGCCGCCGACCAGTCGGCCGTTCTCGACGCGCCAGTCGCCCTCGACGGGGTTCCACCCGGCGGGGAGGCCGGGGCCGGCGAAGGTCTCCTCGAGGACGACGTCGCCGGGGCTTCTGGTGGCGGGGCTCGCGGCGACCGGGCTCGACGTCGGCTCGGCCGGGGCCGTGAGGGCGACGGTCCCGAGTCCCAGGGCCGCCGCGACCAGGGCCGCGACGAGACCGGTCCGTCGGCGGCGGGGGGCGGTGAGCTGACGTGATGTCATGTACAGCACGCTACGCGCGGCCGGCGAATGCTCCCCGAAGAAACGGGGAACCCGCCGTGACGATTGGGCTTTTCGTAGGTTCTTCGCAGGCCTGCCATGCCCGGCGCCCCGGCAGCGGACGCCGCCTCGCCACCCACCCGACCGCCTCCGCCGGGCGGCCCCACTCACGTCAGTGGCGCCAGGACCGCCTCCGCCGCGGCAGTCCGGGCGTACAGCACCGAGCGGCCCGCGCGGTGGGCGCTCACCAGGTGGGCGTCGCGGAGGGCGGTCAGGTACTGGGAGACGGCCGCGGGCGACAGGCCCGTGCGCCGGGCGAGGTCGGTGGTCGACGCCGGGGCGTCCAGCTCGACGAGAAGGAGCGCGCGGGAGCGGCCGAGGACGGCGGCGAGGGCCGCGTTCGGCGCGGCGGGCCGGGCGGCCCACAGGCTGCCGATCCCGCGCGCCGGGTACGCGAGCTGCGGCGGGTCCGGCGGCGCGACCCGCATCAGCGGGCCCGGTCCGGTGAAGGCGGACGGGATCAGCAGGAGGCCCGCCCCGGACGTCCGGCGGTCCAGCGGCTTCGGACGGCGCTCCAGCCGGAGCGTGTCCCGCGACCACCGGACTTCCGCGTGCAGGTCGTTGAGCACGCGCGCCGCACCGTGCTCGGCCACCTGCCGGGCGCGGTGCAGGACGTCCGCGTCCAGCGCGGCGCGGATGCGCGCCCAGTACGGCGCGAGCGCTACCTTCCAGTACGCCTCGAACGCCTCCGCGAGCCGCGCGAGACCGGCCGGCGGGTCGGCGTACAAGGTGCGCAGCCGGGGTCCGAGGCCGTCGCCGTACTCCCGCAACCGGTCGAGGTCGCGCCGTACCCGCTCGGCCGGCGTGGCCCGGATCGCGGCCAGTTCCTCCGCGAGCGTGGGCGCCGGGCCGGCCGGGGCGGGGTTGACGAAGTCCGGCACGTACCCCGCGGGCGGCACGATCTCGGTGAGCCAGCCGCGCAACGGCCCGACGGCGCCGAGCCGGGGCCGCACCTGCTCGACCCACGGACGGTGCACCGGGTGGGCCCGGCCGGACGCGAGCAGGCGAAGGCTCGGCCCGAGCTCCCACATCGGCGAGACGGCGAAGCGCATGCTCGCCAGATCCCCCACCGTGAACGACAGTTCCGTCTCCACGGCCATGCGCATCCCCCCGTACCCCACCCCTTGGATTCGCACATTCCCGAATCATTGGCGGTCAGGCTAGCCCAGATTCGATCATGTCGAGCATGACTCCCGACAGCGCAGTGACCACCACCGCCAACGCCGTACCCGCCGTGCACGCCGCCGCCTCCGGCACCTGGACCCTCGGCGACCGCACCGTCCACCGGATCGGCTTCGGGGCCATGCGCCTCCCCCAGACCGGCCCCGCCCTCACCCCGCACGCCGTCCCGCGCGACCGCGACCAGGCCGTCGCCGTCCTGCGACGCGCCGTCGAACTCGGCGTCAACCACATCGACACCGCCGCCTTCTACTTCTCCCCGCTGCGCTCCGCCAACGAGCTCATCAACCGCGCCCTCGCGCCCTACCCCGACGACCTCGTGATCGCCACCAAGGTCGGCCCCGCCCGCGCCCCCGACGGCACGTGGGCCGAACACGCCCGCACCCCCGAGGCCCTGCGCGCCCAGGTGGAGGAGAACCTCCGCCAACTCGGCCGCGACCACCTCGACCTGGTCAACCTGCGCGTCCTCGGCACCGACTCCGTCGCCGAACGCTTCGGCGCCCTCGCCGAGTTGCGCCGGGCCGGACTCATCCGCCACCTCGGCCTCTCCAACATCCACCCGCATCACCTGGCCGAGGCCCGGTCCATCGCCCCCGTCGTGTGCGTCCAGAACCCGTACGGCATCGGCGCCGCCCCCGAACAGGACGAGGTGCTGCGCCTCTGCACCGAGCAGGGCATCGCCTTCGTGCCCTTCTACGCCATCGCCGGCACCGGCCGCGAACGCGGCACCGGCGCGAGCACCGGCGAGCCGCCGCAGGTCGAGGCCGTGGCCAAGGCCCACGGCGCGAGCACCGCCCAGGTCCGCCTGGCCTGGACCCTCCACCGCGCCCCCAACGTCCTCGCCATCCCCGGCACCGGCGACCTCACCCACCTCACCGAGAACGTCGCCGCCGGCACCCTGCGCCTGACCCCCGACGACCTCACCCTCCTGAACACCGCCCACCGGGCCTGACGCCACACGGGACGTCGGCCCGCCCGACGTCCCGTGCACACTGCCGGCCCGACACCCCACCCACACAGAAAGTCGAGCGAGTCGACTTCTCGCGTGCGGCGGGCTGGTGGGTTGCCCCAGCCTCGCGCGGAACCGGCCGGGTGGGGTGGGGCGTCGGTTCGGGGAGTCGATCACTGTGCCGAGGAGTACTCGCATGGCCGGAACCGCCGCCCGTTACCTCTACCTCGTCCGGCACGGCGAGGCGCTGCCGGACGAGAGCGGCCTTTCGGAGGTCGGGCGGCGTCAGGCTGCGCTGCTCGGGCGGCGGTTGGCGGGGCGGCCGATCTCTGCCGTGCACCACGGGCCGCTGGCCCGCGCCGCGCAGACGGCCGGGCTGATCGCCGAGCACCTGCCCGCGGCCACCGTCCGGGCCTGCGACGCGGCGGGCGACTACGTTCCGTACGTCCCCGGGCGGGCGGAGTTGCCCGCCGACAGCGCCGACCTCCTCCTCCGCTTCCTCTCCCGTTCCGAGCCCCAGGAGTCGGGGCCCGAGCTGGCGCGTCAGGCCGTGGCCGCGTTCACCGGGCCGGTGCCCGGGGACGAGGAGCGGCACGAGGTCGTCGTCACGCACAACTTCCTCATCGGCTGGCTCGTGCGCCATGCCCTCGATGCGCCGCCGTGGCGTTGGCTCGGGCTCAACCATGCCAATGCCTCGCTCACCGTCATCCGGTACGCCCCCGGGCGGCCGCCCTCGCCGCTGGTGCTCAACGACCTCGGCCACCTGCCCGAGGAGCTTCGCTGGACCGGCTTCCCGACCGGGTACGGGGTGTGAGCCGCGCGACCCGACGCCCTTCCGTTGGCAAAATATGTAGACCGGTCTATTCTCTCCTCCATGGGAGCCAAGGGTGAGGGAACCCGCGCCCGGCTGATCGCCGGCGCGCGGGCGCTGATCGAGGCGCAGGGGTACTTCGGCAGCGGCGTCAACCAGATCGTCGCCGAGAGCGGCGCGCCGCGCGGTTCGCTGTACTTCCACTTCCCGGAGGGCAAGGACCAGTTGGTCGCCGCCGCCCTCGTCCAGGCCGGACGGGAGGTCGAGGACCTGCTCAGGTCGCTCGCCGCCGAGGGCGTCGACGCCGGCGCGCTCACCCGGCGCCTGACCGAGGTCTTCGCCGACCGCCTGGAGCGCTCCGGCTACGCCAAGGGCTGCCCGATCGCCACCGTCGCACTGGAGGTCGCAGGCACCAACGAGCCGCTGCGCGCGGTCTGTTCGGCGGTGTACGAGAGCTGGCAGCGGGTCCTCGCCGAGCGACTGGAGGCCGGCCGGTTCGACCCCGCCGAGGCCTGGACCGCCGCCGGGCAGGCACTCGCCCTGATGGAGGGCGCGGTGCTGCTCGCGTCGGTCCGGCGGAGCCGGGAGCCGCTCGACCACGCCGAGCACGCCGTGCTGCACCTCATCGGCGCCAAGGGCTGATGCCGCGGGGCCCGGCCACCCGAAGCCTTCCGCGTGCCCGAAAAATATACAGACCGGTCTACAGAGAATGGACCCCATGCCACTCCCCACAACCCTCGTCCTCGGCGCCACCGGCTTCATCGGGCGCTGGCTGGTCCTCGAACTCCTCACCCGCGGCGAACTCGTCGCCGTCGCCGTCCGCGGTGGCACCGGCAGCCCGCGCGACACCGCCCTCCGCTCGTGGCTACGGGCCCACGGCGCCGCCGACACCACCCTCACCACCGTCGCCGCCGACCTCACGGCCCCCGGCCTCGGCCTCACCCCCGAGGACGACACCGGCCTCGCCGAGATCCGCGACGTCCACAACCTCGCCGCCCGCTACGAGTTCGGCCTCACCCGTGCCGAGGCCCACCCCGCCAACGTCGACGGTGCCCTGCACGCACTCCAGTGGTCCGCCACCCGCCCCCACCTGCGCCGCCACGTCCACCTCTCCGGCTACCGCGTCGGACGCGACCCCCGGCCCCGGTACCCGCTCCCACCCCGCGAGACCGCCGCCCTCTACTCCCGCCTCGGCGCCTACGAAGCCTCGAAACACCTCGGCGACGCGGCAGTGCGCGTGACGGCCGACCGGCTCGGCATCCACGTCACGACCGTCAACCCGAGCAGCGTCATCGGGCACTCGGCCACCGGCGAGGCCGGCCAGTACCTCGGGCTCGCCCATCTCGTCCGGCAACTCCACCGCGGCCGTCTCCCCCTGCTCCCCGGAACGCGGCGGACCTTCGTCCCGGTGGTCACGGTCGACCACCTGGCCCGCTTCCTCGCCGCCGTCCCCGTCCACGACCGGGCGCCCGCGGCGGCCCACACCGTCCTCGACCCGGAGACCCCGGCCCTCCCGGACCTCGTCGCCCTCCTCGCCACCCACCTCGGAGTCCGCCCACCGCGCGGCCTCGTCCCCGTCCCCGTCGTCCGCGTCCTCCCCCGGGCCCTCACCGGCGCGGACCCGGAGACCCTCACCTTCCTCTCCGAGGACCGCTACGACACCGCATCCGCCGACGAGTTGGCCGCCGCCGTCGGCCTCACCCATCCTCCCGTCCGGGCCGCCCTCCGCACCTGGGCCACCCGCCTGGTGGCAGACGGCTTCGGAGCCGCCGAACAGGCCCCCGCAGCCGAGCGACCGGGTAGGGTCTCCCCGTGAGCGCCGAATACAGCGAGCTGGCCCTGCCCTCAACGGATCTGGCGCACGCCACACTGCAGCGCGCGAAGACCCTGCTCCCGGCGGCGATCGTCAACCACAGCCTGCGCACCTACCTCTACGGACGTCTCCTCGGCGAGCGGCGCGGCCTGCGGCCGGGCCGCGACTACGACGACGAGCTCCTCTTCCTGGGCTGCGTCCTGCACGACTGCGGGCTCAGTGACGAGGGCAACGGCGACCAGCGGTTCGAGCTGGACGGCGCCGATCTGGCCGTCCGCCTCCTGGCGGAGCAGGGCGTGCCGCCGGACCGGACGGACGTCGTGTGGGACGCGGTCGCGCTGCACACGGACCGCGAGATCGCCCTGCGGAAGCGGCCGGAGATCGCGCTGGTCGCGCTCGGGGCGGGCTTCGACCTGGGCGGCGGGCCGACCGCCCTTCCGGACGGCTACGCGGACCGCCTCCACCGGGCGCTGCCCCGGCTGCGCGCGGCGGCGGTCCTCCACGACAGCATCGTCGGCCAGGCCCTGGAGAAGCCGCACAAGGCGCCGCCCTTCACGATGGCGGGTGAGCTCGTGCGCCAGGCGACGGGAGAGATCTGGCCGGTGTGGGAGCAACGTGCGCGAGCGTCGGGGTGGAACGACTACGACGAACCCGCCTCTGCGTAGGAAGTCGGACCCGCCGACTTCCTGCGCAGAGCCTCGCGCGGTTGCCCCGGCGACCGTTCTTCACGAAGTGCCACCGGGCCTGGCAGCCGATCGCCAAGCTGTACACCGTGAATGGAGCTACCAGCAGCACGGTTCTCGCCCTGATCGGCGTCCTCCTGGGGACCACCGGGACGCTCGTGGGGCAGCACCTGACGACACGCGCCGAAGCGCGACGGGACCGACAGCACCGCACGGACGCGGAGCGGGCCGAACGGAAGGAGGCGATCCTGAGCTTCCTGGCCGCGGCGCAGCAGGTCGAGTTGGTGCTGGATCGCCGGAGCCTCGGCATGCCGGCTTCGGAGGACCCCGAGGACCGGAAGCTGCATGACCTGTGGCTGGCCAAGAAGGCCGTCGAGCTGGTCTGCTCGCACACGGCGAGTCGGGCCGCACACGAGTACACCACGGCCCTCCACGAGCACCTGCGGAACACCGTCTCACCCGAACGGCCCACCAAGCGCGATTGCCGGCACGCATTCGTGGAATCGGCCCGAGCGGAGCTGGGGGGCGGCCCGTTGGGAATTCTCCGCTGACGCCCGCACCGACCGGGAACACGGCGCCCGGAGGTCCCGGATGCGCCGCGGGTTGGCGTGGTACGGGCGTCAGGGCGTCAGGGCGTCGGGGCGTCAGGGCGCCGCTTCGAAGGCCAGGATCGTCCACGCCACGCCCGGCCGACCGTGAAGATCCGTGCGGGCGATGCGGTGGACGGGGTGCAGGCCGTTGGCGGTGGCCTGGGTGACCGTCTCCTCCGGTGGGACGTCGAACATCCGGCGGCCGGGCGGTACCGGGCCGTGGCGCAGCGAGAGGATCATCCGGCCGCCGGGGGCGAGCAAGCGGGCCAGCGAGGCCATCGCGGGCGGGCGTTCGGCGGGGGCGAGGTGCATCCAGACGGCCGTCAGGAGGACGAGGTCGAAGCGCTCCGCGCCGAGCGAGGGCAACTCCGGGAGGGCGTCGGAGATCCACCTGACGCCGGATTCCCCGTGCAACTCCTGGCCGATGCACCGGAGTTCGGGCGTGGGTTCGGCGGCGACCACCGGGTGGCCGAGGGCGGCGAGGGCCGCCGCGTCGCGGCCGGTGCCGGCGCCGACGTCGAGGACGGCGGCGGGCGGCGCGGGGAAGAGGTGGAGCAGCTCACGGTGCACCTCGGCGAACGTGACGCTCTCGTACTGGACGGCCAGCGCCCGCGCCTCGGCACCGTAACCCGCCGTGCCGGCCGGCCCGTTCACAACGCGCCCCGCATGATCACCGCGTCGCCCGCCGCAGCCGCGTCCGCGAAGAAGTCCCGCAGCTCCCGCAGGTCGGCGACCACCTCGGCGGCGAGGGTCTCGGACCACGGCGTCGCGAAGCCGAGCGCGACGACGGTCCGCGCGAGCAGCGAGTCCTGCTGGCGGACCAGCTCGCCGAGGGCCGAGCCCCGCAGGAACACCGAGGCGGCGGCGACCTGTTCGGGGCGCAGCACGAGCACGTCGGGCTCCCCGGCCGGGCGCGGTACGCCGCCGTGGAGGGGCAGGCGGGCCGCCGGGTCGGGGTGCAGGCCGTTCTCGGTGAGGGCGAGCGCCATCAGCCGCGCGGTGCGCCGTACGGCCAGGGCCAGCCCGGCGGCCGTCAGCTCGGCGAAGCCCGCGTCGTACCGGGAGGGGACGAGCGCGCCGAGTTCGGTCGGCGAGCTGGTGTCCACGGCCTGCCCGGGCAGGCGCCGCCAGAAGTGGTCGCTCACCCGAACAGCCTAGCGCCGACGGATCATGTCAGGGGGAGGGCCCGGGACGGGTTCAGGCCTCGCCGGGGTGCCAGGCGGGCCACTCCCACGGGCGGTCGGCCCAGTGGACGCGCTCGGGGTCGTGGGGGTCGACGTCGGGGAACAGCTGGTGGATCCGGGGCTCGAACTCCTCGGGAGCCAGCGGCTCCCAGCCGTGGCCCTCGAAGTGGACCAGCCGGTAGCGGCTGTCGGTGCGGAACTCCGCGACATCGACCAGGTGGCCGGACGTGCTGTTGGTCTCCATGCCCCCAATATGTGGCGCGATGGCAATCCGCGCCCGTCCGGAACCCTCTTCCGGGTCATGTCCGGGCTTCGGCGCGCCCGTTGGGCCCGGTGGCTCGTTGAGCACGAAGCACGCCACGAACCGGGGGGTACCGGACGCAGGAGGACATCGACATGACAGGGCAGCCCAGCGGCGGGCAGTGGCAGTGGCCGCAGCAGGCCTGGCAGCCACCGCCGGTCCCCGCCCCGCCGCCGACCGGGCCCGCCTACACGTCCGTCCCCCCGCCGCCGGGCGACGCAACGCCGCTGCCGGCGCCCGCCCCGAAGCGGTCACGGAGGACGTGGGCGGCCGCGGCGCTGGGGACGGTGGCGCTGATGGCGTCCGTGCTGGCGATGTGCGGGCCGGGGGCGGGCGACGAGGTGTCCGTGGTGGCCGTGCCGCAGGCGGCCTCGCCGTCCGCGCCCCTCCCGGCGACGCCGCACCTGCTGCCGGTCTCGCCGTCCCCGGTGACGCCGGCGCCGTCCCCGCTGCCCGCACCGACCCCCGCGGGCGGCGAGTCGGCGAATGCGGGCGGCGCCGGGACCACCGCGGAGGAGGAGCCGGCGGCGACGGAACACGCCTCGGTCCCGCACCCGAAGTCGAGCCGAGCCCCGCACGCGACGCCCCACCCGGGCCCCGCCCCGGCGGCCTCCCCCGCCGGACGGGCCGGCCCGCCGGGGACGCCCCCGACCCAGGGCCCGGGCTCCCTCTGCGACCAGGCCGAACGCCTCGGCCGCTGGCCCGCCGACTCGGAGCAGGCCCGCCTCTGCCGGAGCATCTACGGCTAGCCGGTCGGCTCGACGGGGTCGCGGGTGTGCAGCGGGGAAGACCAAGGCCACCGGGCGATGCGGGACTTGGACTCCTCACGGCCGCTTCCCCGAGTGCGGAGCGACGACCTCGCTCAGCGCGGCCACCTGCCGTCCAGTGCTGCCACCAGGTGGGGCAGGGCACCGTCGGCCGCGATGAGGGCCACGTGGTCGTGGAAGTCCCGGCTGTGGGTGATCAGGCCGTCCCGGACCCGCAGGACCTGGATGTTGGCGGCCTCGAAGGTCCGTCCGGTCGGCCGGTGGTGCACTCGGTAGTCCCATTCGGCGACGATCAGCTCCGGGTCGTCGGTCTGCCGGATCACGACGTTGGCCGGGGTCAGCTCGACGGGACTGCTCGCGGCGACCTGCGCGAACCGCTCCGCGAGTGCGGTCCGCCCCTCGGTGCGGCGCGGTCCGACCGGTTCGAAAACGGTCTCCACCACGGCGTCCTCCGCGTAGAGCCCGGCCAGTTCGGAGTAGCGGCCTGCGGCCATGCCGTCGAGCAGCTTCGTGAAGACCTCGCGCGGTGACAGCGTTTCGGGCATGGTCGGCCTCCGTCGACTATTCGTCACTAGAATCGGACTGGAGAGTCCGTTTTCAACGATACGGACTGGGCGCTCCGGTTGTCCAGCGCGGCGGCGCCCGGGATCGATCGCCCCCGGGCCGGCCCCGTCTGCGTCCGCAGCACGCGGGGCCGGCCCGCCCCCACCGCACGTCGCGCCCAGCACCCAGCCGTCAGGCCGGGCCCAGCAGTGCCCTGTCCAGCCGTGGCGCCAGCACGCGCGCCAGCGTGTCGGTGATGTGGCCGGTGTCGCGGTACAGGACCACGCCCTCCAGGACCGCCGGGCAGTCGGGGCCGCTGCCCGGACAGAGGAGCGGGCCGACGTCCACCACCCGGACGCCGTACCGCGCCGCCACGCCGCCGTCGAGCATCGGGTCGGGCTCGAAGGCGGTGGTCCGGGGGAAGAAGCAGGCGTCGGAGCGGCCGTCGGAGGCGGCGAGGCAGGTGGGAACGTCCTTGCCGGCCATCGGGGTGTCGCCGAGGTAGGCGAGGGGGGCGCCCGTCGCGGCGAGGCGGTCGAGGGTGCGGCTCCAGCCGCGGGCGCGTTCGTCCTGGCTGCCGTAGCGATTGAGGCCGGCCATGAGGATCAGGCGTGGCCTGGGGCCGGTGGCGAGCCGGGTGAGGGTGTTCTCGCGCCAGCGGTCGCACTCGTCGAACGTCCGGCCGAGGACGTCGTTGCGCACGGTGAGGGTGGCCAGCGGGCAACCGGGTTTGACGAGGACCTCCAGGGCCCAGTGCCGCTGTCCGGCGATGGCGATGCCGGCCGAGATCCACTGACCGGCGTGCGAGTCGCCGAGCAGGACGATGCGGTCGGGGCTGTTCTCGTCGCCGAACAGGCAGCGCGGGCTGGTGTCGGCGTTGAGCGGGATCTCGCAGCCCTTGCCGGGCGGGAAGTCGGCGCGGGCGCGCGCGAGCGACGGCGTGAGCCCGGTGAGGCGCGTGCCGGGGGCGAGCAGGCCGGGCCCGTCGACGGCGCCGGCCGGGGCGACGGTCGGCGCGTCGGCGGCGCCGAGGGCGCGGACGGTGCCGCCGCCGAGGGTGAGGCCGGCGATCAGCGGGATGACGAGCGCACTGGCACCGACGGCGAGGCCTCGGCGCGGGACCGGGCTGCTGCCGTAGCGCAAGGGGTGTTCGACGAACCGCAGGGTGAGCCAGGCGGGCAGGGCGGCGGCGGCGACGAGGGCGAGCTGGACGGGCCAGGACAGCGTGCCGTACCGGGCCTGGGCGATGGTCAGCACCGGCCAGTGCCACAGGTACCACGCGTACGAGAGGCGCCCGGCGGCGCGCAGCGGGCGGGCGGCGAGGAGCCTTCCGGCGTCCGGGGCACCGCCCGGGCCGGCGAGGAGGACGGCGGCCGTGCCGAGGACGGGCAGCAGGGCGGCGGTGCCGGGGAAGGGCGTGGTGTGGTCGTACAGGAGGACCGGTGCGACGACGGCCGCGAGGCCGCCCCACCCGACGATCCGCAGTGCCCACCCGCCCCGGCCGAGCACCCCGCCGAGCAGGGCCGCGAGCGCCCCGGCCGCGAACTCCCAGAGCCGGCCGGCCGTGGAGAAGTACGCGAGCGGCGCCGACGTCTGCGTCCACCGGATGCACAGCACCAATGAGGCGGCGCCGACGCCCGCCGTCACGAGGAGGGTGGCGGCGGTGCGGCGGTGCCCGTGGAGGTAGCGGGCGAGGCCGAGCAGCAGGACGCCCCACAGGAGGTAGAACTGGTTCTCGACGCCGAGCGACCAGAAGTGCTGGAGCGGGCTCGGGTCACGCCCGGCGGCGAGGTAGTCGGTCTGCTGGCCGACGAACCGCCAGTTGGCGTACTGCCCGGCGGCGGAGATCAGGTCGCGGGCCAGGTCGGTGCCGCGCAGCGGGTCGAGCAGGACGCCGCCGGCGACGGCGGTGGCGACGAGCACGACGGCCGCGGCGGGCAGGATGCGGCGGGCGCGGCGGGCGAGGAAGTCGACGAGGCCGATCGGACGGGCGGACGAACTGCCGGCCAACAGGCCGGTGATGAGGAATCCGGAGATGACGAAGAAGACGTCGACGCCGACGTAGCCGCCGGTGAGGCCGGGCACGGCGGCGTGGTAGGCGAGGACGGACAGGACGGCGACGCCGCGCAGGCCCTCGACGTCGGGACGGAAGGCGGCACGCTTGTGCGGCGCGCCGGCGACAGGAACGGGAACGGGAACGGGAGCGGCGGGTCGCTCGACCCGGACGACGCCGGGAAGCAGGGACGCGGAGGCGGACGAGGTCGGCGGTTCGGCGCTCGCCGGTGGTACGGCCGTCGGCACGGCGGGACTCCTTGCTGGGCAGGCAGCGGTGATCGGGGGCCGCCGGGCCGATGGGGCGGCCGGGCGGCGGGTCCGCGCCGGTGGGGCGACGCGCAAGGAAGGGGAGGAGGGGATGGCGCGGGTCAGAAGACCAGCGGGTCGGCCCAGCCGGACGCCAGCAGGCCGCAGAGCAGCAGCACGGCGGTGACGGCGACGGCCTCGGCCCGGCCGAAGCCCGGGTCGGTGCGGCGCCGCGCGGGCGGGGCGACGTCGGCGACGGCGGCTCCGTTGCCGCCGCGCAGCAGGGGCCACAGGGCCCTGACGAGCGGGATGATCGTGTACGCGGTGAGCGCGAGGAGCGCGGTCAGCGCCCAGTACGGCCGCCAGCCGTGTTCCGCGACGGCGCGGACGAGTCCGGCGGCGCCCGCGAGGACGACGAGCCCGAGCCAGCCGACGCCGATCCGGGCGACGGTCCGGGCGAGCGAACCGCCGCGCGACACGGCGCCGGTGGGCACCCAGTCGGCGCTGCGGCGGCGCAGCGCGTGCGCGATGGCGACCACGTGGCAGAGCCCGCCGAGGAGTTGGACGCGGGTGACCTCGAAGCGCCAGCGGGTGCGGGACATCGCGGGCAGCAGGACGATCGCGACCCAGATCGGCGGCAGGAAGGGCAGGACCTGCCAGGGTTCGATGTCGTCCGGGGCGAAGAACAGCATGATCAGGGCGGGCAGCGGCACGGCGAAGACGTTCACCGCGCTCGTCACGTAGCCGAGGATGCCGTTCCAGAAGCAGAGCCGGGCGGAGCGGGGCAGCGGTCCCCGGCGGAAGTCCGGGTCGCGGACGAGGGCCAGGGAGCCGAGGCACCAGCGGTACTGCTGGCTGATGAAGGCGGGCAGGCCGGTGGGCGACATGCCCTTGGCGACCAGGGCGGGCACGTACCGGGTGGTCCACCCGGCGCGGGCGAGCGAGAGGCCGGTGTAGAGGTCCTCGCTGTGGTCGGTCTCGGCGAAGCCGCCGACGCGCATCAGTGCGGCGCGGCGGTAGAGGGCGTTGGTGCCGCAGCAGACGGTGCCGTCCTGCGCGTCCCGGGAGGGCTGGATCCAGCGGTAGAAGATCTCCTGGGTGGCTCCGGCGGCGCGTTCGAGCCAGGACATGTCGGCGTCCGTGTCGAAGCACTGCGGGCTCTGCACGATGCCGACCTCGGGGGTGTCGAGGTAGGGCACCAGGTGGTGCAGGAAGTCGGGGCGCGGGCAGAAGTCGGCGTCGAGGACGGCGATGATCTCGCCGTCGCCCTCGGCGAGGCCGTGGTTGAGGTTGCCGGCCTTCTTGAACCGGCCGCGGTCGGGCCGGGCGCGGTACCGGAAGCCGTAGGACTCGGCGAGTTCGCGCACCTCGGGGCGGGCGGCGTCGTCGAGGACGATCACGGTGAGTTCGCCGGGCCAGTGGACGGCGGCGGTGTGCCGGTAGGCGTTGTCGAGGACGGCCAGCGGCTCGCCGGCGGTGGGCAGCAGCAGGTCGACGCCGGGGTGGCGGGCGGGCCGCCAGGCGCGGATCAGCAGGTCGTGCGAGTCGCGCGTGTAGCGGCGGGCGCGCTGGCCGTCGGTGAGCGAGAGCAGCCAGGTGGCCGCGTTGAGGACGGTGAGGAGCAGGAAGGGCCAGAGCAGCGGCCGGCTCAGGGCGAACAGACCGAGGGTGGCGGTGGCTCCGGCGTAGGAGAGCGTGGCGCAGAGCGGTACCCAGCGGCGTTGCGGGCCGAAGTACCAGTAGAGCTCGTCGTCGCCGGGCGGAGCGGGCATTCGGTGGTTGTCGGGGCGGAAAGGGTCGTCGGGCCGGCCCGGACCGGGTGTCCGGCGCGGGCCGGTGTCGGGCGCGGGCATGGCGGTGCCATGGAGTACGGGCATGCGGAATTGGCCCCCTGGGAGTGGGACGGAACGTCGGCCGTTCGATCCCAGGGTCTCACATTGGCCTAGACCAATCATGAACGAGGTATGACATCTCCGCATCGGGGCTGGTCAGCGACTTTGACGGAGCATCACCCGCGGACCACCTTCCAGGGATGACGGATCCGACCACGAGAAGACGCCCCCGGCGCGCCTCGTGGGCGACGTCCGGGGGCGTCGGGACCGCGACCGCTCCAGGGGGCGGGCCTAGATCTCCTTCGTCAGCGTCTCGAAGCGCAGGTCCTCGCGGCGCGGGATGCCGAAGCGCTCGTCGCCGTACGGGAACGGGGTGTAGACGCCGGTCCGGCGGTAGCCGCGGCGCTCGTACCAGGCGATGAGGTCGGCGCGCTGCTCGATCACCTTCATCTCCAGCACCGTGACGCCCCACTCCTCCCCCGCGAGCCGCTCCGCCTCGGCCAGCACGGACCGGCCGAGGCCGCCGCCCTGGAGGCCGGGGCGCACCGAGAACATGCCGAAGTAGGCGTGGCCGGCGTGGCGTTCCAGCTGGCAGCAGGCGAGGAGTTCGCCGTCCCGCTCGGCGACCAGGACGACGCCCTCGGGGTGGCCGACCGCCTCGGCGACGGCGTCGGCGTCGGTGCGCCGCCCGTCCAGCAGGTCGGCCTCGGTGGTCCAGCCGGTGCGGCTGGAGTCGCCGCGGTAGGCGGACTCGACGAGGGCGACGAGCGCGGGCACGTCGGCGGCGGTCGCCGGGCGGAAGACGGGCGGGTGAACGGTCTCGGTCATGGGGGCGGTCCTTCCGCTTGCTCTGGCCTGTCGCGATCGTCCCAGGTGGGGCGGCCTTGCGGGCATCGTGTCACAGCTGCGCGGACCCCTGACCGGCAGGCCCGGGCGAACCACGGACGACGGCGGGGAGGCGCACGGGCAACGGGCGGACGGCCGGGGCGCGCGGTGTCGGACCGCCACACGTGACAGCGGTTGGGGGTGGGGCCCGGGTGTCTGGTCTTCCTGGCGGGTGCATGGCTACTCTGCTCCCCGGCCGGGCCGACTCCCGGCCGCCCCGGACCCGTTGGGCCGTCAAGCACCGGACCAGAGGAGTGTTCATGTCCAGCACTTCCCGCTCCGCCCGCCCCACCGGCACCACCAGACCCGTCCCCACCCGCCGCCGCACCGCACTGGCCGCGCTCGCCGCGACGGTCGCGCTGGTCACGGCCGCCGCCGCACCGGCGTACGCGGACGATCCCGCCCCCGTCGGCGCCTCGACCGAACTCCCGCACCCCGAAATCGACTTCGCCGGCTCCACGATCGCCGCCCACGAGGGCGGCACCGCGGACCGGTCCGCGATCCGCCCGTTCGCCGTCACCCAGACCGCCGGCATGGACGTCTCCAGCTGGCAGGGCAGCGTCGACTGGGCCACGGCCGCCGCCGACGGCGCCGACTTCGCCTACGTCAAGGCGACCGAGGGCACCACGTACCGGAACCCGTCCTTCGCGCAGCAGTACAACGGCTCCTACAACGCCGGACTCATCCGCGGCGCCTACCACTTCGCGCTGCCGAACCGCTCCTCGGGCGCCGTCCAGGCCAACTTCCTGGTGGACAACGGCGGCGGCTGGTCCGCCGACGGGGTCACGCTGCCGCCCGCGCTCGACATCGAGTACAACCCGTACGGCGCGACCTGCTACGGGCTGAGCCAGGGCGCCATGGTCGCCTGGATCCACGACTTCAGCGACACCGTCCTCGCCCGCACCGGCCGCTACCCGACGATCTACACCTCGACCAACTGGTGGTCCCGATGCACCGGAAACAACGGTGATTTCGGCGCCACCAACCCCCTCTGGATCGCCCGCTACTCCAGTTCGCCCGGCACCCTGCCGAACGGCTGGGCCTACCAGACCATCTGGCAGTACGCCTCCTCCGGCACCTTCCCCGGCGACCAGGACCTCTTCAACGGCGCCTACGACCGCCTCCAGGCCCTCGCCGCCGGCTGACGCGAGCAAGGCCGGGCAGGACGCGACGAAGGGAGCCCCCGGCGAAAGTCCGGGGGCTCCCCTCCACCGTGCTCAGCGCGGGTCGACGAGGTCCTGGGCGAAGACCGTGCCGAGCGGCTCTGGGCCCACGTACTGCTGGCAGTTGCACTGGCGCGGCTCGAACTGCACCGGCCGGCGCTCGGCGTCCCACGCGGTGGGCGCCTCGACCTCCTCGTGGCAGCGGCCCTGCTTGTCGTGCTTGGCCAGGTGGTGCGTACAGCCGCAGACCGGCTCGGGCGGGCGCTTGGCCGCCTCCAGTGCGGCCTGCTGGCGGTCGGCCGCCTCCAGCAGCTCCAGCTTGCGCTCGTGCCGCGTCTTCAGCGCCCGGCGGGCGTTGTTCGCGACGTACCCGCCGCCGTACAGCACTGCCGGCACGATCCACCACGCGATGTCGAACATCGGCCCATCCCCCGTCGTCCCCGAAATCCCCCCTTGCGGGGTTCCGGCGCACATCGTACGCCTGACCTGCGATGGAGGATCCATCGAGGACTCGGGTCAGCGGATGACGGGAAGCACCGCGACGTCCGAACGGCCCGACGCCGCCTCGATGAACGCGACCGGGTCGGCCACCTCGGCGAGCAGCGCGCGGACCGCGTGCAGGGCCGCGTCGGCGGGCGGCGGGCCACCGACGGCGGCGATCAGGTCGAGCAGGTGGACGGTCGCCTCCATGAGCGCCACCTCGGCCAGCGCGCCGATCCGCACGGTGCCGAGGAGCGGGTGGGCGGCGACGGTGTCCGGCGAGAGGTCCGCGAAGCCGGCCAGCGCGGCCGGGCCCTCGACCTCGAAGCGGGCGATCAGCCCGGCCGGGTCCGTCCCGGCGGCGGTCTGCTTCGCGGCGTCGGCGACCTGGCCGGCGGCGGTGTGCGCGAGACCGCCCGGCTGGTTGAAGAAGCGCAGGACGTCGGCGGCCGTCTCCACCTTCGCCGGGCCGTCGACGATGGCGGAGCGCAGCTGCGTGAACGATTCGGCGCTGGGGGCGACGTGCGCGAACAGGTCCAGGACCGTCCACTCCGGCAGCCGGGTCCGCCGGGCCCACGTCTCGGCGTCCAGCCCCTTGCCGCGTTCCGCCCAGGAGAGCCAGGCCTCGGCCAACAGATCGTTCGCGTGGGCGATGTGACGGGCCATTCGGTCTCCTCCGGGAAGGGGCGCGGACAACGTGCGTCCACCGTAACCGAACGGCCCGGAAAACCGTTTGCCGGCCCGGCACTTGAGGGCCCACGATCGGGGCATGACCAGGACCTCCGCCCGCCCGCTGCCGCCGACCTCCGCCGCCCGCCCGGCCCGGGTCCAGCAGCAGCGCCGCCACCTCCGGAGGCCCGACCGCGCCCGCGCGTGAGCGCCGAGCTCGTCCCGGGGCTCCTCGCCGGCTACGGCATCGCCGTCCCGGTCGGGGCCGTCGGGGCCTACCTCGTGGCGCTCACCGCCCGCGCCGGGCTGCGCACCGGGGCCTGCGCGGCCCTCGGCGTGGCCACGGCCGACGGGCTGTACGCGCTGCTCGCAGCCGTCGGCGGGGCCGGGCTGGCGCCGCTGCTCACGCCGCTCGCCGGGCCGCTGCGGATCGCCTCGGCGCTGGTGCTGCTCGCCCTCGCCGTCCGGACGGCCGTCGCCGCGCTCCGCGCCGGGCTCCGGACCGGGCAGGCCGTGGCGGCCGCACCGCCCGGGCCCGCCCGCGCCTACCTCGCGCTGCTCGGCATCACGCTGATGAACCCGCTCACCGTGCTCTACTTCGCCGCACTCGTCCTCGGCCGGCAGGGCACGGCTCCGGGCGGGGCGCCGGACGCGGCCGGGCGGGCGGTCTTCGTCGCCGCCGCGTTCGCGGCCTCCGCCAGCTGGCAGCTCCTGCTCGCCACCGGCGGGGCCCTGCTGGGCCGGGCGCTCACCGGCCCGCGCGCCCGGCTGCTCACGGCGCTCGCCTCCGCGGCGGTGATCGGCGGGCTGGCGGTGCGCCTGTTCGCCGGTATGCCCGGCTCACCCTGATTCGGGGTAGTCCATCCGATTCGGTCGCACATTTACCTTGTATCCTGGATTCGTATCCCCTGGACATCCCTCGGTATCCCGCACCGCGGAGGAGTTCGGACATGGCCGAGCAGGACGACACCGGGCCGGACGGTCCCGGGCCGGACGACACCGGTCGGGCCGGCCCCGCACACGAAGGTCCCGCACCCGGCGGCCCCGAGAAGCGAGCACGTCTGAACCGTCCGCTGGTGCTCCGCACGGCCGTCGCGCTCGTCGACCGCGAGGGGCTCGCGGCGCTCACCATGCGGCGCCTGGCCGGGGAGCTCGGCGTCGAGTCCATGGCCCTCTACCGCTACACCCCCGGCAAGGAGGCCCTGCTCGACGGACTGATCGAGGCCTACTTCGCCGAGGTCAACGAGCGCCTGCGCAGCTCCGCGCAGGCCCCGGAGGCCGCCTGGCGCGCCGAACTGCACCGCATCGCGCGGACGTTCGCCGCCGTCGCGCACGCCCACCCCGAGATCCTGCCGCTCGTCGCCACCCGCCCGCTCGCCGTGCCGATGACCCGCCGGCCCGCGTCCGTGCTCGACCTGACCGAACACATCCTCGCCGTCCTCGACCGGGCCGGCTTCGACGACTCCACCGCCCTCACCGTCTACCGCGCCTTCGTCGCCTGGAGCCTCGGCTGCATGCTCGTCGACAAGCGCCAGGTCGTCGACAACGAGGCCGAGCCGGACCCGGCGCTGCGCCTGGGCCTGCACCGGCTGCCCGCCGCCGACTACCCCCGGCTGCGCGCCCTGGTGCCCCGGCTCGCGGACTTCGACGACGAGGCGGAGCTGCTGGCCGGCCTGGACAGCCTGCTCGACCGGATGCCCCCGGCCCCGCTTGACGGGTTCTACGGCGGCGGCGCATCCTGAGGATACGAGGTACACGTCGGACATATCCCCCGCGCCCGAAAGAGGCCGCCATGATGTCCGCCGTTCCCAACGAACCACTCCCCAACGACATCCTCCGCGTCCGCGTCACCGCCAGGGACGTGGACACCCTGCGCGCGCTCCTGCACGAGGTCCGCCCGGACACGGGCGGCAGCCCGAGCATCGCCCCCGACGGCAGCGCCGGCATCGACGCGTACGTCCCCGAGGAACGGATCCCCACCCTCGAACGCGAGGGCGTCACGGTCGTCAGGATCGCGAACGCCAGCGCCAAGGGCCGGGCCGCCCAGGCCGAGGTCGGCGCCGGCAACCGGTTCGCCGAAGGCGCCGTGCCGCGCGGCCTGGCCGCCAAGCTCCCCCGCTGACCAGGGAGGAGAGCCGTCATGCCGTACCTGAACATCGTCGAGGTCGAGTCCGCGCTGGAGAACCTCGCCACCGCGTACCCGGGCCTCGCCCAACTCATCGACCTGCCCGAGACCTCCGTCGAGAACCGGACGATCCGCGCGCTGAAGATCGGCGCCGCGGCGCCCTTCCCCAAGGACGCCGTCGTCATGCTCGGCGGTGTGCACGCCCGGGAGTGGGGCAGCTGCGAGATCCTCGTGCACCTCGCCGCCGACCTGCTGGAGGCCCACCAGAACGGCACCGGCCTCGGCTACGGCGGCGCGACCTACAGCGCCGCCGAGGTGAGCGGGCTGCTCCAGCGCCTGGACCTGGTGCTCCTCCCCCTCGTCAACCCCGACGGCCGGCTCTACAGCCAGACCGTCCAGCCGATGTGGCGCAAGAACCGCAACCCGGCCCACGGCGGCGGGAACCCGGCCCCCGGCTGCGTCGGCGTCGACCTCAACCGCAACTACGACTTCCTCTTCGACTTCACCACCGCCTTCTCACCGGCCGCCCACCCCCAGGTGTCGGCCAGCCCGTGCGATCCGATGGTCTACGCGGGCCCGCACGCGTTCTCCGAGCCGGAGACCCGCAACGTCCGCTGGCTGCTCGACCAGTACCCGCGCACCGGCTGGCTGATCGACGTGCACAGCTACTCGCAGGACATGCTCTACAACTGGGGTGACGACGACAACCAGTCGGACAACCCCGCGATGAACTTCCAGAACGCGACGTTCGACCACAGGCGGGGCGTCCCGAACGACCTCGACTACGCCGAGTACATCGACAAGGGCGACGTCGACAACGAGGTGCTGCTCGCCGAGCGGTTCTGCCAGGGCGTCGCCGGCGTCCGCGGAATCGCCTACACGCCGAAGACCGGGTTCCACCTCTACCCGACCAGCGGGACCAGCGACGACTACGCGTACGCGCGGCACCTCGTCGACCCGCGGAAGGGCAGGGTGCTCGGGTTCACCGTGGAGTGGGGAACGGAGTTCCACCCGAAGTGGGCGGAGATGGAGAAGATCATCCTCGACGTGGACGCGGGCCTCGTGGCGTTCTGCCTGGCCACCGCGTGAACCCCCGAACCGTGAAAACCCCTGAACCATAGTGCCCGACAGCGGAGCGCCCGCCACGACCGGTCGTGGCGGGCGCTCCGACCCGTGGGCTCAGGCTCCGACTCGCGGACTCAAGCTCCGGCTCGTGGGCTCAGGCGGCCCGGTGGAAGAAGAACGGGTCGATCGACACCGGCACCCCGGGGGTGCCGTCGACGTCGACCAGTTGGTGGGTGGTGAAGTCGGCGTTGCGCTGGTACGTCACGCCCACCGGGAAGTTGGCGTTGTCGGGGGTGTTGTTGCCCGAGAAGACGCCGTAGAAATCGGCGCCGACCGCGAGCAGCCGGATGTAGTCGCCCAGGTAGGGAAGGCTGACGGCCTGGGGCACGTCGGCGGGGGCCTGGTGGAGCACGGTGGTCTCCGGCTCGCTCTTCCAGCTGTCGGCGGTCGTCTCCAGGATCGTCGTCCACTGGTTGTCGGCGAACTTCTGGTAGGCCAGGCCGATCAGACCCTCGGAGTTGACGGCCAGCGCCGGGTTCTTGACGTCGGTGAGGTCGTCGCGCGTCCGCCTCCAGTTCTGGCCGCGGTCGGTCGAGCGCTGGACGTGCAGGGTGTTGTCGGTGCCCTTCGGGCCGCCGACCCGGTCGCACCAGGCGATCCACACGTTGTTCGCGTCCGTCGGGTCGACCGCGATCGTCAGGTCGCCGCCCATGCGCTCCTGGCCCATGCTGCCGCCGAACACCACGAAGCGGCCGGTCGCCACCCGCTGCCCGGGGCTGCCGTCAGTGGAGTCGACGAGGTCCTGGAACGGGCTCGCCCCGGCGGCCGCCTTGTCGTCGCGGGTCACCACGACGTCGAAGGTGACGTTCGAGACCTGCCGGCTGACGGCCTTGTCGGTCGTCCAGCTCTCGAACGCCGCGTAGACCGTGCCGTCGGGGTGCAGGGCCAGCCTGACCGGCGGACCGTCCTGCTGCGCCGGAGTGCGATGCTCGATGCCGACGGGCGCGAAGCCGGCCGACCCGGGAGCCGTCCTGGCGTCGCCCGAGACGTCGACGGTGGCCGACCTCGGGCTCGGCGGGTCGTGCGCGAAGTCGTTGTTGCCGATGAAGACGCGGTCGTGATCGCCGCCGTTTCCCGCGACGGTGTCGGCGATGACCCAGGGCTGGTCCACCGGATCCCGGTTGACGAGCACCTTCATCGGCGCGGTCGAGGTGATCGACGACGTGCGGAGGATCTGCAGGATGGTCCTGTCCTGGAGGAAGGCGGCCACACCGTTCAGGATCCCCGCGTACAGGGTGCCACCCCGGTCCGCGAAGGCCACGGTGATGTCGCCGGTGCCGAACGCGTGCCCCTGGATGACCCCTCCGCCCGGGACGATCGTGTTCAGCGACCAGCTGCTGCCGCCGTCCGTGGACACGTACACCGGCGCGAACCGGCCGCCCATCGGGTCGGAGGTGAAGGCGGTCGCCACCATCTCGGTGGGCTTCTCGGGATTGACCGCGAGGAACGGCTCGGAGTCCTGCTCGGACTCACCGCTCAGGGCCTTGGGGGTGATGTTGACGACCTTGAACCTGGGCATGCCGGCTCACATCCCTTCGCGCAGCGCGGCGAGCCGGTGCGCCGGCTGGTAGTCGTCGGCGTCCCGCAGCGCGTACGGCGCCAGCTCCCGCCGGTCGCCCTCCGTGGCGTGCAGGATCCACAGCCCCGCCTGGCCGGCCCTGGGCTTCGGAACGTGGTTCCAGTGGCGGTCGCGGCTGTTGGGGTACAGCACGGAGACGCTGTCGGCGGTGATCGCACCGCTCTCCACGTGCTGGACGTCCAGGGTGGCGCGCCACCAGTCGGGGTCGTGCTCGGAGTAGTGGCCGGAACCGTCGATCCGCTCCAGCCCGGCCACCGTGCCGAGGAGCACGGCGTCGGCCTCGCGGGCGTGCACGGCGAGGTCCTGCCGGTGGATCTCGCGCAGCACGGCGGAGAAGGGCTGTTCGTCGGCGCTCGTGGCCGCGAGGGCGACGTGCGGGCGGACGGCGTGGGCGGGCAGGCGGCCGACCTCGGAGACGGCGAGGCCACTGCCGTAGAACAGGCCCTCGGTGAAGAAGGCGGCCGAGTCGCCGACCGCGAGCGGGGCGGCGTCGGCGCGCAGTTGCACGGTGACCCGGCTGCCGGCGAGCCGCCGGAACGCGTCGGGTGCGTGCAGGACGTGGTCGACCTTGACGACGGCGGTGTGCTCGTCGGCCGCCAGGCCGGGGAGCGGGGTGCCGCCGATGCGGGTGACCGTACCGAGGAAGCTCATCGGGGAGCGCCGGACGAGGTCGGTGATCTCGCCGGGCGGCACCGCGGGGGCTCCGGACGTCGTGGGATCGGTCATGGCGATCCTCCTTGGGCGGCGCGGTCAGTGCGCGGCGCGGGCGGCGGACGGGTGCGTCCGGCGCCACTCGGTCCGCGCGCCGAGGGCGCAGGCGGCGGTGACGGCCGCGGCGAGCGCGACGACGAGCCACTCGGCGGCTCCGCTGCCGGCGTCCGGGTCGACGCCGAGCAGGGTCTCGATCCACTGCGGCCACACCAGGGTGATCAGGAACAGCAGCCCGGAGAGGCTGCCGAGGGCGCTCTCCAGCCAGAAGCGGGGCCGGACCCGGCTCTCGCGACGGACTGGTTCGAGGGGTTGGAAGGGCATCACTGCACCTCCCCTTCTCCAGACCGGAACGCCCGGACCGCTCGGGGCGCGGTGCACGACCGCGCCGGGACGGCCCGGGGCGGGGTCTGCTAGGGGATCTCGCGGGGTTCTTGCTGGGAGTTCTCGCTCGGTTCCGGAGTGTCACGACCGCTTGGGAGTTCGCCGGGCGGGGCGCGGCGCGGTGTCGGGCCCGCGCGCTCCGGGCGGCGATGTACACCTGCGGCGTACACCTACGAGGCACACGTACTTCGTATACGAGTCTGCTCGCTGCGGGGAGCCCGGTCAAGGCCGGGCGGGGCCGGGACCGGCGGGATCGGCGCTCAGACCCGCGCGCCGAGCATCCGCAGCACCAACTCGCCGTAACGGCGCCCGAGTTCCTCCGGCGTCTCGGTGCTGCGGTCGGTGTACCAGCGGGACACGTCGATGCCGAGCGAGGTGACCGCGCGAGCGGCCGTGCGCACCTCGGAGACCGTGAAGGCGCCCGCTGCGACGCCCTCCTCGATCAGTGCGCTCACCTCGCGCTCGATGTCCAGTCGCAGCGCCGCGACGACGGCGTACGCGTCCTCGGGCAGCGCGTGCAGCTCGTAGTTGACCACCCGGCCGACCATCCGGCCCCGCGCGTGCCAGGCGCTGAACTCCTCGACCAGCCGCCGCATCCGCTCGGCCGGCTCCTCCTCGCCCGCCGCCGCCCGCCGGACCAGCGCCAGCGTCGCGGCGTGCCCGGCCTGGCTGATCTCGGCGAGCAGCGCGGCCTTGGACGGGTAGTGGATGTACAGCGCGGCCGGGCTCATCCCCGCGGCGGTCGCGATGTCGCGGGTGGTGGTGGCGTGGAAGCCGCGCTCGGCGAAGGACTCGACGGCGGCCTGGAGCAGCCGGTACGCCGCCTCGGGGCGGGAGTCGGTGCCGCCGGGCGGGGCGGGCCAGAGGTCGGCGATGGGCGTGCTGGTCATGGCGTCATCCTCGCATCATCCTCACCGGGAACTCGTACGCCCATTCGCGCCGACCGCCGGACGGCCCGGGCCGAGCCGCAGCCGCCCCGGACGGCCCGGGCGGGCTGTTGACAGGCTCCCCCACCGACACCATGCTGAGCAAGCGCTTAGTCAGCGCTCTTCCCATCCCTGATCCTCACCCCTGATCCTCGACGTCCGAACCTCACGTCGAACCGCGCGAAAGGCAGGACCCTCCGTGGTGCACTCCTTCAAGGGCAAGGTGGCCGTCGTCACCGGATCGAGCCGGGGCATCGGCCTCGGGATCGCTCGCGAGCTGGTCGCCCGCGGGGCCAAGGTCTGCCTGACCGCCCGCAATCCCGAGCCGCTCGCCGAGGCCGTCCGCGACCTGGGCGGGCCGGAGAACGCGATCGCCGTCGCCGGCAAATCCGACGACCCGGCCCACCAGGAGGAGGCCGTCGCCCGCACCCTGGAGGCCTTCGGGCGGCTCGACCACCTCGTCAACAACACCGGGATCAACCCGGTCTACGGACCGGTGCTGACCACCGACGAGGACGCCGCCGCCAAGATCCTCGCCGTCAACGTGCTCGCTCCGCTCGCCTGGACCCGCCGGGTGCACGCCGCGTGGATGGGCGAGCACGGCGGATCGATCGTCAACGTCGCCTCCGTCGCGGGCATCCGCGCCTCGCTCGGCATCGGCATGTACGGCGTCAGCAAGGCCGCGCTGATCCGGCTCACCGCGGAGCTCGGCGCCGAGCTCGGCCCGCAGGGGATCCGGGTCAACGCCGTCGCCCCCGCCGTCGTCAAGACGAAGTTCGCCGAGGCCCTGTACGAGGGCCGCGAGGAGAAGGTCGCCGCCAAGTACCCGCTGGGCCGCCTCGGCGTGCCGGAGGACGTCGCCGGCGCCGTCGCCTTCCTGCTCTCCCCCGACGCCGGGTGGATCACCGGCCAGACCGTCGTCCTGGACGGCGGCGTGACGCTGGGCGGTGGGATGTGAGCCCCCTCGACGGGCCGGGCTTCACCGGACAGGGCGTCGTGGTCACCGGCGCCGGACGCGGCATCGGCGCCGCTCTCGCGACGGCGTTCGCCGCCGCCGGTGCGCGCGTCGTGGTCAACGACCTGGACGCGGACGCCGCCGGCGCCGTCGCCGCCCGGATCCGGGGCACCGCGCTGCCCGGCGACGCCGCCTCCGCCGACGGGCTCGCCGAGCTGGTCGGGCGGGCCGCGGAGGCGCTCGGCGAGATCGACGTCTGGTGCGCCAACGCGGGCGTCGCCCCGATCGGCGGCGCCGACGCGCCCGCCGCGGCCTGGGCCAGCGCGTGGGAGGTCAACGTCCTCGCCCACGTGCGGGCCGCCGACCTGCTGCTCCCCCGCTGGCTGGAGCGCGGCCGGGGCCGGTTCCTCGCCACCGTCTCCGCCGCGGGCCTGCTCAGCATGCTCGGCTCGGCCCCGTACGCCGTCACGAAGCACGGCGCGCTCGCCTTCGCCGAGTGGCTCTCCGCGACCTACCGCCACCGCGGCATCCGGGTCCACGCGCTCTGCCCGCAGGGCGTGCGCACCGACATGCTCGCCGGTACCGGCGCCGTCGGCGAGGCCCTGCTCGCACCGACCGCCCTCGCCCCCGAGGACGTCGCCGAGGCGGCCCTCACCGGCCTGCGCGAGGACCGCTTCCTGATCCTCCCGCACCCCGAGGTCGCCGAGTACTACCGCGCCCGCGCCACCGACCCGGACCGCTGGCTCGGGTCGATGAACCGGCTCCAGCAGGGACTCGAGAAGGGCGGCGCGCTGTGAGGGCCTGGCAGGTGGGCGAGCTCGGCGAGCCGCTCGGAGTGATGAAGCTGGTCGAGGACGTGCCCCGACCCGTGGCCGGGCCCGGCCAGTTGCTCGTCCGGGTGCGCGCGGCCGCCGTCAACTTCCCGGACGCGCTGATGGTCCGCGGCCAGTACCAGGTGCGTCCGCCGCTGCCGTTCACGCCCGGCGTCGAACTGTGCGGCGAGGTCGTGGCCGGCGCCCGGCGCGGCGAGCGGCTGATCGGCACCCCCGTGCTGCCGCACGGCGCGTTCGCCGAGTACGCGCTGCTCGACGCGGCCGCGGCGTTCCCCGCCCCCGAGGCGCTGGACGACGCCGAGGCGAGCGCGCTGCACATCGGCTACCAGACCGCCTGGTTCGCCCTGCACCGCCGGGCCCGGCTGCGCGCGGGCGAGACGCTGCTGGTGCACGCGGCGGCGGGCGGGGTCGGCAGCGCGGCGGTCCAGCTCGGCCGCGCCGCCGGGGCCCAGGTGATCGCCGTGGTCGGCGGCCCGGCCAAGGCGGAGGCGGCCCGCGCGCTCGGCGCGGACGTCGTCGTGGACCGGACGACCGAGGACTTCGTCGCCGTCGTGAAGCAGGCGACGGACGGCCGTGGCGCCGACGTCGTCTTCGACCCGGTCGGCGGCGACGCCTTCACCGGCTCGACGAAGTGCATCGCCTTCGAGGGCCGGATCGTCGTGGTCGGCTTCGCCGCCGGGCAGATCCCGGCGCCCGCGCTCAACCACGCCCTGGTGAAGAACTACGCGATCCTGGGCCTGCACTGGGGCCTCTACAACACGCACGCCCCGCAGACCGTCCAGGCCGCGCACGAGGAGCTCACCGAGCTGACCAAGACGGGCGTGGTCCGCCCCCTGGTCAGCGCCCGCCTCCCACTCGCCTCGGCCGCGGAGGCCGTCCAGCGGGTGGCGGACGGGCTGAGCGTGGGGCGTCTGGTCGTGCTAGGCGACTGAGGTCCCGGCAATGACGTCCAGGGCCGGGCGGGGCGGGCGGCCGAGGAGGGCGGCGAGGTCGCCCGGGGCGCCCGGGCCGGCCAGGAACCCGTGGGCGATCGCCGAGTAGGTGCCCACCACCATCGGCACCTGGAAGTCCGGCGCGTCCGAGGCCGCCGCCGCCCTCGTCCCGGCGAGGGCGGCGGGGCGGTACTCGGCCCCGGTCGCCGCCGCGATGTCCGCGCCGCCGATCGCCCGCTCTCCCACCAGTTCGTACGTCCGGCCCGCGTGTCCGGCGGGTGCGAGGGCCACGGCGGCCGCCACCTCGGCGAGGTCCGCCCGGGCCACCGCCGCGAGCCCGCCGTCGCCGAGCGGCGCGGTGATCACCCCGTCCGCGTCCGGCGCGGCGATCGCGGCCAGGAACTCGGCGTAGAGCCCGTTGCGCAGCACCGTCCAGCGCAGGCTCGCGGACTCGCGCAGCCGTCGTTCCGTCCAGCGGTGCGCGAGCGCGTAGGGCAGGTGGTCGCCGTCGCCGGACAGGCTCGTGTACACGACGTGCTCGACGCCCGCTTCCTCGGCCGCCGCGATCGCCGCGCCGTGCCGGGCGATCACGACGTCGTCCTCGGCGGCGCCGGCCGAGATCAGCAGCAGGGTGCGGACGCCGGCGAAGGCCGTCTTCAGGGTCTCCGGCCAGTCGAAGTCGACGAGCCGGGCGGGGGTGCCGTCGGGCAGGTTCCCGGGCGTGCGGGAGCCCGCGATGACGCCCTCCCGCCCGCGCAGGCGCTCCAGCACGAGGGCGCCGAGGGCGCCGTTGACACCGGTGACGAGCAGCATGGGGTCCCTCCAGGGGATGATCGGCGTTGGCTTCGCGACCATCCTCGATAGCCTGGCCGCTCGGCGTAAGGAGGCACTTCCATGTCAGTAGGGCACACCGCGGTAACCGCCCCCCGTCCCGTGGTCTGGTGCGAGGACGGCGTGGACTGCGGGATCCGCGACCTGCTGGACCGCCTCGGCGACAAGTGGTCCGTCCTGACGATCGTCGAACTCGCCCAAGGCGTACGGCGGTTCCGCGAACTGCAGCGCGCACTGCCGGACATCTCCCAGCGGATGCTGACGCTGACGGTGCGCCGCCTGGAGCGCGACGGGATCGTCTCGCGGACCGTCCACCCGACCGTCCCGCCGCAGGTGGAGTACGAGCTGACGCCCCTCGGCCACAGCCTGACCCACCTGGTGCGGGCGATGGCGGACTGGTCCTACGACCACCACGACGCGATCGTCTCCTCGCGGGAGGAGTGGGACGCCGCCAATCCCGGCTCGGAGATCCGGTAGGAGCGGACGGGCCCTCGACGAGGCCCGTGCCTGCCCGGACGAACGTCACCGGTCCGCCGGCCGACCTGCGGACCGGTGACGTTCCCCGTCGGATGGGTCATGGCCCGGGGTTCACGGCAGGGGATCGACGAGGTAGCGCTGGATGGTGGGGGCGACGAGGTCGGTGACGGCGTCGGCGGGGAGGGTCGCGATTTCGCCGACCTGCCAGATGTAACGGTTCATCACCAGGCCGACGACCTGGGTGGCGATGAGGCTGGCGCGCAGGGCGCGCTCGGCATCGGGCAGGCCGTGGGAGACGACGGCCAGGACGAGTTCGGAGAACAGCTCCCGCAGGCGTTGCATCGCGGCGGGTTCCTGGGCCGCGGTCAGGATGATGGACCGCAGGACCTCGGCGGAGACCGGGTCCTCCCACATGCGGAGATTGGCGCGCACGAACGCGCGCCCCCGCTCGTCCAGGGGGTGCTGCGCCGCTTCGGCAACGGATGCCCCGAACCCCTCGGGGGGTTGCATGACGGCTTCGAGCAGCC
Source organism: Kitasatospora sp. NPDC048722 (assembly GCF_040650235.1). NCBI lineage: Bacteria > Bacillati > Actinomycetota > Actinomycetes > Kitasatosporales > Streptomycetaceae > Kitasatospora > Kitasatospora sp. NPDC048722. Next base: position 40,926 of record NZ_JBEZGX010000008.1, read on the forward strand.
CGGTCTTGCTGCGGAAGTAGTAGTGCACCAGCCCGGGGTCCACACCTGCCTCCTGGGCGACCGACCGCAGTGAGGTCGCGGCGTAGCCGCTGGCGGCGAAGGACCTGCGAGCAGCGGCGACGATCCTGTCCGCCTGCTCGCCGCGTTCCCCGCGGGGACCTCGCACACTCACGACACATCACCCTCCACGCCGGGCCGAAGGGGACCTCCCTTGCCGCTCGCGACAGTTTCATCATACGCTGAAACTAGTTTCATCGTGCAATGAAATCAAAGCCCGGCGGCACCAGGCCCGGCACCTCCCCCGCCTCCGAGCACTGTCGCTCCTCGACCTCCGCCAGAGCTCCGGCAGAGGTCCGCCGAGGCGGCGCGACCGGCCTCGACGCCCGATCGGACGACCCGGCGTCGAGGCCTGTCACGGCGCTACCGCTCGTAGACCATCTCGGGGAAGCGCGGCGACGGGCCGTCCAGGAGGTGGTCGTCGTGGCCGCGCAGCCAGCGGTCGAAGAACGAGGCGACGTAGGAGCGGGTGGCCAGCACCGCGCGGTCCGGGCGGACGTCGCCGACGTCGTCGGTCAGCTGCGCCTGGCTGATCGCACCCTGGCGGGCGAGCTGGGGCAGCAGGGACTGCGCGTCCGTGTAGGAGCCGTGGCGCGAGCCGGTGAGGGTGACGTCGGCGTGCCAGCCGGTGCTGTGCTGCCACAGGGCGTCCCAGCCGGGCTGCCGGTGGTAGCTGCCGGAGTCCGGGTTCTGGGTGCCCATGAGCAGGAACGGGCGGGTCAGGCCGTCCTCGGCGACGGTGGGCAGGTGGACGCCCGTGCCGTCCGGGCCGGGGAAGTGCAGCTGGCCGTCGAGGTTGACGCCGACCTTGAGGCGGGGGTCGTCGTGCATGGTCTGGAGGGCCGTGGAGCCGCCCCCGGAGTGGCCGACCATGCCGATCCGGTCGAGGTCGAGGGAGCCGGCGAGGCCGGCCGGCAGCTGTTTGTCGTGGCGCAGCCCGGCCAGCTGGTCCAGCACGAAGCGGGTGTCGTCGACCCGGGTCTGCAGCGTCTTGCGCAGGAGGGCGCCGATGTCGAGGCCGGGCTGGGCCATCAGCGCGGGGAAGACGGAGGTGGCGAGGTCGCCGTCGGGGAAGGCGACCTCGGACGCGTCGTAGGTGTGGTCCACCGTGACGACGACGTAGCCGCGCGAGGCGAGGTCCTCGACCAGGCCGGTGCCCCACGTGCGCGGGTCGCCGAAGCCCGCCGAGTACAGCACGACGGGCCGCTTTCCGCCCGGGAGGGCGGGCGCGTCGGCGCGGGCGTGGGTGCGGATACCGGCCCAGTCGGTGCGGCCGGGCTCGAAGCCGTTGTCGCTCTGGCCGACGCTCCCGGCGTTGCCGAAGTGGTCGGCGGCGGCGGGGACCATGTACGGCGCGCGGTCGGAGCCGACGGCGGGCCGCGTGGTCGGGTACCAGAAGCTGATCATCAGCTTGCGGTGCTGACCGGGCTTCCAGGGGTCGTCCCGGCGGTCGTCCGTGAGCTGCAGGGACGTCGTGCCGACCGGGTACGGCCCGGTGGGCTGCGGCAGCCAGGCCCTGGCCTGCTGCGCAGCCCCGTCGTTCGGTGCCGCCACCGCGCCCGGTGCGCCGACCGCGCCCAACGTCGCCGTCGCCGCCAGCAGCACCGCCGCCACGGCCCGTCCTCGCCTGCTCATCGCCGTTCCTCCTCGTTCGGTTCCGCCTTCGCCTTCAACACGAGCGACGGTACGGGCGAGGAGGGGCGGAAACCGTCATACCGGGGTGCCAAGTCCCCCCGTAGTACCCCGGTATGACGGCGTTCGGCGCTACAGGTACTTCTTCAGCTCCCGGCGCGCCAGCGAGCGCTTGTGCACCTCGTCCGGTCCGTCGGCCAGGCGCAGCGTGCGGTTGCCGGCCCACAGCTGGGCGAGCGGCGTGTCCTGACTGACGCCGGCGGCGCCGTGGGCCTGGACGGCCTTGTCGAGGATCCACTCGACGGTGATCGGGGTGGCGATCTTGATGGCCTGGATCTCGGTGTGCGCGCCGCGGTTGCCGACGGTGTCCATCAGCCAGGCGGTCTTGAGCACGAGCAGCCGCAACTGCTCGATGCGGACCCGGGATTCGGCGATCCAGTCCTGCACGACGCCCTGGTCGGCGAGCGGCCGGCCGAACGCGGCGCGGTCGACGGACCGGCGGCACATGAGCTCCAGTGCGCGCTCGGCGATGCCGATGGCGCGCATGCAGTGGTGGATGCGACCGGGGCCGAGGCGGGCCTGGGCGATCGCGAAGCCCGCGCCCTCCTCGCCGATCAGGTTCGCGGCGGGGACGCGGACGTCCTCGAACAGCACCTCGGCGTGGCCGCCGTGGTCGGAGTCGTCGTAGCCGAACACCTTCATGCCCCGCTTGACGGTGACGCCGGGGGTGTCACGCGGCACGAGGATCATGCTCTGCTGCCGGTGCTTGGCCGCACCGGGGTCCGTCTTGCCCATCACGATGAGGATCCGGCACTGCGGGTTCATCGCGCCGGTGATGTACCACTTGCGGCCGTTGACCACGTACTCGTCGCCGTCGCGCTCGATGCGGGTGGCGATGTTGGTGGCGTCGGAGGAGGCGACCTCGGGCTCGGTCATCGCGAAGGCGGAGCGGATCTCCCCGTCGAGGAGGGGCCGCAGCCAGCGCTCGCGCTGCTCGGGGCTGCCGAACTGGGCGAGCAGCTCCATGTTGCCGGTGTCGGGGGCCGCGCAGTTGAACGCGGGCGGGGCCAGCTGGGGGCTGCGGCCGGTGATCTCGGCGAGCGGGGCGTACTGGAGGTTGGTGAGGCCGGCGCCCTCGTCGCCGGGGAGGAAGAGGTTCCACAGGCCCTGCTTGCGGGCCTCGGCCTGGAGGTCCGCGACGACCGGCGGAACGCTCCAGGCGGGGCGGGCGGGGTCGGCGAGCTGCTCTTCGAGGACGGGCTCGGCGGGGTACACGTGCTCGTCCATGAAGGCGAGCAGCTGCTCGCGGAGCTGGTTCGTGCGGGCGTCGTAGGCGAAGTCCATCAGGCTGCTTCCTTCAGGGTGGTCAGACCGTACCGGGCGAGGATCGGGGCCATCTCGCCGGCCCGCTCGAAGCCGGCGCCGAGGGTGCCGCCCTGCTGGAAGCGGTAGTGGATGCCCTCGGCGACGACGGCGAGCTTGAAGGCGGCGAAGGCGACGTACCATTCGAGGTCCGAGGCCTGGCGGCCGGTCAATTCCGCGTAGTGGGCGACCATTTCCTTGCTGGAGGGGAAGCCCGGTGCGGTCATGGCGGCCGGGATGATGCCGCCGCCGACGCCGGCGACCTCCGTGTACATCACCAGGAGGCCGATGTCGGTGAGGGGGTCGCCGAGGGTGGACATCTCCCAGTCGAGCACGGCGGCGATCGTGTCGTCCGCGTCCACCAGCACGTTGTCCAGCCGGTAGTCCCCGTGGACGAGCGCGGGGGCGGGCGACTCGGGGCGGCGCGCGGAGAGGAGGTCGTGGAGCCTGTCGAGCTCGGGGAGGTCCCGGCTGCGGGAGGCGGCGAGCTGCTTCGACCAGCGGCGCAGCTGGCGTTCGAGGTAGCCGTCCGGGTGCCCGAAGTCGTCGAGCCCGACGGCGGCCGGGTCGATCCGGTGGAGGGCGGCGAGGGTCGAGACGAGGCGGCGACCGAGGGCGCGGACGCGGTCCTCGCCGAGGGCGACGAGAGGGGCGGCGTCACGGTGGGCGATGCCGGGGACGTACTCCATGAGGTACCAGGGGGCGCCGAGCACGTCCGGGGTGGGGTCGTGGTGGAGCGTGCGCGGGACGGGGACGTCGGTGTCCCGGAGGGCGGTCATGACGCGGTACTCGCGGCCCATGTCGTGAGCGGTGGCGAGGACGTGCCCGAGGGGCGGCCGGCGGAGGACCCACCTCGTGGTGCCGTCCGCGAGGACGTAGGTGAGGTTGGAGCGCCCGCCCTCGATGAGCTCGGCGCCGAGAGGGCCCTGGACGAGGCCGGGCAGCTCACGGTCCAGGTGGGCCCGCAGGCGCCCCAGGTCCAGCCCGGGCGGATCGGCGGGGGTCGTCTCGGGCATCGGGCGGCTCCTGGGTGGCGTCGGTTCCATCGCGTTGACTAAGCGCTTGCTTAGCATTCATCCCGCCGATCCCCCTGTCAATGACACGTGCCCCGGACCGGACCGGTCCGGGGCACGGTCACCCCGAGGAGGAAATCCGCGATATCAGGCCCCGGAGGCTGCACGCAGCCACCTCCGCCACCTGCGGAAGAGATCGAGGCGGCCTACCGGGTGGTGGACCGCCGATGGCCGACCCGGGCCGCAGCGATTCGGACTCACCGTCACGCCCGAGGGTCACCAGACATGGCTGGACACCCCGGCCAGCTCCTGGCCGATGGATTGACAGAGCCGTGGGTGGGCGTCAGATGGAGCCGAACTCACCGGCGGCAGTTGCGGCGATGAAGGATCGCCAGGCGTCGGAGGGGAAGAGCAGGACGGGCCCTTCCGGGTCCTTCGAGTCGCGGACGGGAACAGTGCCGGGGAAATCAGGCGAGACCTCTACACATGAACCGCCGTTACCGGAGTGCGACGACTTGAACCAGGAAGCGCAGGAGAGGTCTGGGCGGGTCATGGGTCAAAGTTCCTTTCGGGCCTTGCGAATCAGCTCAAGGGTCGCTGCACTGGTCAGCGCTTCCACCTGCAACCGATCGTAGGCCCTTTCCCATGCCCTGACAGTCCCGTCTTCCCGCACGACGAAGCCGTGATCCGCAGATTCCGTGTAGCCGACCACAGAGCGGTCGGCAAAAGTCAGCAGAGTGACGAAGGACCAGAACGGAGCATGCTCGGCCAAGCTGAACGGGGCCACCTGGAAGATCACGTAAGGCTTCGCAGCCATCTCGGCCAGGTGATCAAGCTGCGCACGCATCGTCGCCGCGCCACCCACCTGGCGATAGAGGCCACTCTCATCTATCACCGCGTGGATGACTGGCGGCGCGGCACGCTTGAGCAGCCTCTGCCGCGTGACGAGGAACTTCACTCGCTCGTCAGCCTGGTCCGGCGTACTGCTTCCTCGCTGCACCGCGGCCGCTTCGATCGCGGAAGCATAGGCCTTGGTCTGGAGCAGCCCAGGGATGAGATTCGGTTCATAGATCCTGATCTCCGACGCACGCGCCTCCTGCGCAGCATGCTCCGGAAAGCCCTCCAGGAAGCCCTTCCTCCTCATCCCGACCCACATCAACTCCAGCGTCTGGCCCGTCCCGAGCGCCTGGTCGGCCGCCCTGACGAAGTCACGACTGGTGGATTTGCGGCCCGTTTCCACGGCCGAGATGTAGCTGTCCGAGTACCCCATGGCCTGGGCCAGGTCTTCCTGGGTCCAGCCAATCGCCTCGCGTGAGCTGCGAAGTAGCGCACCGAAGGCTTCGCGAGGGGATGACGTCGGGTCAAGATTCCTACGGTTCACGGGTCACGCTCAATTCCACTTGATACGCAGACAAGTTGAACGGTTCCCCAGCGTAGACGACAGTGGGCGCTGTCGGTAGTCGTTCCACCACGGAGAGGAGCGGACCTTGAACAGCCGCAAGCCCCCACACACCCTTCACGCCTCCGGAGTTGAGGCCCTCGAGCGCCTCCAGGCGGTGATCTACCTGGCCAAGACCGGCCCCACCTTCCCCGAGCTCGAAATGCGCAGCTGCGAGGAGTACGCCCTCGCCTTCAACTGGGGCGTCCGCCTCACCGTCATCGACGACGACCTCAACGCGCCCCCGGACTCCCGGCCGAACCTCCAGATCGCCCTCCAGCACATCCGCGCCGCCCGATCCGGCGCGCTGCTGGTCCCCAGCAAGGCCACGATCTCTCCCATCGACGGCGAGTTCCACGAGTTCTCCCGGCAGGTGGAGAAGGCCGGCGGCTTCGTCCAGGTCTCCCGCCGGTGACCGCCCGCCGCTTCACCATCGTCCGCGCCGCCAACACCGCCTACCCGACCTGGGTCATCTACAGCCACCGCACCCGCCGCCTCGTCCGTGCCCTCCCGCCCCGGCCCGAGCCCCTCCGCTTCTACTCCTACGACCGGGCCCTGACCTGGGTGCACAGAAACGAAACCCCGTGACCGACACCTACGAGATCCGCCTCATCGACTCCCGCAGCCCCCACTTCCTCCTCCTCGAATGCTGGGGCATCTGGGACCACACCCGCCGCGAGTACCTCCGTGCGCCGGGCTCCTCGGACCGGATCCGGCGCTTCTACACCCGCGCCTCCGCCCAGGCCTATGTCCGGCACGAGCTCCTGAGCGATCGTCCGGCATAGTTCAACGTCCGTGATTTGCCCGGTGGTTCAACTCCTTCACCCACGCCGCTCCAGCCTCGACAGGCATCGATCAAAGTGTTCTGATGATCGAACTGTCGATCTATTCCCGGAGGTACGGTGCGGGTCTCTCGCGGCACGACCGGTCTGCTGGCGGTGGGGGTCCTCGCGGCTCTCGTCCTGGCTGCGGGAGGGCTCGACTCCCGGGGCAGACCCACCGCCACCGGCACGACTCCTGCCGAGAGCCCCACCCCGACCCCGGCCCCGACCACCGAGAGCCCGTCCCCCTCCCCCACCCCGACTCCCACCTGGGACGGGCAGGTCAAGATCCTCGGGGACGGCTCGACGTCCTACACCGGGCCCCAGCCGAAGCAGCCCACCCCGGAGAGGCTCAAACCCGGCGAGAAGCCCCCGCAGTTCGTCGTCTTCTCCTGGGACGGCGCCCTCGAAGGCGACGACCACCTGTTCTCCCGCTTCCGGAAGCTCGGCGAGGAGAACAACGCCCAGATGACCTACTTCCTCACCGGCATCTACACCCTCCCCAAGTCCAAGCGCACCCTCTACCAGCCGCCCCGGCACGACCCCGGCTCCGCCTCGATCGACTTCGCCACCGACGCCCACGTCAAGGACACCCTCGAACAACTGCGCCTCGCATGGCTGGACGGCAACGAGATCGGCACCCACTTCAACGGCCACTTCTGCGGCCCGAACGGCGGCGGCGACTGGACCTCCGACGAGTGGAAGAGCGAGCTCGACCAGTCCGTCTCCTTCGTCACCAACTGGAAGACCAACACCGGCTTCAAGGACCTCCCGCCCCTCCCCTTCGACTACACCAAGGAGTTGGTCGGCGGTCGCGCCCCCTGCCTGGAGGGACAGAGAAACCTGCTCGTGGCCGAGAAGGCCACCGGATTCCGCTACGACGCCAGCTCCCGGGGCGAGTTCCAGGTCTGGCCGATCAAGAAGGAGGGCATCTGGAACTTTCCGCTTCAGCTGCTGCCGTTCCCCGCGAGGTCCTCGCAGGGCCTCTCCATGGACTTCAACTTCCTCGCCGGCCAGTCCGGGGACAGCACCAAGGGCGACCCGTCCAAGTACCCGGCCTGGGAGAAGGAGGCCCGGGACAGCTACCTCGCCGGCTTCGAGCGCGTCTACAACGGAAGCCGGGCCCCGCTCTTCATCGGGAACCACTTCGAGACCTGGAACGGCGGCATCTACATGCAGGCCGTCGAGGACGTGATCAAGAGCGTGTGCCGGCGCGAGGGCGTCCGTTGCGTCTCCTTCCGCCAGGTCGCCGACTGGCTCGACGCCCAGGACCCGAAGGTCCTCGACAAGCTCCGGCAGCTCGACCCCGGACAACCGGCCGACTGGTCCCGCCTCGTGAAGTGACCGGCCCCTCGGGGCGAGCGAGAAGTCGGCCCCACCGACTTCTCGCCCGCCCGGGGCCCGACGTCACCGCCGCGCCAGCGCCAGCACGCTCAGCCCGAACATCGCCACGCCCAACGGCAGGTGGACCGACGGCACGTGCGCGACGCCGAGCACGACCTGGACGGACGCGAGGACCAGGAAGCCCGACGCCTCCCAGACCGGCCGCACCGGGCCGCCGCCCGGCTTCCAGGCCAGCACCGCCGCCAGCACGTAGAGCATCGACGCCCCGTACATCACCCGGGCGCCGACGCTGTGCAGCGTCTGTCCGTAGGACGTGGTCAGCAGCAGCCCGGCGGAGACGGCCTGCAGGAAGATCGTCAGGGTCTGGAGCGTGATCGCGGCCCGCACGAACGGGAAAGCGCGCGGCACGGGAGTCGTCTGCGTCGCCATGTCTCGGTCCTCTCTTCTGTAAGGTCTCACCAGCCCGACGACGCGGGCCCGCGAAAGGTAAGGCGAGAGGCGGTCGGGCATGGGATCGGCGAAGGACGGCATAGCCGGCGAGCGGCGCCGACTGGTCAACATCGCCTACCGCTTGCTCGGCTCCCTCGCCGAGTCCGAGGACGCCGTCCAGGAGGCCTACGCCCGCTGGTACGCGCTGCCAGGAAACCGGCGCGAGGAGATCGTGTCCCCCGGCGCGTGGCTGACGACGGTGACCGGCCGCATCTGCCTGGACGTGCTCGGCTCGGCGCGGGCCCGCCGTGAGCGGTACGTCGGCGCCTGGCTGCCGGAGCCGCTGCCCGACCGCTGCGAGCGGGACGGCGGCCAGGAGAGCCTCGCCGACCAGGTGGTCCTCGACGAGTCGGTGGCGATGGCCTTCCTCGTCGTCCTGGAGTCGATGACGCCCGCCGAACGGGTGGCGTTCGTCCTGCACGACGTCTTCCGCTACCCCTTCGCCGAGATCGCCGGCGTCCTCGGCCGCACCCCGGCGGCCTGCAAGCAGCTGGCGTCCTCCGCCCGGCGGCGGGTGAGCGCAGCGCCCGCCCCCGCAACGGCCACCGGGCAGGCCGACACCGTACGGCGCCTCAAAGAAGCCTGGGAGAACAAGGACGTCGCCGCCCTCGTCGCCGTGCTCGACCCCGCCGCCGTGATGACCGCCGACGGCGGCGGGCTGGTCGGCGCCGTCCTGCACCCGGTCGAGGGCGGCACGCGGATCGCCCGGTACATGCTCGCCGTCACCGACCAGGCGCCGGGGCTGGAGCTCCTGGAGCGGTCGGTCAACGGCGCGCCGGGCCTGGTGGCCCGGCGCGCCGGGGTCGTCATGACGGTGGCGTCGTTCGACGTCGCCGACGGCCGGGTCACCCGGATCTGGGCGGTCCGCAACCCGGAGAAGCTCCAGCCCTGGACGCGTTGAGCCCTACCCGGCCGCCTTCATGAACGAGGTCCAGATCCGCGCCGGCAGCTCCGAGTCCGGAGTGTCCGGGGCGGCCCCGCCGAGGCCCTCCAGGGAGAGCAGCTTCATGTCCTTCAGGTCCGCCCGGAACACCGTCACCGCCGTCGACACCCGTGCGTTGTAGCCGACGAACCACCCCGCCGTACGGTCCACGGTGGTACCGGGCTTCGCCGCCGCGTCCGGGCCGGCCTCCTCCGCCGCCTGCGCGCTGCCGCCGCGGACCGCGCCCTTGAGCGCCGCGTCGACCTCCTCCGCCACAGCCGCGCTCAGCGCCTGGACGGCCGCCGGCAGCCGCAGCGCGAGCGGCTCGCCGTTGCGGGTGATCCGCAGCACCGAGTAGGGGTCGGTGTGGCTGCCCTTCGCCGCGAAGGCGGCGTACGCGCCCGCGGCCCTGATCGCGCTCGGCGTGGAGTTGCCGACGCCGAAGGCCGGCACGAGCTCGCCCATGCTGCCCGGGAGGAGGCCCAGGTCCGTGGCGGTCTGCTGGACCCGGTCCAGGCCGACGTCCATGGCGAGCTGGGCCATCGGTCCGTTGACGGACTGCTCGATCGCGCTCCGCAGGCTCACCGGTCCCCAGCTGCGCCCGCCGTCGTTGGCGGTCTTGGCGCTCTTCCCGTCGCGCCCCCAGTACGGGCCCTCCGGGGTCGTCAGGTTCACCCCGTGATCGCCGTTGTAGACGGTGCTCGGCGCCACCGGCGTACGGGCGCCGCCGCGCTGGCGCTGCACGCCCTGGCCGAGCCCTGCCGCGTACACCAGCGGGGCGAAGGCCGAGCCCATCGGCACCGACGAGGTGTTGGCGTTGTCGTAACCCTGCTTCAGGTAGTCCGGGCCGCCGTACAGCGCGACCATCCGACCGTCCGGGGTCACCGACGCGGCGCCGACCTTCACCAGCTTGTCGGCCTCGCGGGCGTTCGGGTCGATCCCCTTGGTGGCCTCCTGCACGGCCGCTGCCAGGGCGGTGACCCGCGGCTTCTCGAAGGTGGTGAAGATCTGGTGGCCGCCGAGGTCGAACTGGGCGGGGGTGATGTCGCTGTGGCCCTCCACGTAGGCCCTGGCCATGTCCACCAGGTAGCCGACCTGGCCGCTCAGCCCCGCCGCCTTCGGCTGGGGTCGGGGTTCCGGGAGCACCGTGTAACCGGCGCGCTCGGCGGCGGACAGCTTGCCGGCCTTCACCATGCGGTCGAGGATCCAGGCCCACCGGTCCTCGGCGCGCTCGCGGTTCTCCTCGCCGAGCGCCGGATCGAACTGCCCGGCGCCCTTCAACAGGGCTGCCAGGAAGGCCCCCTCGCTCGGGTTCAGCTGGGAGACGTCCTTGCCGTAGTACGCGGCGGCGGCCCGTTCGATGCCGTAGCTGCCGCGCCCGAACCAGCTGGTGTTCAGGTAGCCGGCCAGGATGTCCCGCTTGGTCATCCGCTGGTCGAGCTTGATCGCGATGACGGCCTCGCGGAGCTTGCGGGACATGGCCTGACGCTGGTTCAGGTAGCTGTTCTTGACGTACTGCTGGGTGATGGTCGAGCCGCCCTGGGTGTCGCCGCCGGTGGCCATCGCGACGACCGCCCGGCCGATGCCCGAGAGCGAGATCCCGGGATCCGAGTAGAAGGTCTCGTTCTCCGCGGACAGCACCGCCCACTGCACCGGTTCCGGCACCCGGTCGAGCGGCACCTCCTGACGGTTGGTCTCGCCGATCCGGGCCATCTCGGTGCCGTCCGCCCAGTAGTAGACGTTGTTCTGCTGGGTGGCGAAGGCGTTCAGGTCCTCGGGCACCTCGGTGGTCGCGTAGAGCCAGGCCGCCACCGCCGTCAGCGCCGCCGCCCCGGTGCCGGAGAGCAGGAGCAGCTGCCGCCACGACGGCAGCCAGCGGCGGATCCCGCGCCGGCCCCGGCGCGGGTAGTCGAGCCGCCGGGACGGACGCCGTCGCCGGCGCCCGGGCCTCTCCTCGTCGCCCCCGCCATCGCCATCGCCCTCACCCCGGTGCAAACGCACAGTCCGGTCTCCGATCCGTCGGTGGGTACAGTCCCCTCGAACGGACATACGCCGCCGGGACCCGTCGCGGGCGGCATCAAACCGGTGTGATCATGTTCATACCGCACACGACCGCTCACGTTGAACCACCGCCGAACCGCCGCCGTCGGCGCCCGGCACCGCGCCTGAACTGGACGACCCGCCAGAATGACCGCATGAGGTTGATCCACACCGTGGCCGGCGTGCTCGTGCTCCTGCTCGTCATCGGCAGCATCCTGCGCACGCTCGTCGTACCCCGCGGCCTGTACTCGGCGCTGGTCTTCCGGCTCTGGGCCGCGCTCCGGCTGCTGCTGCGCATCTGGGCCGCACCCTTCGGCACCTACCGGGCGCAGGACCGGGCGCTGACCTGGCTCGCGCCGCTCGTGCTGCTGGGCATGCTCGGGGTGTGGCTCAGCGGGATGCTGCTCGCGTACACGCTGCTGCTGCACGGCACGTCGGACCTCGACTGGTCGGTCTCCTTCCGCGAAGCCGGATCCAGCCTCTTCACCCTCGGCTTCGCGAGCGGCGATCGCCTGCGCCTGTCCGTGATCGACTTCCTCGCCGCCTCCAGCGGCCCGCTGGTCATCGCGCTGCAGATCGCCTACCTACCCACCCTCTACGCCGCCTACCAGCGGCGCGAGACCGAGGTGACGCTGCTCCAGTCCCGGGCCGGCGAGCCCGCGTGGGGCCCGGAGCTGCTCGCCCGGCAGTCCCTCGTCGACACCGAGACCGCCCTGCCGCAGCTCTACCGGGACTGGGAACGGCTGGCCGCCGACATCGGCGAGAGCCACTCCAACTACCCCGTGCTGCTCTCCTTCCGCTCCCCGCAGCCCAACCGCAGCTGGGTGGTCGGCCTGATCGCGGTCATGGACGCCGCCGCCCTCCACCTCGCCCTGTGTCCGCGCTCCGCCCCGCCCGAGGCCCGTCTGGTGATCCGCGCCGGCTTCACCGCGATGCGCGACATCGCGCGCGCCCTGCGCATCGACTTCGACCCCGACCCGGACCCGGCCACCCCGATCCGCCTCACCTACGCCGAGTACATCGGCGCCGTCGCGATGATCACCACCGCCGGATTCGCCCGCGAGCGCCCGGTCGAGGACGCCTGGCGCCACTTCAACGGCTGGCGCGTCAACTACGAGGCCCTCGCCTACGAACTCGCCCGCCGCAGCGACGCCGTCCCCGCCCTCTGGACCGGCCCCCGCGACTTCCGCGCCCCCGTCATCCCCCCGACCCGACCCGCCGACCGCCGCCCCGACCAGCCCGGGCCCGCCCTTCCCCCGGCCTGACGGGGGCGGCCGGCCGCGGCGCACGCAGGCCGCCGCCCCGACCGGCCCCACCGCGCCCCGGCCAGCCCGGCCGTCGCTCCGGCCGCCCGACGGGGCTCGCCGCAGCGCACGGTCACCGTCGCCGGATCGGTAAAGCAGGGGTCATTACCGGGTAAAGAACTTCACCGCTTATGATCGCCGCGTGAATCACGAGGTCATCGACGGAATACCAGTCCTGTGGGCCCCCGCGCCCGGCCCGCTGGAGGCCGAGCTCATCTTCGGGTGCGGGGCGCGGGACGAGACGCTGCGCACGCTCGGGGTGGTCCACCTCGTGGAGCACCTGGCGATGAGCACGCTGCCGCGGCTCCACCACGACCACAACGCGTCCGTCGACCTCGAACTCACCAGGTTCACCTGCTCCGGGCAGCCCGAGCAGGTCGTCGACTACCTGGGCCGGGTGTGCGCCGCGCTGAGCGAACTGCCACTGGACCGCATCGACCGGGAGGCCGGGGTCCTGGAGGCGGAGGACGGCCGGGTCGCCGCGTCCCAGACCGCCGAGCTGCTCTCGCACCGGTACGGCGTCCAGGGCCTCGGGCTCGCCGCCTACCGCGGGCCGGGCGCCGACCGGATCACCGTCGAGGCCGTCCAGGACACGCTGTTCCGGTACTTCCACGCCGGCAACGCCGTCCTCGTCCTCACCGGCCCGCCGCCCGCCGGGCTGCGCCTGCCGCTGCCCGCCGGCGCGCGGCCCGACCGCGCCGGCACCCGGCCCGCGCTGCTCAGCGGCCGGTCCTGGCGCCAGGAGGACGTCCCCGGCCCAGGCATCGCGCTGCACGGCGGACTGGCGGACGCCGCCCTCATGGCGGCCGTCGCCGTGTTCGCCCAGCGCCTGCGCGACAGTGCCCGGCACGACAGGGGCCTCACCTACGACGTCGGCGGCAGCCTCGACAACGCCGGGGCGGCCACCGGCGAGCACACCGTGTACCTCGACGCCCGCGAGGGCCGGGAACAGACCGTCAGCGAGCTGCTCTGGCACGAGGCGCTGCGGCTCGCCCGCGACGGCGTCACCGAGGCCGAACTCGCCGAGGAGCGCGAGGGCATGCGCGAGGTCTGGACCGACCCGCGCAACACGATCGCCGAACTCGGCCACGCCGCCGCCCGGCTGCTGTTCGGCGAGACCTACCGCGACGCGCCCGCGCGCCTCGACGCCCTGACCGCCGTCACCCCCGACCGGGCCCGGCGGGCGTTCGCGGACGCGCTGCGCACCGCCCTGCTCGTCGTGCCCTGCGGCGTCGAGGTCTCCCCCGTCCTGCCCGACGGCACCCCGGTGCCCCGTCACCGCTGCACCCACCACACCGAACTCCCTGCCGACGGCGAGGTGTTCAAGCCCCCGCTGGCCGACCGGCTGCGCTACTCGGCGGCCCGCAAGACCCGGTTCGTCGTCAACCACGCCGGGGTGTGGGCGCGCGAACCCGACGGCGAGATCCACCACGTGCCGTTCGACGACATCGCGGCCGTCGAGGTCCGCGGTCCGGCCCGGATCGTGTACGGGCGCAGCACCTGCTTCGTGCCCGTCGTCCCCGATCTGATCGGCGACATCGGCGCGGCCACGCGGGCGATCGACGCCGCCGTGCCGGCGCACCTCGTCTACCACGCCTCCGCTCTGCGCAGCGCCGACTGACCGGTCCCCACCGACCGGCCCCGACCACCACCTCCGAGGATCCACCGTGCCCACGTACGCCGCCATCACCTCCGCCCCCTCCGAACAGGTGCTCACCGCCCTCGCGCGGGGCAAGCGCGGCGGCTACCTCTACCGGGGACCGCACGGCACCGGCCTGCTGTTCGACCCGCCGAAGCCGCGCTTCGGCCGGATCAGCCGCAGCCGCATCATGGACCCGGCCTGGATGCTCGCCGTCGACTCCAAGACGACGGTGTGGCTGCTGGAGGACGCCGAATGGGGCCTGTGCGTCACCGTCTGCTTCCCCGGCGGCGGGTACGAGAACATGGGCTGGGCCCGCGACTGGACCCCGCCGGCCGACCCGGCCGAGTACGCCGCCCACCGGGCCGACTGGGACTCCTACTGCGGGAGGATCGCGCGCAAGGCCGGTCTCGCCGACCCGGCCGCGCTCGCCGGGCTGCGCAACGACCCGGCACCGGACGGCAGCCGGACCTCCGGGGAGGAGCTGATGCGCCGCCTGTGCGAGCTCGTGGGCGCGCCGACCGTGGTGATCGGCCAGTCCCTCGGCCTCCAAGCGGGGCCCGCCGGGCGGGACTTCGTCCGCTTCGAGGCCAAGGGACGCTAAGCCGAGGGGGTCACACCTCGACGGGCGCCGACGAATCCAGCGAGCGCTCGGCGGCCGCGAGGATCTCCACCACGCGCAGCCCGAACTCCGCGCCGCACGCGTGCGGTTCGCCCGTGCGCGCGGAGTCCCGGAGGGCGTCCAGGGCGCGGTGCAGGGCCGCGATCGGGCCCTCGCCGCGCTCCGGCAGGTGGGACACGCCGTGCTCGCCGCGGATCTCCATGCCCGTGCCGCCGGCCGCGACCGGCGCCGTCAGGCTGAGCGCCAGCGTGCTGGACGCGCCGCCCGCGTGGCGCAGCACCAGGTGGATGGTGTCGAGCGGGCCCGCGACGGCCGTCACCTGCGTCGCGTCGCCGAGCACCGGCAGCAGCACGGACAGCGCGTGCGGGCCGACGTCCCACAGCGCGCCCTTCTCCTGCCGCCACGGCGACGCCGCGTACGGGCTGCCGCTGCCGGGGGCGAACACCGAGCCGAGCCAGTCCGAGCGGCCGGTGAACCAGCCGCCCAGCGCGGCCTGTTGCTCGATCCACGGGATCTGGTCGCCGCCGAAGCGGACGGTGAAGAACACGACGGACGCGACGCGGTGCCGCTCGACGGCCCCGGCGACGCGCCGCGCGTCCGGGACGGTCAGCGCGACCGGCTTGTCGAGCAGCAGGTGGCAGCCGGCCTCGGCGGCGCGCACCGCGAGGTCGGCCTGGACGGTCGGCGGCAGCGCGATCGAGACCGCGTCCACCTCGGCGAGCAGCTTGTCGAGGTCCGCGTACCCGGGCACGCCGTGCGCCGCGCCGAGCGCCGTGGCGGCCTCGGGACGGCGCCCCCACACGCCCGCGAACTCCAGCCCGGGGTGGTCGGCGAGGACGGGCGCGTGCACGCGCTCCGCCCAGGGGCCGGTGCCCAGCAGTCCGATTCGCACAGGGTCCTCCAAGGTGTTGCGGTGGTTCAGTTCTGCACGCGCGCCAGCGTGAAGCCGTCGTACCCCTTGCTGCCGACGGTCTGCACGGACGTCGCGGTGACGCGCGGCTCGGCCGCGATCACGTCGTGCAGCCTACGCGTGGCGACGACGGCGGCGTCGGTGCTCGCGGCGTCCGCGACGGCGCCGCCGCGGACCACGTTGTCGACCACGATCAGCGAGCCGGGCCTGGTCAGCTCGAGCGCCCACGCGAAGTACGCCGGGTTGTTGACCTTGTCGGCGTCGATGAAGACGAGGTCGAAGGGCTCGCCGCCCTCCGCGCCGATCACGGCCAGCGAGTCGAGGGCGCTGCCGAGCCGCACCTCGGCCACCTTGTCCAGCCCGGCCCGGGCGAGGTTCCCCCGGGCGACCTCGGCGTGCTTCGGGTCGATCTCCAGGGTGATCAGCGTGCCGTCCGCCGGCAGGGCGCGGGCCAGCCAGATCGCGCTGTAGCCGCCGAGCGTGCCGACCTCCAGGATCCGCCGGGCCCCGACCGTCAGCGCCAGCAGGTGCAGCAGCTTGCCCTGGTTCGGGGCGACGGCGATGGGCGGCAGGCCCGCCGCGTCGGCGGCGGCGGCCGCGGCCTCCAGGACGGGGTCGTGACCGACCAGCGTGTCCGAGAAGTACGCGTCCACGGCGTCCCAGGTCGGCTGCGTCATCGGGGCCTCCAGTGCTCGGTGCGGTGCGGGCGGTGCGTGATCACACGCTACTCCGCACCGCCACTGACACAGGTGACCCCGCGGACGGAACGTCAGTCCGCCACCGGCTCCTTGACGCTCCCCGATGCCGCCTCCGCCGCCTCGTGCGCGGCGTGCGCCTTCGCGGCGCGCCGCTTCATGAACCACGCCGAGCCGGCGCCCACGACGACGGCCGCCGCCAGACCGGCCCACGAGAAGCGCGACAGCCACGGCTCGATGCTCTTGCCGACCTTGTAGACCAGCAGGGTCGTGCCGCCGGCCCAGACCACGCCACCCAGCACGTTCGCGATCAGGAACTTCCAGTACGGCATCTTCAGCGCGCCCGCCAGCGGCCCCGCGAAGATGCGCAGCAGCGCGATGAAGCGGCCGAAGAAGACCGCCCACATGCCCCAGCGCTGGAACGAGCGCTCGGCGGTGGCCAGGTGGGACGGGCCGAAGTGCTTGGGGAACCTGCGGCCGAGCTTCTCGAACAGCGGCTTGCCGCCCTTGCGCCCGATCGAGTAGCCGATCGAGTCGCCGATGATCGCCCCGGCGATCGCCACGCCGGCGATGCCCCACGGACTCACGACGCCCTTAACGGCCATCAGCGTCGCCGTGACCAGCGCGATCTCGCCGGGCAGCGGGATGCCCAGCGACTCCAGACCGATGATCAAGCCCACGAGGCCGTACACGGCCCCCGGGGGGACGCTCTCGATCCAGGCGTCGATGTGCAAGGCCAGTACCTCCGTGGCAGGTCGGTGCGGGCGCGCCCCTGTGCGGTGCGCCCGTCCCGGCGGTCTTCCGATGGCGGCACGCGGGCCGCTCCCCCTCTGAGCAGGCAGCCTAACGTGCCGGCCGGGCGTGTTCTCCCCGCCGATCGCCTGGTCTTACCCGGTCTTACGACGTACGGGCCGCGACGGAGGTTCCGGTACCTTCGGCCGATTCCCTCTTTTCGGCAAAGCGCAGTGCGACCACGGACGGCCTGCCGTTGACGCGGGCCGCGAGGGGCAGCAGCGCCCGGACGAGCCCGCGCCCGCCCTCCGGGTACACCTCGCGGACGTCCGTCACCGCCGGGTGCGCGGTGGTGAGCTTCCCTCGCTCGTCCGCGTCCATGCCGAACGGCATGGCCGGCGCCCGGTAGTGCTTGTCCCGCAGCTTCCCCCGGACGGCCCGCGCGCTGAACCAGCGCGGCACGGCGTCGAGGACGAAGGTCGCGCCGGGGAAGCGCTCGGCGCAGGCCGCGATCAGCCCGCGGACCTCGGGCGGGCGGAGGTACATCAGGAGGCCCTGGGTGCTGATCAGCACCCCCTGCGCCGGGTCCACCTCGTCCATCCAGCGCGGGTCCGTGGCGGAGCACACGACGATGCGGTGGCGCTCGTCCGGCGGGAGCAGGCGCTCGCGCAGCGCGGCCGTCTCCGGCAGGTCGACGGAGATCCAGCGGGCGCGCCCGTTGTCGACCCGCCAGGCCTGCGTCTCCAGGCCCTCGCCCAGGCAGACGACGGTGCCGCGCGGGTGCCGGGCCAGGAAGTCCGCCACCTCGCGGTCGAAGCACGCCGCCCGCAGCGCCTGGAGCTGTGCGACCGCCGCCCGGCGCCCGAACCGCTCCTCGAAGGGGAAGTCGATCCGCCCGACCAGCTCGACCGCCTTCGGATCGTGCAGGACCGCGTCCGGCCGCTGGGCCTCCACCGCCCGGTGCCACAGCGTCCACAGCGCCGTCTCCGGCACCTCCCCCAACTCCGGCCGCTCCACGCCGCCCATCGCCCACTCCCTCCGCCGTCCACCGAGCACCCGCTCGAACCCGCCGATTCTCACACCCCGGGACGACGGCCGCGCGAGCCGACGCGCGGCCGGGCCCGCCGGAGCGGGCCGGCGCCGCCTCAGCCGACGCTGAAGGCGCCGTCCGGGGGTGGCGGGGAGTCGGTGGCGTCGGCGTCCGTCACCGGGGGTGTGCGGCCGACCAGGGCGGCGAGGTCGGTGCCGTCCGTCAGGCGGGCCGGGAAGATGTCGGCGGCCAGGGCGCGGGAGAGGTCCGCGACCGGGAGCGGGGCGGCCGAGCCGGCCAGCAGGATGTTGCCGTAGCGGCGGCCGCGCAGCACCGGGGCCTCGGCGATCAGGCAGACCTCGGGGAACACCGCCCGCAGGGTCGCCGCCTGGGCGCGGGCGAAGGCCAGCGGCGGGCCGTCGGCGAGGTTCGCGGCGTAGCAGCCGCC
Organism: Kitasatospora sp. NPDC048722; assembly: GCF_040650235.1. Taxonomy (NCBI): domain Bacteria; kingdom Bacillati; phylum Actinomycetota; class Actinomycetes; order Kitasatosporales; family Streptomycetaceae; genus Kitasatospora; species Kitasatospora sp. NPDC048722. Next base: position 59,424 of record NZ_JBEZGX010000008.1, read on the forward strand.
GGGGCGCAGCGCGGCGGCTGCCAGGCGCAGGAACTCCACCGACGTGAGGTGCGCGGGCGTGCGGGAGCCGTGGAAGACGTCGGCGACGACGAGGTCCAGCGATCCGCCGGGTACGGCGGCCAGGGCGGTGCGGGCGTCGCCGACCGTCGCCGTGATGTCGACGCCCGGTCCCTGCCACGGCAGGTGCTCCTCGACCAGGGCGAGCAGGGGGCCGTCCACCTCGACGACCTGCTGCCGCGACCCGGGCCGGGTCGCGGCGACGTACCGGGGCACGGTGAGCGCCCCGCCGCCGAGGTGGAGCACGTCGAGGGGACGCCCGGCGGGGGCGAGCGCGTCGGCGAGGTGGCCGAGGCGGCGGGTGTACTCGAACTCCAGGTGCGTGGGGTCGGCGAGGTCGACGTACGACTGCGGCGTGCCGTCGAGGGTGAGCAGCCAGCCGCCGTCGCGGTCGATGTCCGGCATGAGCTTGGCGAACCCGAGGTCGGTGGGCCGCCCGACCGGCACCGGCTCGTCGGTCACGCGGGCTCCCCGACCGGCACGGCCGGCAGGTAGGCGTCGAGCCAGCGGTCGAGCTCGGCGAAGACCTGCGTGCGGGCGCTCTCGCCGGACAGGACGAGGTCGTGCATGCCGCCCTCGATCCGGACGATGGTGACGTGCCGGCCGAGGTGCGGGCCCTGGGCGGCGATGTCGTCGGCGCGCAGGACCCCGTCGGCGTGGTGCAGGGCGTTGTGCCACTTGGTGGTGGAGATCGACGCGGTGGAGGCCATGAGCAGCACCGGCACGTCGATGCCGAGCCCGCGCCGCACCCGCCGGTGCCCCTGGTGGATGGCCGCGAGCCAGCCGGCGAACAGCGGGAAGCCCTCGGGCCGCTTGAGCCGCAGGTCGAAGTCCCACTCGCCGCGGTGGTCCTTGTGGAGGCTGTGCGTGTAGTGCGGGTTCAGCGCGGACGGCAGCACGCGCGTCGGCGCGACCCGGGCGATGGCCGAGACGGCCGGCCCGCCGAAGGTCACGGCGGCGGCCGAGGCCGGCATGGAGAGGAAGGGGCTGTTCAGGAACAGCCCGTCGATCAGGCCCCGCCCGGAGCGCCGACCGGCCCACAGCGCTCCGATCAGGCCGCCGGTGGAGTGCCCGTTCAGCAGCACCTGCCGGTGCCCGTCCACCTCGCGGACGATCCGCACCGCCTCGTCGATCTCCTCGTCGTACTCGACGAGGTCGCGCACGAAGTTCGGCGACTGGTGCGGGCGCAGCGAGCGCCCGTACTTGCGCAGGTCGAGCGCGTAGAAGGAGAACCCGAGCGCGGCGAAGTGGTCGGCGAGGTTGGTCTGGAAGAAGTAGTCGTTGTACCCGTGGACGTACAGCACGGCCTTCTCGGAGCCCGGCACGAGCCGGCGCACGAGCGTCGCACAGACCTCGCCCTCGTAGTCGCGCCGCAGCGGCAGCTCGGCCGCCTCGTAAGGGGCACCCAGGATGTCTTCCCGAAACTCCATCGCTTCTCGCCGCACCTATCCGCACTCGGGCCCGCCGCAGCAGGTCTCCACCGTTCCCGAGCCCCGACGATACCGGCCGGTAGCCCCGTCCCGCGCGGCGGTGTCCACCCGGCGGGTGGTAGCCGGGTGCCCGGGCGTCGCACCACCGGACCGCTCCCCGTGCGCCTGTGGTGCGCCGGTGAGGGTGTGGAACGCTACCCGGATGCGCGTCACTTCCCGTGACCGGCAGGCGAGTTGAGGGGGCCCGTAGATGGTGCGGCAGGGTGGGGGTTCGATGGCGGGGCAGGCCGGGGCGACGGGGCACGGAGGGGCGGCCGGGCACACCGATCCGTCCTTGTACCGGTCGGCCGCGGAGGCGATCGCCGCGCCGGCCGAGACGCTGGCGTACGTCGCCGGGTTCGACCGGGCGGGGCGGCGGCCGGACGCGCTGCTGACGGTGGACGTCGACCCGGCCTCGGCGAGCTACGGGCGGGTGCTGAACTTCGCCGAACTGCCCACCCTCGGGGACGAGTTGCACCACTTCGGGTGGAACGCCTGCTCCAGCGCGCTCGCACACGCCTGCCACGAGAACCCGGAGCGGCGCTACCTGCTGCTGCCCGGGCTGCGGTCGTCGCGGGTGCACGTGATGGACACCCGGCCCGATCCGGTGCGGCCGCGGCTGGTGAAGACGGTGGAGGCGGCGGAGCTGGCGGCCAGAGCCGGGTACTCGCGGCCGCACACGCTGCACTGCGGGCCGGGCGGGGTGTTCCTGTCCTGCCTCGGCGCGGGCGACGGGACGGACGGGCCGGGCGGGGTGGCACTGCTCGACCACACCACCTTCGACGTGCTGCGCCCGTGGGAGACCGAGCGCGGGCCCCAGCACCTCGCGTACGACGTGTGGTGGCACCTCGGGACGAACGTCGGCATCACCAGCGAGTGGGGCACACCGCGGATGGTCGAGGACGGGGTGGTGCCGGAACTGCTGCTCGGGCGCAAGTACGGGCACGCCCTGCACTTCTGGGAGCTGGACTCGGGCCGCCACCTCCAGCGGGTCGACCTCGGCGACCGGTACCAGATGGTCCTGGAGCTGCGCCCGGCCCACGACCCGCAGGCGGAGTGGGGCTTCGCGGGCGTCGTGGCGAACGTCGAGGACCTCTCGTCCTCCGTCTGGCTCTGGTACCGGGACGGGCCGGCGTTCACCGCGCGCAAGGTGATCGACGTCCCGGCCGAGCCGGCCAAGACCGAGGACCTGCCGCCCGCGCTCCAGCCGTTCGGCGCGGTGCCACCGCTGGTCACCGACATCAACCTGTCGGTGGACGACCGCTGGCTGTACGTGTCGGCGTGGGGAACCGGCGAGATCTTCCAGTTCGACGTGTCGGACCCGTTCCACCCCCGGAGGACCGCCTCGGTGCGCCTCGGCGGGGTCACCGCCCGCACCCCTCACCCGGCCGAGCCGCGGCGGCCGCTCAGCGGGGCGCCGCAGATGGTCGAGATCAGCCGGGACGGACGGCGGCTCTACCTCACCAACTCGCTGTACGGCGCGTGGGACGACCAGTTCTACCCGGACGGCATCGAGCCGTGGATCGTCAAGCTGGACGCGGACACCGAGACGGGCGGGCTCACCGTGGACGAGCGGTTCTTCCCGCACGGCGAGGAGTTCCGCGGGCTGCGGGTGCACCAGACGCACCTCGCGGGCGGCGACGCCTCGTCCGACTCGTACTGCTACCGGTAGACGCTCCGGTGCACGGCACTAGCGACAGCCGCCGCCAGGGGTGAGCACCTGGTCGTGGCGGATCCGGGCGGCGGGGAGCCCGGTCGCGACCAGGAGGAGGTCACGGTCGCCTGCGGAACGGTCCTCCCCGGCCGGCAGCACGGCGCCGCGCGGCGGGCCGAGGCGCAGCGTGTCGCCGACGGCGGTGCGCTCGACGAGCGCCGCGCTGACGCCGCCGGGGCCGGTGCGGCGGACCTGGAACTCCAGCTCGTTGTCGTCGCGCGGCGCGCAGCCCATCGGGTACTGCCGCCAGGTGTGCGGAAGCAGCGGATGCTCGACGGTGCCGTACTGTCCGGCGCGGTACGGGTAGGGCTCGCCGGTGCGCACGCGCAGGACGGCGAGGTCGGGGCGGCGGCGCTCGTGCCCGGTCACCACGGCGTGCCAGTAGGGGGGTTCGGTGAGCGCGGAGTCGGCGCCGGCCGTCATGGCGTCGACGGCGAAGCGCAGCATCCGGATCCAGGCCTCCTCCGGTTCCGCGCTCCACCGGCTGCCCGCGCGGTGGCGCAGGGCTTCGCGCAGGGCCTCCTCGAATGCCTCGTAGTGCACCGGGCGGACGCCCAGTTTCCGGTGCTCACGGCCGAGTTGACGGAGCATCAGGTGAAGCTCGGCCGGGCGGTGAAGATGGTCGACGAGGTGCCGGAAGATCCGCTCCAGATGGGCCTGCTGGAACCCCATCGAGGCGGGGAAGAGCGCCCGCAGGTAGGGGCGACGGTGGAACATGACGGCGTAGAGGCGGTCGATCAGGGCGGCGAGCGGCTCGACGAGCGGGAGGTCGCGCCGGATCAGGAGCTGATCGGCGGCGCCGTCGTACCCGTGGGCCTCGGCGTTCGGTTCGAAGGAAGCCGAGGGGGTGAGGAGTTGACGCCGGAGGCGCATCGCGTGGTGGCGCGCGATCAGCCGGTCGTACTCGGCGGTGGTGGTCGTGGGGCTGCTGCTGATCTCCATAACCAGCCCAGTCAACGGCCTGCCCCGGCCCGGCCGGAAGGGCCGATGGCCCCGGGGAAACCCGGGACCATCGGACCGGACGTCAGCCCTTGGGTTCCGAGGTGCGGCTCCCGGCGACCGGACGGGACTCCCCCTCGGTCCGCGCCGCGAGCTCCGTCGCCGCCCAACTGGCCAGCAGCCGCAGGGATTCGGCCGACGCGGAGCCGGGCTCGGCGTGGTAGGTGACGAGGACCTGGTCGGAATCGTCGCCGGCCGGACGCAGCGTCTCGTACTGGAGGCTGAGCCGGCCGACCACCGGGTGGTGCATCTCCTTGGTGCCGTGCCCCTTGTCCTGCACCCGGTACGCGGCCCACATCCGGCGGAACTCCTCGCTCTTGAGGGAGAGTTCGCCGATCAGGGAGGCCAGACGCGGGTCGTCCGGGTCGCGCCCCGCGTCCAGCCGCAGGATGCCGACGACGTCGCTCGCCTTGCCCTCCCAGTTCAGGTACAGCTCGCGGGCGGCCGGGTCGAGGAAGACGTGCCAGGCCATGTTGCGCTGCTCGGGCGGCATGGCGCCGAAGTCGCCGAGCAGGGCGGTGCCGAGCCGGTTCCAGGCGACGATGTCGAGCCGCCGTCCGAGGACGTACGCGGGCACGCCCTCCATCGCGTCGAGCAGTTGCTGCAGCGCGGGCCTGACCTGCTGGATCCGGACGGCGGCGCGGCCGGCGCGGCGGCGGGCGGGCCTGGTGAGCCGGCCGAGGTGCTCGCGCTCGGCCGGGCCGAGCCGCAGTGCGCGGGCGATGGCGTCCAGGACGGCGGAGGAGACGCTCTCGCCGTGGCCCTGCTCCAGCCGCGTGTAGTACGCGGTGCTGACCCCGGCCAGCTGGGCCAGCTCCTCGCGGCGCAGCCCCGGCACCCGGCGGCGGGTGCCGAGGTCGGGCAGGCCCACGTCCTCGGGCCGCAGCCGGGCGCGGCGGGATCGGAGGAACTCGCTGAGTTCGGTGCGCTGGTCCATGTCTGCAGTATGCGGGCGAGCAGCCGCTCCGGGGGGCGGGCGAGGGTGATACTGCCGTGCGTAGGTTGCGCGCTACTACGTTCCGCTTCCGTACGTCGGGGTTGCGTACGCCCGGGTTGCGTACGTTGATCGTTGGTCTGGTTGGCCCGCGCGGCCCGGCGCAGCCTTGAGGGCATGACGAACACGGCCATCACGAACGACGCGACCCAGGCTCCCACCCGCACGGTCGCCGCCTACGCGGCGCCCGCCGCGAACTCCCCGCTCCGCAGGACCACCGTCGAGCGCCGGGCGGTCGGCGAGCACGACATCGTGATCGACGTCCGGTTCTCCGGCATCTGCCACTCCGACATCCACCAGGTCGGTGAGGACTGGGGCACCGGCATCTTCCCGATGGTGCCGGGCCACGAGATCGCCGGCGTCGTGAGCGAGACCGGCCCCGGCGTCACGAAGTGGAAGGTCGGCGACCGCGTCGGCGTCGGCTGCTTCGTCGACTCCTGCCGCGAGTGCGACAACTGCGTGTCCGGCCTGCAGCAGTACTGCACCGGCGGCGGCATGACCCCCACCTACAACGGCATCGGCCGCGACGGCCGGCCCACCTACGGCGGCTACTCGGCGGAGCTGGTCGTCGACGAGGGGTACGCGCTGCGCATCCCCGACAACCTGCCGCTCGACGCCGCGGCGCCGCTGCTGTGCGCGGGCATCACGCTGTACTCGCCGCTCGCCCACTGGGGCGCGGGCCCGGGCAAGAAGGTCGCGATCGTCGGCCTCGGCGGGCTCGGTCACATGGGTGTCAAGATCGCCCACGCCCTGGGCGCGGACGTCACCGTGCTCAGCCAGTCCCTGCGCAAGCGCGAGGACGGTCTGAAGCTCGGCGCGGACGACTACCGGGCCACCTCCGACCCGGCCACCTTCACCGAGCTCGCGGGCCGCTTCGATCTGATCGTCAACACCGTCTCGGCCGACCTCGACCTCAGCGCCTACCTCGGACTGCTGCGCGTCGACGGCACCATGGTCCAGGTCGGCGCGCCGGAGAAGCCGGTCACGGTGAACGCGCACGCGCTGCTCACCGGCCGCCGCTCGCTGGCGGGCTCCATGATCGGCGGGCTGCCGGAGACCCAGGAGATGCTGGACTTCTGCGGCGAGCACGGCATCGCCGCAGAGATCGAGCTGATCGGCGCCGACCGGATCAACGAGGCCTACGAGCGGGTGCTGGCCGGCGACGTCCGCTACCGCTTCGTGATCGACGCCGCGACCATCTGACCCCGCCCGGCCGCAGAACGCGACGCCCCGCCCTCGGTGCTCTCCCGACGCCGAGGACGGGGCGCTGTCACGCCCCGGCCGGACCGGCCGCCTCCCCGCTGCCCGCCGCCCGCCGCTCCGCCCTGCGCCGCTCACGCCGGGCCCGGCCGCGCCGCAGCGGCTGGTCGGGCACCCACCCGAAGGTGACGCAGGCGCCGATCACGCCGAGCAGCATCCCGAACAGGAAGCCGCCCATGTTGGACGTCAGCCAGCTGCCCAGCGCGGCGAGCACGGCCACGAACGAGTAGAACAGCCGCTGCGCCGGGTTGAAGACGATCAGCAGGCCGCAGAGCACCATCACCGCCGGCACGAGGTAGCCGGCGATCCCCTGCATCCCCATGTGCAGGACGACCGGCAGCGGCGCCCGCAGGGTGAAGAGGATCTCGGCGCCCCCGAGCGTCACCAGCAGACCGCCCCAGAACGGCCGCTGTCCCCGCCAGTCGCGCTTGACCGGCCGGGCGGGCGCGACGGCTGCCGCGGCCCCCGCGGTCGGTGCGGACCCGGGGGCGGGCGCGACGTCGGGACCCGGACCCGCGCTCGCCGCGGCGGGAGTGGGGGCCGTCCCCTCGGCCCCGCCCCCTCCGCCACGGGCGCTCGGCGGTGTGGGCTCCGTCATCAGCAGCCCTTCGAGCCGAAGCTCAGCTTCAGGTGCGGCAGCTTGAAGCTGGCCGCGGTGCTGGCGTAGTTGTGCTGGTTCACGTTCACGATGTCGATGGTGTCCGCCTGCTGGCCGAAGACGCCGGGCCGGCCCTGGACCCCGGCCTTGGTGTACTCGCTGGCGTCCCCGCCGATCTCGATGTTGCCGAACGAGGCGTCGCCGGACATCATGTCGGAGTCGGTGGTGAGGTTCTCCGCACTGACCGGGGTTCCGGCGTCACCGGCGTGGATCACCAGGTTGATGCCGCCGAGGTCGACGCTCTGGCAGAGGTTGGTGATCTGGGCCGACTTGATCGCCGTCACCGCGACCAGCACCTGGCCGCCGGTGTGCCCCTGGTTGGGGCTGTTCTTGATCATGTGGTCGAGGCTCCCGAACTGCTCGAAGCCGTCACCGTGGATCTTGTCGGCGGTGATCGTGAACGGCATGCCGGAGATGGAGAACTGCGTGGCGAGTACGCCCTGTGCGGTGAGCGTCATCAGCACGCCGCCCGCGATGACGGCCGGGACGGCCATCAGGGCGGCCCGCTTGAGCCGGACGCGTCCTCTTCCGGGTCCGGCCGGGGTGTCGGGTGCCTCCGCCCCGGCGGCGGCTTCCTCGGACATGGCCATGTGCGCTCCCTGGAGTGGGTGGATTGGGCAGTCACTGGCACGTTGCCCTGGCGCGGACAGCGTTCGGCGGCCGACCGGTCGGACGCCCCTCGGCAGCGGGTCGGAACCGGTCGGACCGTGGTTGGAGCAACCGTGAAGCTACTGCCCGGTATTCGCCCGGTCAATAGAAGTGCACGAAGGGATCTTCACCGAACGATCCACCCCATGAAACACTTTGAGCAAACGTCAAATGATCCTTCCTGCAACGGAATTCATGATTCCGCAGCCGAACCATCGGATTCCGGTCCGAGGCCGAGCCGCCGTGCCGCCTCGGCCGGACCGAGGAACGGGGCGAGGCAGAACAGGCTCAGCGCCGTGAGGAGTTGCGGCAGCTCGGCTGTCCGTCCGGAGTTCACCCGCCGGTAGACCGCGCTGTGGACACCGCCCACCACCGCGTCCACCAGAGCCTCCACCGCGACACCGCAAGGGAGTTGGGGCACCTCGGCGAAGAACGCCCGGAACCGCTTGAGCAGCTGCTCGCGCTCCCGGCGCCCGGCCGGGCCGACCGCCTCGATCTCGATCACCGCCATGGTCGCGAACGCCGGTACGCCGGCCAGAAGTTGGAGCATCGCCTCCAGCGCCCGCCGGATCCCCGCGCACCAGTCCGGTTCGGCCGCGAAGGCCGCCGCCATCCGCCGGATCACCACGCCGGTGCCGAACCGGTGGGCGGCGAGGAAGGCGTCCTCCTTGCCGCTGAAGAGCTCGTAGAACACCGGTCTGGTCACGCCGGCCGCCCGGCAGATGTCGCTCACGGTGGCGTGCCGGTAGCCGTGCTCGGCGACGGTGTGGACCAGCCCGTCCAGCAGCCGCTCGCGCTGGGTCGCGGCGACCACGGCCGGGGGCAGCCGGCTCGGGCCGCGCTTGATCGAACGGGCCGGGTCACGGCCGGTGCGCGCCCCCGGCAGCAGGATCACGTCGGCCCCCCGGACGGTATTCCACTCCATCACCAACTCCTGTGTCCCGTATTGACATTGATGCAACACCGGGTTTACAACACTGGCAGGTTTCCAACCGGTGGGCGATCAGCCGCCGGAGAATCCGCCAGGGCCCGCCGGCGCCGACTGCGCCACCCGGGCCCGGGACCACGGGCGGACGCACGCACGGCGGTGGCAGCCGCCGGCCTGCACCCCACTGCACCGCGCACCTCCGCACTCCTTCCGCCGCACGGCGGGCCCGTGGCGCCGGGCCCGCCCCGGCGCGGCCCGCTGGGAGCCGCACCGCCGTGCCCCCGCATCTCCCCCGCCGTGCACGCCACCACACCCGCACGCGGGCAACCCCCACCCGACTCCGTACGGAGAGGCACCTTCATGCGCATCCGCCGCACCCTCGGGACAGCCGCCCTCGCCGCCCTCGCCCTCGCCGCCACCGCCGTCGCCCCCGCCCAGGCCGACGCCACCGCGGTACTCACCACAGGCAGCCTCGGTGGCCCGGCCGCCTCGGTGGGCGACGTCCTCAACGCCAGTCTCGTCGCCGGCACCACCGCCAACTTCTACGACAGCGCCACCAGCACCAACGGCATCAGCTGCAGCACGTCCTCGTTCTCCGCGACCGTCAGCGCCAACCCTGCCGCGCCCGGCAACGCCGTCGAGTCCCTCAACACCCAGACCTTCGACAACTGCAGCTCCAGCGTCCTCGGCGTCATGGGCGTGCAGAGCATCACCGTCGACAACCTCGCCTACACCAACACCGTCGGCGACGGCGCCGGCAGCCCGGTCACCCTCTCCCCGGGCGCGGCCGGCCCGATGCAGACCACGGTGGTGCTCAACACCATCCTCGGCAGCGTCACCTGTGTCTACCAGCAGGCGACCAGCATCTCCGGCACCACGTCCAACGGCAACAACAGCATCTCCTTCGCCGCCCAGCCGTTCAACCTCACCTCCGGCTCCGGCCTGTGCTTCCAGACCGGCTACTTCACCGCCGCCTACGGCCCGGTCACCGACACCTCGGTGGCGGGCAGCCCGCTGATCTACGTCAACTGACCAGGAACACAGACGAAGCGGCGTCCGGCGACCCCGAGACCACCGGACGCCGCCCAGGTCCGCCCTGGTGCCAGATCGGCCGGGACCTGGTCCGAGGACTGCGGGATGCAGTCGAACTGGACAATGACGGATGCGGCCGTCAGACGATCATGAACGCAGCGACACAGAACACGACGAGGGAGACGAGGACCTGCGCCGTCATGGCGACGGACCAGGTGGCGTCCTCCGGCTCGCCCTCGCGCTTCGCCTCCATCAACCGCCGCGCCAGTTCCCTGCGGTGGCCGACCATGCCCACCGCGAACGCCAGCATGGCGGACGTGTAGAACACGATCACCTTCGCCTGGTCGTGGTGCCCCACGCGGTAGTAGGCGTAGGCGGTGAGCGCCCCGACGACGGGGGCCAGGGCGGTCCTGATCCGGTACTCACGGGTGGGCATCCCCGGCACCGCGACCGCCCAGAACACACCCGCCGCCAGAACGGCGATCCACAGCCACGACGCGACGCTCAGCCCCAGCGGAGTCACCGCACACCCCTTCGTTCGGGCTGCGGGGCCCACGCCGGGCGCGGACCCCGCAGCTCTGTGCCATCAGGTTCGTTCGATCACCGACAGGCTAGTCGTCGCCGGGGCGAGTTGCCCGCTCTCCTCCTCTCGCCCTGCATCCTCCGGACCATCAGAAACGGCTGTCACCAGAGCTGTTGCTGCGATGCCGAGAGGAAGCCTGTGGAGAAGACACCCGAAAGAAGGGTCCGGAAGGAGTTCCTCTTGATCGCATGCCAACTGGCCGGCTCGCGGGGGCACTCGGCTTCGGTGACATAGACACGCAACAGATCGGGCCAACTCTCGACAAAGGAGAGATTCCTCCCTCCCACCCGGTTCGTGCACCGGCCCGCCCGACCCCGCGACAGCGAAGTGACCGGCCGGTAGGGTGCTGGCGGACGGTCGGCGCGGGTGGAGGCGGAGCGGGAATGAACAGTGACGGAACCGGGTTCTTCACGTCGGTGGCGGACGCCGCAACGCAGTTGGCCGGCGTCGGGTACCTCGCGTCCACGGCGGTGGCGACGACCGTGTTCCTCGCCGACCGGCTCGGCAAGCCGCTGCTCGTCGAGGGGCCGGCCGGGGTGGGGAAGACGGAACTCGCCAAGGCGGTGGCCGAAATCGGTCGTGCCCGACTGGTTAGGCTTCAGTGTTATGAAGGCATCGACGAGTCCCGCGCCCTCTACGAGTGGAACCACGCCAAGCAACTGCTGCGGATCACCGCCGGACGCGACGAGGGCTGGGACGAGGCGCGCACCGACATCTTCGGCGAGGAGTTCCTGCTCACCCGGCCCCTGCTGACGGCGATCCGCGGCGACGAGCCGACGGTGCTGCTGGTCGACGAGATGGACAAGGCCGACATCGAGGTCGAGGCGCTGCTGCTGGAGGTGCTCAGCGACTTCCAGGTGACGGTGCCCGAGCTCGGCACCATCACGGCGAGCCGCCGGCCCTTCGTGCTGCTCACCTCCAACGCCACCCGCGAGCTGTCGGAGGCACTGCGCCGGCGCTGCCTCTTCCTCCACCTCGACTACCCGGACGCCGAGTTGGAGCGCCGGATCGTCCGCGCCAAGGTACCGGGCCTGGACGAGACGCTCGCCGCGTCGCTCGTGCGGGTGGTCGGCGCGCTGCGCGCGATGGAGCTGCGCAAGGCGCCGTCCGTCGCGGAGACGATCGACTGGGCGCGCACGCTGCTCGCGCTCGGTGCGGACACGCTGGACGAGGCGGTGGTACGGGACACCCTCGGGGTGATCCTCAAGCACCAGGACGACGTGCGGAAGGCCGCCGAGAAGCTCACGGCCGTATGAGCGCCGTGAACCCCCCGCCCCAGCAGGACGCCGCCGCCCGCCTCACCGGCCTGGTCCGCGCCCTGCGCGGGCACGGCCTGCGGATCGGCCCGGCCGAGACGGTGGACGCGGCGGCCGTTCTCGACGTCCTGGGATTCGCCGACCGCGAGCAGATGCGGGCCGGGCTGGCCGCCGCACTGCTGCGCTCGGACGGCCAACGGGCCGTCTTCGACGCCACGTTCGACCTGTTCTTCCCCCTCGGCGTCGGCACCCCGGAGGCCGCGCGCCACGTCGAACCGCAGGACGACGCACCGCGTTTCGGCCGCCCCGACCCCGTCCGGGACGAGCTGCGCGAGCGCATCGCCGACGCGCTCGCCGCCGACGACCGGGCCGCCCTCGCCGCACTGGCGGGCGAGGCCGTCGAGGCCTTCGGCCGCTACGGCTCCGGCTCGACCCCCGGCTCCGACGGTTGGTCGGCCCACCAGGCACTCGGCCGGCTCTCCCCCGAGACGCTGCTCGCCCGTGTCCTCGCCGCCCTGCGCGAGCAAAACGGCACCCGGGACGTCTCCGACCTCGTCCTCGCCGACGAGATCCGCCGCCGCATCCGGGACTTCCGTGCCCTCGTCGCCGGTGAGGCCCGCCGCCGCGTCGCCGAGCTGCGCGGCGTCGAGCGGATCGCCGAACGGGCCGTCGCCCCCACCGCCGACCGGATCGACTTCCTCGCCGCCGGCCGTGACCAGCTCGCCGAACTACGACGCACCGTGCACCCGTTGGCCCGCAAGCTGGCCACCCGCCTGGCCGCCCGGCGCCGCCGCGCCGCGCGCGGGCAGATCGATCTGCGCCGCACCCTGCGCCGCTCGCTCTCCACCGGCGGGGTGCCGCTGCGCCCGGCGTACCGGCTGCGCCGCCCGGCCCGGCCGGAGCTGGTGCTGCTGTGCGACGTGTCCGGCTCGGTGGCCGGCTTCGCCGACTTCACCATGCTCCTGGTGCAGGCGATGAGCGAACAGCTCGGCAAAGTCCGGGTGTTCGCGTTCGTGAACCGCACCGCCGAGGTGACCGACCTCCTCGCACGCGGCGGCACCGACCCGGCCCGGCTGGCCACGCGGATCCTCACCGACGCCGAGGTCATGGGCCACCACGGCAACAGCGACTACGGCTCCGCGCTGGGCGGGTTCGCCGAGCGGCACCTGGACTCGGTCGGCCCGCGCACCTGCGTGCTGGTCCTCGGCGACGCCCGTACCAACCACCGCGACCCGAACCTGGACGCGCTGCGCCGGATCGCCGGCCGGGCGCGGCGGGTCTACTGGCTCAACCCCGAACAACCCGCGCTCTGGCCGACCGGCGACTCCGCCGCGCTCGCCTACGCGGGCGTCGTGGAGATGCACTCCTGCCGCAACGCCCGCCGGCTGGGCGAACTGATCGCCCGGCTGCTGCCCGTCTAACCCTCCGAAGCCCCGTCCTCCACGTGCGCGAGGAAGTCCAGCAGTGCCGCCGTGACCTCCGCCGGCCGCTCCTGCTGCGTCCAGTGGCCGGTCTCCGGCAGCCGGACGTGCTTGTGGAGGCGGGGCGTGAACGTCGTCAGCAGGAGCTCCAGGACGTCGCGCGGGACCATCGCGTTGACGAGGTCCCGCTCACCGACCACGAACAGCGCTGGCGCCTGGATCGGGCGGCCGGCGAACGCCGCCATCAGCTCGTTGTTCCGGTCGATGTTGCGGTACCAGTTGAGCCCGCCGGTGAACGCCCGCTCCCCGTGGGTCGCGTAGTCGGCCACGTAGGCCTCGATGTCCGCCTCGGTGATCCAGGCCGGCAGCCGCTCCGGCTCCGGGACGGTGTCCATCAGCTTCCGCCCCTCGGGGACGACCCACACGACCGGCTCGGCGCCGGGGCCGGAGCCGGCGTAGACGCGGCGGAAGGTGGAAGCCGGGTCGGCCGCGAGCTCGGCGTCGGCACGGCCGGGCTCCTGGAAGTAGTTCTGGTAGAAGCCGTCGCCGAACTGCGCACGCGACTCGGCGAGCGGGCGCGGTCCGCTCGGCAGCGGCGGCACGCTGAGCCCGGCGACGCCGCGCACGAGGTCGGGCCGCAGCGCCGCCGTGGCCCACGCGACCGGCGCGCCCCAGTCGTGGCCGACCACCACGGCCTGCTCGGCGCCGAGCGCGCCGATCAGCGCCGTCGCGTCACCGACGAGGTGCAGCAGGGTGTACGCGTCGATGCGCTCGGGCTGCTCGCTGCGTGCGTAGCCGCGCTGGTCGGGGGCGACCACCCGGTAGCCGGCGGCGGCGAGCGGCGCGAACTGGTGCCGCCAGGAGTACCAGCTCTCCGGGAACCCGTGCAGCAGCAGCACCAGCGGGCCCTGGCCCTGCTCGGCGATGTGCAGCCGCACACCGTTCACCTCGACGTGGCTGTGCTTGATCGCGTCGCTCAACTCCCGCTCCCCTGTCGGACACCAGAACCGGCTGTGGCCGTTCGTTCGGACCCTGCCCAGCGGTACGGGCCGGAAACGCGGCCGAGGCCGCCCCGGGAATCCGGGACGGCCTCGACACGTGGTGCGCGGTGGGTCAGTTCACCGTGTAGCTGTACGGCAGGGCCGCCAGCACCGCACCGGTGGTGCTCACGCTGTTGTTGGCGGTGGCCACACCGGTCGGGCCGGACACCAGGTACAGGACACCGTGGACGGTGCTGCCCTTCGCGCCGGTCGGGGTGATGGTCACCTGCAGCGAGCCGGTGGCGCCGGGGGCGACGGTCACCGGGGTGGCGGCCGGAGCCGTGGCGTTGACCGACGCGGCGTAGATGTCACCGGTGCTGGAGGTCAGCGCCGGGTCGAACGCCAGGGTGTGGGCGGTCGCGGTGATGGTGGCCGAACCGGCCGGGGCGCCCGCGTTGGAGAACGGGCCGATCTGCTGGAGGAAGGTGCCCCACAGGCCGGGGACGACCGGCTGGGCGGCGCTGCCGTTGAACGTCACGACCGAGATCGTCGAGCCGTTCTGGGCCTTCTTCAGGTCGCCGAACAGGTCCGGCGACGCGGTGGCGTCGGCGAGCTCCAGCTGGGCCGGGGTCGTGGACGCGGCCACGCCGTTCAGCTTGTCGGTGCCCGGCGGAACCAGGAACGACGGGACCGAGGAGGTCAGCGACAGCGGCAGGGTGACGGCGGACGAGGCGCCCTGCGGCACCAGGTTCACGTCGGTGCGGCGGTCGAGACGGCCGTCGGCCGAGATGACCTGGGTGGCGACCGTGTTGTTGGTGTAGTTGACCTGGAAGGTCGCCGGCTTGTTGGCGGCGAGCTTGGTCTTCGCGTCGGTCGGCAGGCCCGCGGCGGTGGCCACGTCCTTGTTGAAGCCGATGGTGCCCGCGAAGTCCTGGCCGAGCTGCTGGCCGCTGACCGAGCCGATCACGTTGAACACGAAGCGCCAGCGGCCCTCGGCCGGGTTGACCACGGTGGCCGAGACGCCGGTGCCGGTGCCGGTCAGGTTGCCCTGGGCGTCGAGGAGGGCGTTGCCCTCGACGTCGGCCGGGGTGCCGTTCGGGCTGATGAGCGCGCCCTGCATGAGGAGCTTGGAGTCCTTGACCGTGACGCCGACCCGCAGGTCCTTCTGGCCCTTCGGGACGTCGAACGCGTAGGAGAAGCTCTGCGTGGGCGAGCCGCCGCGGCCGTTGCCGCCGGTGATGGTGCCGGAGAAGGCGCCGTTGCCGTTGGTGACCGGCACGAGGCTGCGCAGGATGACCGGGACGCTGGTGGTCTGGCCGTTGGAGCTGGAGACGGTGACCGCCTCGCTGGAGTCGCCGCTGGTGGCCGGGGTGGTGACCTGGACCTTGAGGGTCTTGGTGTCACCCGGCTCGATGTCGACGACGTTCGGGCCCACGGTGCCGGCCGGCTCCGCGCGCTGGAAGGTGGCGCCGAGCTGGACCGGGCCGGTGTAGCCGCCCTTGCCCTGCGGGGTGTAGAGGATCGCGGTCCAGTCGCCGGCGACCGGGTGCGGGACGTCCACCAGGCCGAAGTTGGCCGGGGTGGCACCGCCCTGCGGGCGGGTGTTGGTCTCGAAGCGGCCGCTCGGGTCGAGCAGCGTCATGCGGACGACCGGACCGTTGACGGTCGGGTTGGCCGCACCCTGCCAGGCGATCGACGCCGCGAGGCGGTCGGCGCCGGCCGGGACGGTGATCTTGACCTGCTGCTTCACCCACGTGGCGCCGTTGGTGGCGTACTTGAAGGTGTCGGTGGAGGCCGAGTCCATCTTGACGGTCTGCTGGCTGTTGCCCATCAGCGCGAAGCTGCGGGTGGCGGCGCTGACCGTCTGGGTGGTGTCGCTGGTGTTGGTGACGCTCACGTCGGCGGTGTGGGTCGAGCCCGGGGCGCCGGCGATGTCGAGCTGACCGGTGTTCACGACGACCTGGCTGCTGCCGGGCGTGCCGTCACCGTCGTCGTAGCCGCGGGCGGCCTCGACGGCGCCGCGGACGTTCAGCAGACCCGCGCCCTGCTCCTCGGCCGGGACGCCGAGGTCGGTGGCGGTGCCGGTGATGAACTTCTTCACCAGGGCCGGGGACGGCGAGTCGCCGCCGTGGGTGTCGCGGTAGGCCTGGATGACCAGGGCCGCGGCGCCGGTCACGAACGGCGCGGCCTGCGAGGTGCCGCCGAAGGACTGGATGCCCGCGGCGGTGCCGCCGAAGCCACCGCAGTCGGTGAACTTGGAGACGTCGGTCGAGCACAGGGCCCAGTCCGACTCGCCCGGGGCGACCAGGTCGACCGAGCGGCCGGCCTGGGTGAAGCCGCCCGAGGACAGCGCGGAGATGCGGTTGTCGCTCCAGGTCTTGTTGGAGAACCCGGCACCCGCGTAACCGGTCTGCTGGTAGTTCTGGTTGTCCGTCGAGGCGCCGACCGCGATGACGTTCGGGTCGGTGGCCGGGGAGCCGACGGTGCCGCTCAGGCCGGCGTCGCCGGAGGAGACGGAGACCGTGACACCGGCCTTGACGGCCTCGTCGTTGAAGAGCGAGATGGTGTCGTGGGCGCTGGAGTCCGGCGTCGGGTTGCCACCGAAGGACTCGTTCAGCACGTCGACGTGCTGGACCCGCACCGCGTAGTCGATCGCCTGCAGGATCGACGAGTTGGACATCATCTCGCCACCCGCCTTGAGGGCGACGAGGTCCGCGTCCGGGGCGATGCCCTTCACGCGGATGTTGCAGCCGGCCGCGAGCGGGTGCGCCGACTGGTTGACGAACTTCGAGACGTCGTAGACCTGGCGGCCCTGGGCGATGACCGCCGAGGCGTCACCGAAGGCCTCCGCGCCACCGGTCGGGGTGTCCCAGCCGGAGCCCGAGAAGTCCTGGTAGTCGACGACGGCGTGCGAGCCGTCGGCCCGGATGAAGTCCGGGTTGTTGGGGTCGAGGCCGTCCGCGATGTAGGCGACCTTGACCCCCTTGCCGGTGGCCAGGTCGGCCGCGCCGGCCTTGCCGTTGCCGGTGGCCACGCGGGTCGAGTAGAGACCCTCGGGCTCCAGCAGCGGCTTGCTCGGGTCGGAGGGGCAGACCGTGTTGGTCGCGTTCTCCTCGGGAGCCTGGGCGCCGTTGCTGCCCGTAACGGCGTTCGGGGTCGCGGCGGCCGTCGACGCCTTGGCGCTCTCGGCGGCCTGGGCGGCCTTCGCCTTGGCGGCGACGGCCGGGGTGACGGCGACCGGGGCGTCGGCCACCACGGTGGCGACGGCCGGGTCGGCCTGGAGCTGCGCCTTCAGGGCCGGGCTGACCGTGGCCGAGAAGGCGTTGCCGAGCACGAAGCTCTTGACGTTGGTGCCACCGTTGGCCTTGACCTTGTTCAGCAGGGGAGCCTGGGCGTGCTCGGTCTTCTGCTGACGGGCGCCCACGTGGCCGTTGTCGGCCGGGGCGTCCGCTATCTGGTCCTTGAGGATCACGATCACCGGCACCGGGGCCCCGTCCGCCGACGCCTGGGGGGCGCTGGTGGTGTCGGGGATCGGAGCGCCGAACGCCGTGGTCCCGAAACCGAGGACCATGGACGCGGCAGTGACCGTGACGGCGGCTGCTAGCTGGGATTTCCGCCAGCCGATCAATGGACATCCTTTCGTCTGATGAGACGTCAGGTTGCACGGTCCAGCCTGCGCGGATCCTTGTCGGCCGCGTGGTTGCTCCGGACCGCGCGTCCCGACAGCGGACGCATTCCAGCGCATCCGGCACGACCACGACAAGGGGGGATTTCCCCATCAGAAAGTAAAAATGACCATCGATTAGTAAAATGCAGGACGGAAATCCGGCCATCGCAGACCTTTACCCTGCTCTCACCTGCGAAGCAGTGCCTGATCACCCTCGTTCACCCCACTGGCGAACTTCGGACACTGGCGAACAACCGCCACCAGGTACCGGGCGAAATCGGACCGCACCCCGGGGTGCACTACTGACCGGTTGTCCCTCTTCCCTGTCAGCACCCCGCCAAACCGGGCCAGTTCCGGCCGGGGATCCGTCTCGGCACCCGCGCCGGGTTCGGGGAGGTCCGGGCGTTCGTCGGCGAACGCCCGGACAAACGAACCCCGACCGGATGGAATCAGGACATCGTGAGTTTTTCCTGAGCGTCGGCCAGGTCCTGCGCCGTCGGGGCGTCGTCCTGGGTGAGCCGGTAGCGCCAATAACCCGAGAAATCGACAAATTTCTTTGGCACCCCACACTCCCCCACCAGGTACCGGCGCAGCGCCCGGACGGCGTCCGCCTCACCGGCGAGCCACGCGAACGGGATGCCGGCCGGCAGCTCGGCGGCCCGGACCGCCTCGGTCAGCACGGTGCCCGGGCGGGCGCCGCCCCGGTACAGCCAGCGGACGGTCAGGCCGGCCGGGCCGTCCAGCGGCTGTCGCTCCGACTCGTCCGCGACCTCGACGAACGCGAGCGCCGCGGCCCCGGCCGGCAACGCCTTGACCAGCGTGGCGATCGCCGGCAGCGCGGACTCGTCGCCGGCGAACAGGATCCAGTCGGCGGTGGCGGCGGCCTCGGCGAGCGGGACCGGCCGGGCGTACAGCTCGGACGGGCCGACCATGCCGAGCCGGTCGCCGGGTTCGGCACGCAGGGCCCACGCGGACGCGGGCCCGGTGTCGCCGTGCAGGACGAAGTCGATCTCGATCCGCCGGGTGCCGGGGACGCGGCGGCGGACGGTGAAGCTGCGCATCGACGGGCGCTCCGCCTCGGGAACGGCCAGGTAGGCCTGGTACCAGCCGACGGGGTCGTCGCTCTGGGCGGGAAGGACCGGCTCGGCCTGGCCGGGGCGGGGGAAGCAGAGCTTCACCTGCTGGTCGGGCGAGCCGCCGACGGTGTCCTCGAGGGCGGCGGCCTCGAACGTGACCCGGGCGGTGCGCGGCGTGATCCGGCGGACGGCAGCGACCTCGACGGAGGTGACGGGCAGGGTCAACGCGGAACTCCTTCCAGTCTCGCGGATTGGTAACCTTATGCCATAAAGAGTTACCGTGACGCGGTTACTTTACACTATAAGGAGTTCCTGGAATGGTCGTGTACGCCGGGCAGGGCGACGCTCACCGCTCCCTGTCCCTGCTGTGGCGCACCCCCGGCGCCGAACCCGCCCCGCGCACCGGGCGCAGCGGCCCCAAGCCCGGTCTGAACGTGGACTCGATCGTGTCGGCGGGAATCGCCGTGGCCGATTCCCAGGGCATGGCCGCGCTCTCGATGCGGGCCGTCGGCGAACGGCTCGGCCGCACCGCGATGGCGCTCTACACGTACGTCCCGGGAAAGGCCGAACTGCTGGACCTGATGCACGACCGGGCGCTCGCCGAATTGCCGGCGGAATCCGACGGCGACGGGGACTGGCGGGCCGCCGTCACCGCCTGGGCCGAGGCGCTGCACGCCTGTTACCTGCGCCACCCCTGGATGCTCCAGGTCTCGCAGGCCCGGCCGGTCCTGGGCCCCGCCGAACTCGCCGCCATGGAGGGCCTGTTGCGCGCCCTGCGGCCGGCCGGGCTGCCGGCCCGGCGGCTGCGCGGGGCCGTCGGAGCGCTGTGGCAGTTCGTCCGCGGGATGGCCGGCGTGGCCGCCGAGGCCCGCGACGCGGCCACCGCGACCGGCGTCGCCGACGCGGACTGGTGGACCGCCCGCTCGGCCCAACTCGCCGAACTGGCACCCGACTTCGCGGATCGCTTTCCGCTCCTGACCGCCCTGGAGAGGAGCGGCGACCCGGACCCGCAGGCGCGCGACCGCGAGGGCTTCCGCAGCGGTCTCGCCGTGCTCCTCGACGGGATCGCGGCGCCCGGCTGACCCCGCTCAGCCCCAGCGGCCCCACTCAACCCCACGCGGCCCCAGGCGGCCCCGCTCAGCCCCGCCGGGCCGCCGGGATCGCCAGCAGCACGCCGAGCGCCATCAGCACCGCGTACCCGACCGTCTCGTGCCCGGCCGGGACGAGGAAGCGGACGAAGCCGAACAGCCGGAAGCCCCCGAGGTGGTCGGAGAGCAGGCCGGTCGCACCGCCGAGGATCAGGACGAAGCCGAGGTAGCCGAGCAGGGTCTTCATACCGGAAGCCTAGGAGCACCGCGGTCCCCGGTAAGTCCGACTTTCGGCGCGACTTCGGGCCACCAAAGTCGCGCCGACCCGCGCGGGAAGGCCTTGCGCAGTACCTGCGCGGGCCGGACACCGGACGGAGCAGCAGGCACGGCGGCCCGGCGGCGGCGCGGGTACGTTCGCGGTGTGCAGCAGATGTCACCGCATGCGGGCAGGCTGGCCGCGGCCTCCGCCGTGTCCCTCCTCGTGCTCGTCGCGACCGCCCCGGCCGCGGCCGGACAGGACTCCGCCTCCGTCGTCGGCGGCGAGCGGCTCGGCCGCCCCGCCGTCCAGGTCGCCCCGCTCGCCGGCGCCCCCGCACTCCCCACCGCGCTCAGCGGGCGTTCCTGGCTGGTCGCCGACGCCGGCACGGGCGAGGTGCTCGCCGCCCAGAACGCCCACCTGCCGCTGCCCCCGGCCAGCACGCTGAAGATGCTGTTCGCGGACACCGTCATGACGAAGTTCGACCGCGCCGACGTCCACCAGGTGACCCAGGCCGAGCTGGCCGACCTCGGCGTCGGGAGCAGCCTCGTCGGCGTCAAGGAGAACCTGCCCTACCGCGTCGAGGACCTCTGGCGGGGCGTCTTCCTCAGCTCCGGCAACGACGCCGTCCACGTGCTCGCCCACATGAACGGCGGCATCGCGCGGACCGTCGCCGAGATGCAGGCCCGCGCGAACACCCTCCAGGCCCGCGACACCAAGGTCGTCTCGCCCGACGGCTACGACATGGACGGGCAGGTCTCCTCCGCCTACGACCTCACCCTGTTCGCGCGGGCCGGGCTGCGCATCCCCGACTTCCGCTCCTACTGCTCGACCCGCACGGCCCACTTCCCCGGCGGGCTGGACAAGGTCACCGGGCAGCGCACCAGCTTCGACATCGCCAACACCGACCGGCTGCTGGGCAAGTACCCGGGCCTGATCGGCGTCAAGAACGGCTACACCACCAACGCGGGCGCCACCTTCACCGGCGCCGCCGAACGCGACGGCCGGACCCTCCTCGTGACGGTCATGCACCCCGAGGCCCAGGGCAAGGTGTACGACGAAGCGGCCAGCCTGCTCGACTGGGGCTTCGCGGCCGCCGGCAAGGTGCAGCCGGTCGGCCAACTCGTCGACGACACCGCACCGGTGACCGCGCCGGACGCTCCGGACGCACCCGGCACCCCGGCGGGCACCGCCCCTGCCGCAGGGGCCCGGCCGCACGCCGCTCAGGACGAGGGCCACGACCTCGGCCCCGCCGCCTGGACGGCCGCCGCCCTCGGCGCGGCCCTCGTCCTGTGGGCGGCGGGCCGCACGGCCGCGCGCCGCCGCCGCGGCGCGGTCGCCCAAGCCACCGACACCGCCACCGCCACCGCCAAACCGGCCGCCCCGGCAGCCCCGAGCACCCAGGGCTCCACCGGCACCGGCCGCCGCCGTCTGGCCCGCCGCACCCGCGCCCTCGTCCACGCCGCCCGCACCCGCCGCTGAGCAGCGGCGATCCCCCGCCCTAGACTTCCGGCATGACCACCCCTGACCCCGCTTCGCGGGACCGGCTCGCCCGGATCGTCGAGCTGTCCTCCGGGAGCTACCTGCTCGTCACCACCTACAAGAAGGACGGCACCGCCGTGCCGACCCCGGTCTGGGTGGTCCGCGACGGCGACGCGCTCGGCGTCTGGACCGTCGCGGACTCCTGGAAGGTCAAACGGATCCGCAACCGCGCGGACGTCCTCGTCGGCCCCTGCGACGTCAAGGGCCGCCCCACCGGCGACCAGTACCCCGCCACCGCCGAACTCCTCGGCCCCGAGCGGACCGCCGCCTACCGCACGCTGCTGCGCCAGAAGTACGGCCTGCTGGGCGTGCTCACCCTGCTCGGCAGCCGCATCCGGCGCGGCGAGCGCGGCACGGTCGGGATCCGGATCACCCTGACCGACTGAGCCGCGCCCGGGGTCTGTCCTCACACCCCCGCCGTCCGTCCGGCAGTCGGGGGTGTGAGGACAGACCCCGTGGGTGCGGGTCCGCGAGAACGCCGGGGCAGGCCGACGACCGTCGGGCTCCGGGCCGAAACCGCTCCTCCGGCGCAGCCGCTCGGATTCGAGGGCCGCTTCGAGAAGGTCCCCGACGGTGACGGGCGGGCCGTCGCCGAGGTGGGTGAAAGACGACGCCCGGCGGGCGGCACGATCTCCGGGACGCAGGTCGAGACGCGGTGGACGCGGCCGCCGGTCTCGTCGATGCGGGTGTGCACGGGCCGCTCCCCTCGTGGGTGCGACCGCTGGGCGGACCCGGCGTGGCAGGCTTGCGGGTCATGGGTGACAACGCGGTGCCACTGCTGGTCGTGGACGGTGCGAACGTCGTCGGATCGGTGCCCGACGGTTGGTGGCGGGACCGGCGCGGGGCGGCCGAGCGGCTGCGCGACGCGCTGGTCGCCGTCGCCGGGCGGGGGCTGCCGGGGCGGGACGGGCCACTGGACGTGGTGCTGGTGGTCGAGGGCGCGGCGCGCGGCGTCGCGCAGGTGCCCGGGGTCCGGGTGGTCGCCGCCGCCGGGAGCGGCGACGACCTGATCGTCGAGGTCGTCCGGGCGGCCAGGGCCGAGCGGCCTGACCGGGACTGCCTGGTCGTCACCGCCGACCGCGAACTGCGGGCCCGGGTCGGCGCGCTCGGCGCCGAAGTCACCGGACCCCGTTCCGTACGGCCCTGAGCGGCCGGCCGGTCAGTACTGGACGGCCTTCACCACCACCGGGAGCAGCCGCTGGTCGGTGCGGCTGCTGAACGCCACGGGGGACGCCTTCTCGTTGCTCGGGACGTTCTCGGCGCCCACGACGGTGGTCTCGACGGTCTTGCCGTTGGTGTCGGTGAAGTCGACCTGCACGGCGTAGGAGGCCGTGTCCAGGCCGTCGTTGCTGATGGTCACGACGGCGGCCGGCAGGCCGCCGGTGACCGCGAGCGGGACGCCGGTGATCGTGACCGCGCCGAGGGCGTTGCCGCCGTTGGGGACCAGGGCGAGGGCGGAGACGGCCTTGTCGTGGGCCATCGCCTGCTGGGCGGAGACGGAGGCGGCGAACGCGGCCGCCGCCGCGGCCGAGGAGGCGGCCGCCTCGGGCCCGGGGGACGGCGAACCGCTCGCCGCGGGCGAGGCGGACTCGGTGGCCGCGGCCGACCCGGCGGGGGACGGCCCCGAGGTGCGGGAGATCGACGGGTTGGTCGACGAGCTGCTGCACGCCGCCGCCAGGACGCCCCCGGCGGCCAGCATCGCGGTCAGGGCGACCATGCGGGGGGCCGTCCGGCGGCGGGGGCCCGGGTGGGTGTGGAGTTCGCGCACGGCAGGTTGCCTCTTCTCGCTCGGCGTGTCCTGCACCCCATGCTTCGGGGCGCGGCGGCGGGACGGCGAGACCTGCACGCCCGTTCGAGTGGACCTGCGGCTGCTCCCGGGCCGGCCGGCTCCACCCCCGTTCCGGCGACGGGACCGGGGCGTCCCGGGCGGTTTCCGCGGAGTTCGGACCGTACGGGAACCACTCCGGTCCGCCGTCCGACTGGTGGGGGGTGAGTGCGAAGTCGCCGGGAGTCCGGCCGTTGAGTGTGCTGGCGGGGTTCGCCCTGCTGCTGGTGGTGGTGTTCGTGGTGGCGTACGCCGTGGGCCGTCAGGCAGGGCCGGTGTCGCCGGGGCTGACGCCCGGGGTCGGGGGCGGCGGCTCGCCCGGGATGTCCGGGCACGACATGGGAGGCATGCGGTGAGCGCGGTCGCGGGGGCCGGCGCCGGGGCGCTGGTGAGCACCGACCTGGCGGTCGGCGGGATGACCTGCGCGGCGTGCGTGGGCCGGGTGGAGAAGCGGCTGGCGAAGATCGAGGGCGTGTCGGCCGGGGTGAACCTGGCCACCGGCCGGGCTCGGGTGCTGCACCCGGCCGGCGTGGCCGTCGAGGAGCTCGTGGCGGCCGTCGAACGGGCGGGCTACACGGCCGAGTCGGTGGCGGCCGGGGCGGCCGTCGGCCCGGCGGAGGAGGAGCCGGACGGGCGGTGGCGGCTGCTGGTGACGGCGCTGCCGGCCGTGCCCGTGCTGGTGCTGTCGATGGTGCCGTCGCTGCAGTTCCCGGCGTGGCAGTGGGTGTGCTTCGGGCTGGCCGTGCCGGTGGTGACGTGGGGTTCGGCGGGCTTCCACCGGCGGGCGTGGCAGGGGCTGCGGCACGCGGCGGCGACGATGGACACGCTGGTGAGCCTCGGTGTGCTGGCGTCCTTCGGCTGGTCGGCGTACGCCCTGCTGGTCGGCGGGGCGGGTGCCACCGGCATGCGGATGCCGTTCTCGCTGACGGCCGGCGGCGGCGCGGCGCACGTGTACCTGGAGGCCGCCGTCGGCGTGCCGCTGTTCGTGCTGGCCGGGCGGCTGCTGGAGGGCCGGGTGCGGCGGCGCGGCGGTTCGGCGCTGCGGGCGCTGGCCGAGCTGGGCGCGAAGGAGGTGTGCGTCCGGGAGGGCGGCGGGGAACGGCTGGTGCCGATCGGACTGCTGTTGCCGGGCCAGGAGTTCGTGGTGCGGCCGGGTGAGCGGGTGGCCACCGACGGGGTGGTGGTCGAGGGCGGTTCGGCGCTCGACCTGAGCCTGCTGACCGGCGAGAGCGCGCCGGTCGAGGTCGGCCCGGGGGACCGGGTGGCGGGCGCGACGGTGAACGTCGGCGGCGTGCTCGTGGTGCGGGCGACGGCGGTCGGCGCGGACACCCAGCTCGCCCGGATCACCGCCCTGGTGGCCGACGCCCAGGCGGGCAAGGCGCGGGCGCAGCGGCTCGCGGACGCGGTGGCCGGGGTGTTCGTGCCGTGCGTGCTGGCGGTCGCGGTGAGCGTGCTGGGCTTCTGGCTGGGCGCGGGCGCGGCCCCGCAGGCGGCGGTGACGGCGGCGGTCGCGGTGCTCGTGGTGGCCTGCCCGTGTGCGCTCGGGCTCGCGACCCCGACGGCGCTGCTCGCGGCGACCGGGCGGGGCGCGGAGCTCGGCGTGCTGGTGCGCGGGCCCGAGGTGCTGGAGAGCCTGCGGCGGGTCGACACCGTGGTGCTGGACAAGACCGGGACGCTGACCACCGGGCGGATGCGGCTCGCGGCGGTCACGACGGCGGGTGCCGAGGACGCGTTCGAGGACGAGGCGCTGCGGCTGGCCGGTGCGGTGGAGCACCGGTCGGAGCACCCGATCGGGCGGGCCGTCGCGGCGGCGGCCCGGGAGCGGTGCGGCGAACTGCCGCCGGTGAGCGGCTTCCGGGCGACAGCCGGGGTCGGGGTGGCCGGGACGGTCGAGGGGCGGGCGGTGCGAGTGGTCCGTCCGGACGCCGTCGACCTCCCGCCGGAGCTCGCGGAGGCGGTCGCGGAGGCCGGCCGGGCGGGCCGTACGGCCGTGGTCGTGGAGCTGGACGGACGGGCGGCTGCCGTCCTGGCCGTCGGCGACACCGTGCGCTCCGGCAGCTGGCGCGCGCTGCACCGGCTGCGCGGGATGGGCCTGGAGACCGTCCTCCTCACCGGCGACGGCCCCGGCGCGGCCCGGGCGGTGGCGGACGAGCTCGGTATCGAGCGGGTGCACGCCTCGGCCTCGCCCGAGCGCAAGGCCGAGGTGGTGGCCGAACTGAAGGCCGCCGGGCGGACGACGGCGGTGGTCGGCGACGGCGTCAACGACGCGGTGGCGCTGGCCTCGGCGGACCTCGGGGTCGCGCTGGCCTCGGGCAGCGACGCCGCGATCGGCGCGGCCGGGCTCACGCTGGTGCGCGGCGACATCGAGGCGGTGGTGGACGCCGTCCGCCTGGCCCGGCGCACGCTGGGCACGATCCGGGCGAACCTGCTGTGGGCGTTCGGCTACAACGTCGTGCTCATCCCGCTGGCGGCCGTCGGGCTGCTGAACCCGATGCTGGCGGCGGTCGCGATGTCGCTCAGCTCACTGCTCGTGGTGGGCAACAGCCTGCGGCTGCGCACGTGGCAGCCCGGACGCGGCAACTCCCGGAAGGGGGACCAGCGGTGATGATCGAGCGGCTCAAGGCGGTCGGCCCGCCCGTCGGAGCCGCGGTGCTGGCGCTCGCCCTGCTGAGCGGCTGGACGGCGGTCGGCGGCGCCGGGCGTCCCCGGCCGGTCGAGGCCGCCGGGGACGGGTGGGTGCTGCTGCCGACGGCGGGGGCGGCGCCGGCCACGACGGCGTTCTTCACGATCCGCAACCCCGGCGACGTACCGGACGAACTGACCGGTGCGAGCTGGGAGTTCGGCGGTCCGATCACGCTGAAGCGGCACCTGCACCAGGGCGCCGCCGGGCGGTGGGAGGCCGTGACCGCGCTGCCGGTGCCGGCGCGCGGCGAGCTGGTGCTGTCCCCGGAGGACTCCGACCTGATGATGGCCGCCCCGCCGCCGCTGCGGGCGGGCCGGTGGGTGGACTTCACCCTCACGTTCCGGCACAGCCCGGAGCTCCGGCTCAAGGCCCAGGTGCGGCCGCCGGGCTCACGGCCGTGACCGAGGGGTCGGCGGGCCGCGGCCCGCCGACCCTGTCCGGCATCACCCGTGCGGGACGACCGCCACCGGCGCCTTGGCGTGGTGCAGCACCGCGTGCGCGATGCGGCCGAGGCGCGGGCCGAGTTCGACCCTGCGGCGCCTGCGGCCCACCACCACCAGCGCCGCGCCCGCCGAGGCCTCGACGAGCGCCCCGGCCGCGCCCAGCCGGACCTCCTCGACCACCTCCACGTGGGGGTGCAGCTCCCGCTGCCCGGCCAGGGCGAGGGAGAGCATCTTCTCCTCCATCGCCTCCAGTTGGGAGATCTCCGCGGCCTGCGGCACCCAGCCGGCGTACGCGAACACCGGCGGCAGGTCCCAGCCGTGCACCGCCCGCACCCGGACCCTGCGCCGGGCGGCCTCGGCGAACGCGAAGCCGAGTACGCCCTCGTCCGGTTCCTGGGCGTCGACGCCGACCACGACGTCCGCCCCGCCCGCCCCCGCCTGCTGCTCGCGCACCACGACCACCGGCACGCTGCTGCGCGCCGCCACGGCCATGCCTACGGACCCGAGCATCAGCCCGGTGAAGCCCCCGAGCCCGCGCGAGCCGACCACGAGCAGGCCGGCGTCCTCGGCGGCGGCGACCAGGCCGTCGACGGGCGCGTCGAGCACGACGTCCGTCCGCACGTCGAGGCCAGGGTGGGCGGCGCGCAGCTCGGCGGCGGCGTCGGCGAGGACGCGCTCGGCGGCGGCCGGCAGGTGGTCCGGCTCGGCCATGGCGTTGCGGCCGTCGGTGAGCCACGGCCAGGCGTGCACCAGGCGCAGCGGCACCCCGCGGCGCTCCGCCTCCCCGGCGGCCCAGCGGGCGGCGGCGGTGCTGCCGGTCGAGCCGTCGACCCCGACGAGTACGAGTGGCGTCATGGCAAGGGGTCCTTCCCTCGGTGGCCGTTGCCGGACGGTGGGTGTGCTGACGTTCCGTCCGTTGCTCCCCCACCCTCTCCGGCCGCGCCGCCCGTGCGGCAGAGGCCGCAGGACCCCCGCGGACGGGACGAAAGGCCCGCCCGACGGAGCCTACGGGCGACCCCGGGGTGCGGCGGGGCGACACCCGGGCACTACGGTGAATCCGACGGTCCTCCCGGTCAGGGCGCTTCTGGCCTGGGGTGCGGCGGGCAACTGGAGGAGTACGGGTGGGCGGCGCGAAGGGGACCCCGGCGGACGGCACCCCCGCGGCCGGCGGCGCGCGGATGCCCCGGCTGCGGCTGGACGAGCTGCTGGAGGAGCTCCAGTGGCGCATCGACGCGGCCCGCGGCACCCAGGACCGCGTGCACAGCCTGCTGGAGGCGGTGCTCGCGGTCGGCCGGGAGCTGGACCTCGCCCAGGCGCTGCACCGGATCGTCGAGGCCGCCGCCGACCTGGTGGACGCCCGCTACGCCGCGCTCGGCGTGATCGGCGCGGACGGGCACTCGCTGTCGCAGTTCCTCACGGTCGGGATGACGCACGGGGAGATCGCCGAGATCGGCCCGCCGCCGTCCGGCCGGGGCATCCTCGGCGAGCTGATCCGCGACCCGCGCCCGCTGCGCTGCCCGATGCTGTCGGACCACCCGGCCTCCGCCGGATTCCCGCCCGGCCACCCGCCGATGACCACCTTCCTCGGGGTGCCGGTGCGGGTGCGCGGCGAGGTGTTCGGGAACCTGTACCTCACGGACAAGCGCGGCGGCCTGGACTTCGACGCGGACGACGAGGCGGTGATCTCGACGCTGGCCGTCGCGGCCGGGGTCGCGATCGACAACGCGCGGCTGTACGAGGAGGCGCAGCGCCAGCAGCGCTGGCTGCGGGCGAGCGCGGAGATCACCCGGAGCCTGCTGTCCGGCGCGCCGCGCCTGGCGGTGGTGGAGCTGATCGCCCGCCGGGCGCGGGAGATCGCCGGCGCCGAGCTGGCGGACGTGTCGATGGCGCTGGCCGAGCCGGGCGAGCGGGCGCAGGAGCTGGCGGTCGAGGTCGCGCTGGGCGGCACGCCGACCGAGCGGCTCGGGGTCACGGTGCCGGTGGCCGGCACCTTGTCGGGGGCGGCGTACGCGTCCGGTTCGCCGGTGACCAGTGGCGAGCTGGCCTGCGACGGACGGTACCCGGCGGGCCCGGCCGGGCGGTTCGACGGGCTCGGGCCGGCGGTCGCGGTGCCGCTGGGCACCGGCTCGGGGTACGGGCGGGGCGTGCTGCTGCTCGCGCGGGCGGCCGGGCAGCCGGCCTTCAGCGCGGCCGAGACGGGCCCGCTGCTGGGCTTCGCGGACCAGGCCGCCCTGGCCCTCGAACTGGCCGAACGGCGACGCGACGCCGAGCAGTTGACGCTGCTGGAGGATCGCGACCGGATCGCCCGGGACCTGCACGACCTGGCGATCCAGCGGCTGTTCGCGACCGGGATGACGCTGCAGAGCGCGGGCCGGCTGATCGACAGCCCGGCGGCGGCCGACCGGGTCGGGCGGGCGGTCGCGGACCTGGACGAGACCATCAAGATCATCCGTTCGACGATCTTCGGCCTGCGGGCCCACGGCGAGCCCGACCGCGGCCTGCGCGCGCGCACCACGCGCGCCGTCACCGAGGCACAGGCGACGCTCGGCTTCCCGCCGCGGCTGAGCATGGAGGGCCTCCTCGACACCGACGTGTCGCAGGAGCTGGCCGAGCACGTGGTGGCGGTGCTCGGCGAGGCGCTGAGCAACGCCGCCCGGCACGCCGGCGCGAGCCGGGTCGAGGTGACGCTGCGCGCGGTCGCCGGGCGGGTCTCGCTGACCGTCGTGGACGACGGCACGGGCCTGCCGGAGGGCGGCCGGCGCAGCGGGCTGCGCAACCTCGCCGAGCGGGCCGAGCGGGTGGGGGGCACCTTCGAGGCGAGCACGGCCGAGGGCGGCGGAACCCGGCTCGTGTGGTCGGCCCCCCTGGCTTCCTGACGCCCCGTCGGATCGGTGACGCTCCGTCACCGCGCCACCACTCCCCGGTCGCCCGGCCGAGACCTTCCCCGCCCGAACCACCGAAGTGCCGGGTGCGGATTCACAGTTCGCCCACACCCTCCTGGAAGAACATTCCCAACGGACATTGTCCCCACGCATGTTCGAAGGTAGAGTCGCCGTTCGCCGAGCACGGATGAGCACTTCTCAGCGTCATTTGGGGCGGGCATGTCAAATATTCGCGGTACCCTCCAGGTCGCCCCCGACCTGTTCGACGTGTTCACCGAAATGGCACGTCGATATCCCGACCGTCCGGCGATCGTCCACCGTGGACGCGCCCTGACCTACCGCCGGCTCCACGAGTCGGCGAACGCCCTGGCCATGCGCCTGGGCGCCGATCCGGGCACGGTCGCCGTACCGGCCGTGCACACACCGGAAACCGTTGTCGCGCTGCTCGGCGTCCTCGCCGCCGGCGGCACCTATTGCCCGGTCGATCCGGCATTTCCGGGGCCTCGCCAGGAGGCCATGACAGCCGCCGCCGAGTGCCGCTCGGCGATCGTCACCGGAACCGCCCTCTCACCCCGAGTCGGGCTTGCTTCGGTCGAGTTACCGCAGGCCCCGGAATTCCCCGGGGACCCGCCGGAGCCGGGCTCCGCACCACGCGCCGAGAGCGCCGCCGAGGACGCCGGGGAACGGCCGGCCTACATTCTCTTCACGTCGGGTTCGACCGGGCAGCCGAAACCCGTCGTCACTCCCCGTCGCGCCCTCGCGGCGACGGTCCCCTCCCTGCGCGAGCTGTTCGGCCTCACGCCGGACGACCGCGTGCTCCAGTTCGCCTCCCTCAACTGGGACACCTGCTTCGAGGAGATCCTGCCGACCCTCGCCACCGGCGCCGCGCTGATCGTCGACCCCGACGCGCACAGCGGCTCGTTCCCCCGCTTCCTGCGGATGGTCGAGCGCGAACGCGTCACCGTCCTCGACCTGCCGACCGCCTTCTGGCACGAACTCGTGCTCCACCTCGCCGAGGACCGACTCACCCTGCCGGAGTGCGTGCGGCTGCTGGTGATCGGCGGCGAGGCGGCCAACCCCGCCCGGCTGGCCGACTGGAGCCGCCTGGACACCGGGCGACTCCGGCTGCTCAACACCTACGGCAGCACCGAGACCACCATGATCACGCACGCCGTGGACCTGCACGGCCCGCTCGCCCCCCGCCGCGCGTGGGACGGCACCGCGCGGGCGCCGATCGGGCGGGCACTCCCCCATGTGCGCGAACGCATCGGCGAAGACGGCGAGTTGATGATCGGCGGGCCGGCCGTCGCCCTCGGCTACCGCGGCCTGCCCCAGGCCACCGCGGCACGTTTCACCACCGCCGACGGCGAGCGCTGGTACCGCACCGGCGACCGCGTCGCCGCCGCGCCCGACGGCGTCCTCTCCCACGAGGGGCGCCTGGACGGCGAGGTGAAGGTCCGCGGCGTCCGGGTCGACCCGGCCGAGGTCGAGACCCACCTGGCCGCCCACCCCGGCGTGTCGGCCGCGGCCGTCACCGCGGCGACCCTCGCGGGACGCCCGGCCCTCGTCGCCTACGTCGTGCCGCGGCCCCACGCCGACAGCACCACCCTCGACACCGAACTACTGGCCCACCTGCGGGAACGCGTGCCCGGCCACCTCGTGCCCAGCCGGGTGACCCTCGTGCCCCGGCTCGTCCTCACCGCGAGCGGCAAGGTCGACCGCGCCGGCTGCCACCGCCGGTACGCCGCCTAGCGGCGTCGCCGCACAGGTCCAGGCACCAGCCACTCCCACGACCAGGTCGAAGGAGACCTCCATTGAGCGTCGACACCACCATCCCGGCCACGCCCGACGACGTCGTGGCCATCTTCCGGCGCGTCCTCCAACGCGACGACGTCACGGCCGACTCCGACTTCTTCCAGCTCGGCGGCGACTCGCTGATCGCCACCCGGGTGCTCAGCGCCGTCGCGCGGGGCCACGGCGTCGAACTGACCTTCGAGGAGTTCCTGGCCGAGCCCACCCCGGCCGGCCTCGCCGGGAGAATCACGGGGGCGGTGTGACTCCCCGGGCCGCCGTCGTCGTCGGCGCCGGCCTCGCCGGGCTCACCGCCGCCAACGGCCTTGCGGAACAAGGGATCGACGTCACCGTCCTGGAGGCCCGGGACCGCGTCGGCGGGCGCACGCACGGCATCGAGGTCGCCCCCGGCCGGTGGATCGACGGCGGGGCCGCCTACCTCGGCGACCGGCACACCGAACTGCTCTCCCTCATCGACGAGTTGGGCCTCAAAACCACGCCGACGACGATGCTCGGCGCCAGCCGCTTCGCCCTGGGCGGCGAACACGCCACCCGGGACGGCCGGTTCCCACCGCTGAACGCCGTCGCACTCGGCGACCTCTTCGAGCAGCTGGACGAACTCACCTCCGCCGTGAGGCCAGAGGCGCCCTGGCTCACCCCCGGCGCCGAGCAGCTGGACACCCTCACCGCCGCCGAGTGGGCCGAGCAGCACCTCGCCCATCCCGACGCCCGGCTCTTCTTCCCGCTCTTCCTCGGCGAGATGATGGCCGCCGACCCGGCCGACCTCTCCGTCCTGCACATGGCGTTCTACCTGCGCTCCGGCGGCGGGCTGCGCTACCTCAACGCGTTCGAGGGCGGTGCCCAGCAGGACCGGATCGCCGGTGGCGCGCACCAGGTGTGCGAGCGGCTGGCCGACCGGCTCGGCTCCCGGGTGCGGCTGGGCGAACCCGTCCGGGCCGTGCACCAGGACGCGCACGGGGTCACCGTCCGCACCGATCACGGGAGTTACCGCGCGGACGTCGCCGTGCTGGCGCTGCCGCCACTGCTCGCCGACGCGATCGAGCACCGCCCCGGGCCGCCGCCGCACCGGGCCGGCGAGCGCACCTCGCGCGGCTGCGCGATCAAGGCGAGCCTGGTCTACCCCGCGCCGCTGTGGCGCGACCACGGCCTGTCCGGCTGGTCGGTCAACGCCCGCGGCCCGCTGCTCTCCACCGTGGACGACACCCCGCCCGAGGGCGGACCGGGCGTCCTCACCGGCTTCGTCACCGGCGCCGAGGCGCACCGCTTCGCCGCCCTCGGCCCCGAGGAACAGCGCGAGGCGGCCGTCCGGCAGGCCGCGCAGCTGTTCCCCATGCTCCCCGAGCCCCTCGCCTGCCACCTCACCGACTGGGTCAACGAACCGTACAGCCAGGGCTGTTACGCCGCCCTGCTCGGCCCCGGCGACTGGCTCGCGCACGGCCCGGCGCTCACCGCCCCGCACGGCCGGGTGCACTTCGCCGGCACCGAGACCAGCACCGCCTACTTCGGACTCATGGAGGGCGCGATCCGCTCCGGCCACCGCGCCGCCACCGAAGTCCTCGCCCGGCCCTGATCCACACCCCCTCCGCCCGGCGCCGGCTCCACGAGAGCCGCGCGCCCGGCACCGCACGTCGGGAGACCGCCATGAACGACCACAGCTCCGTCGCCCCGCTCGCCGCCAGAGAGCGGCTGATGTCCGAACCCGCCCTCGGCGCGGGCAACTTCCTGGACCACGCCCTCGCGGCCAACCCGCACCGCGCGGTCCCGTTCGTCTTCACCCACCGCACCGACCACCGCGGCGAGGTCGTGCTGCGCGGCCACAGCCTGCTCGACCTCGCCGCCCTGCGCGACCGCTACGCCGCCTGGTACCACGCCAACGGCGTGCGCCCCGGCGAGCCGGTGGCGGTCGTCGTCGGCGAGGGTCTGGAGCCGCTGCTGCACTTCCTCGCGCTCACCGCGCTCGGCGCCGTCCCCGCGCTGGTCAACGACGCGCTGCGGCACGACGTGCTGGTCCGCTACCTCGACCACGTCGGCGTGGTCGGCGTCGTCGCGGACGACACCACCCGGCTCGCCGCCGCCTACCGCGAGGACCCGCAGCGCCGCCCACGCTTCCTCGCCCTCGCCGCCGAGGTGCGAGCGTTCGACGCCGACCGGGCCGGGCTGCCCGCGGCGTACCCGCACCGGCACGGCCCGGACGACGTCGTCGCGCTGATCCACTCCTCCGGCACCACCGGCACCCCGAAGTCCACGATGCTCTCCCACCGCGGGTTCTGGGACGGCAAGCAGCCGCGCATGGTCCGCTTCCCGGCCGAGCCGTACGACCGGCTGATGTCGCTCATGCCGCACACCCACGCGGGCGGCCTGAGCTACTTCCTCACGGCCGTCCTGCTCGGGCTGCCGACCGTCGTCATGGCGGACTGGCGGCGCGCGACCGTCGAGCCGGTCATGGAGGCGTTCCAGCCGACCATGGTCGCCTCCTTCCCGCGCACCTTCGTCGAGCTCGCGACCGGCGAACTGCCCGTGCGCGGGGCCGCGAAGGTGCACTCCTGGTTCAACACCGGCGACAGCGCCCACCACGGGCACATCCGCCGCCTGGTGACGCTCGGCGAGCGGCCGGCCGGGCTGATCCGGCCCTGGCTGCTGCCGCAGGAGCGGGCCGAGCAACCCGCCCTGCCCGGTTCGCAGTTCATCGACGGCCTGGGCTCCTCCGAGATGGGCATGGCGCTGTTCGGCCAGATCACCACGCCCGAGAGCGCCCGCGACGACCGCTGCGTCGGCAAGCCGCTGGAGGTCGTCGAGAAGGCCGCCGTGCTCGGCCTCGACGGCACCGAACTCCCGGACGGCGAGGTCGGGTTGCTGGGCGTCGTGGCCCCCTCGCTGACCCCCGGCTACTGGAACGACCCCCGGCTGACCGCCTCCTTCGAGCTGAACGGCTACTGGCTCACCGGCGACGTCGCCCGCCGCGACGCCGACGGCCGCTTCTACCACCTCGACCGGACGGTGGACGTCATCGACACCGCGGACGGCCCCGTCCACAGCCTTCCGGTCGAGGAGGTGCTGCTCGCCGACTGCGCCGACCTCGTGCGGGACTGCTCGGTGATCGGCGTGCCCGCCGAGCACGGCCAACTGCCGGTCGCGGTAGTTCAGTTGCAGGCGGACGTGGCGGACAGCAGCCCCGACGAGGTCCAGGCGGCCGCCAACCGGGCCCTGGCCGCCGCCGGGCTCGCCCCGCTCGCCGCCGTCCGGATCGCCCGGACGCCCGAGGACTTCCCGCTCGGACCCACCGGCAAGGTGCTCAAGCGCGAGCTGCGCACCCGGCACGCCGCCCTCCTCGCCCGCCCGTAGCCCGGCCATGGACCACCACGTGATCCGCCAGCCGTACCAGTACACCCGCACCGCGCTCGCCGAGCCGGACTGGCGCCGCCTGCCCGGCTGGCGCGACGTGACCGCCGACCAGTGGCGCGACCCGCAGTGGCAGCGCGCCCACTCGGTCAAGAACGCCCGGCAGCTGCGGGCCGTCGCCGGTCCCCTCCTCGACGACCGCTTCTACGACGAACTCGCCGCCGACCAGGCCGGGTTCGCCACCATGGCGATGCTCCTGCCGCCGCACGTGCTCAACACCATGGCCCCGCACGCCCCGGCCCGGCCCGGCCCGTTCACCGACGCGTTCCTGGCCGACCCCGTCCGCCGCTACATGCTGCCCGTGCACGGCGACCGGCACCCGCGCTGGCCCAGCCACCCGCTGGCGGAGCGCGACTCCCTGCACGAGACCGACATGTGGGTGGTCGAGGGCCTCACCC
The DNA here is from genome assembly GCF_040650235.1 of Kitasatospora sp. NPDC048722. NCBI lineage: Bacteria > Bacillati > Actinomycetota > Actinomycetes > Kitasatosporales > Streptomycetaceae > Kitasatospora > Kitasatospora sp. NPDC048722. The sequence goes on from NZ_JBEZGX010000008.1 coordinate 94,494, forward strand.
ACCGCTACCCCACCAAGGTCCTCGCCGAACTGACCTCCACCTGCCCTCAGTACTGCGGCCAGTGCACCCGGATGGACCTCGTCGGCACCTCGACCCCGCAGGTCACCAAGGCCCGCCTGGCACTGCGGCCGGCGGACCGCCAGGAGCAGATGCTCGACTACCTCAAACGCACCCCGTCCGTGCGCGACGTCGTCGTCTCCGGCGGCGACCTCGCCAACGTGCCCTGGCCGCGCCTGGAGTCCTTCCTGATGCGGCTGCTGGACCTCGGCTCGGTGCGGGACGTCCGGCTCGCCAGCAAGGCCGTGGTCGGCCTGCCCCAGCACTGGCTCCAGCCACAGGTGCTGGACGGGCTGGCCCGGGTGGCCGCGGTCGCGGCCCGCCGCGCCGTCAGCCTGGCCGTGCACACCCACGCCAACCACGTGCAGTCGGTGACCCCGCTGGTCGCCGAGGCCGCCCGGGCGCTCCTCGACGCGGGCGTGCGGGACGTGCGCAACCAGGGCGTCCTCATGCGCGGCGTCAACGCGAGCCCGGAGGCCCTGCTGGACCTCTGCTTCGCCCTCCAGGGCGAGGCGAACATCCTGCCCTACTACTTCTACCTCTGCGACATGATCCCCAACGCCGAGCACTGGCGGACCCCGCTGCACCAGGCCCAGCGCCTCCAGGAGGCGATCATGGGCTACCTGCCCGGCTACGCCACCCCGCGCATCGTGTGCGACGTACCGCACGTCGGCAAGCGCTGGGTGCACCAGGCGGTGGCCTACGACCGCGAGCGCGGGATCTCGTACTGGACGAAGAACTACCGCACGAGCGTGGAGTCCGGCGACGGGGGCACGGGCGCGCCGTTCGACCGGCGCTTCCCCTTCTACGACCCGGTGGACACCCTGCCCGAGGCGGGCCGGCGCTGGTGGTCCGGCCCGGCCACGCGGCCCGAACGGCCCGACCTTCTCGAACCGCGAGGAGCACGATGAGCGAATCCCCCACGCCCGACGGCCCGTTGCGCCGGCTGTGCTGGATCTTCCCCGACCGGGAGTCCTCCCGGATGGCCGCGATGTGGCACCCCTTCTTCTGGGACCTCTACGCCGAGTGCGCCGCCGACCTCGGCCTGCGCTGGACGAGGAACGCCCCGGAGTCCGTCAGCGTCGACGCGACCGGCCCCGGCCGCCCGCGCGTCTACGTCGACGAGGAACCCGTGACCCCCGAGGACACGCTGTTCATCACCGCGCTCTACTCGCTGCCGTACCAGTCGATGGACGTCTTCAACCAGTACGCGCTCTACGCGGTGCTCGAACAGGCCGGCTTCTACCTGCCGTTCCCGCCGCAGGTGTCGCTGATCGGCAACGACAAGCTCGCCACGCTGCTCTACCTGGCCGGCTCCCCGGTGCCGACGATCCCGACCGTCCGGATCGGCACCGGGCGCGACATCAGCAAGCACGAGTACGAGGTGGCGCTGGGCGGCATGACGTACCCGGCGATCGTCAAGCCGTCCGGCTGGTGCGGCGGGGGCGGGATCAACCTGGCCCGCGGCCCGGAGGACGTCCGGGGCCTGGCCAGCCTCGCCCAGGGCGGCGACACGACGCTCGTCGTGCAGCCGTACCTCGGGGACGGCACCATCGACTACCGCGTCTACGTCGTCGACGGCGAGCCGTACGCGGTGATGAAGCGCACCCCCGAGGCCGGCTCCCCGGTGGCCAACGCGAGCCGCGGCGGCAGCATGGAGTTCCCGCCCGTGCCGCCCGAACTCGCCGAAGCCACCCGCTACTTCGCCGAGCGGCTGCCGATCCCGTTCTTCTGCGTCGACTTCCTGTACGACGGCACGACGTACTGGTTCTCCGAACTCGAACCGGACGGCGTCATCGCCCCCGACCACACCGACCCGCAGCGCACCCTCCAGCGGGACGTCACCCGCGCCCGGTTCACCGCCTACCGCGACGGCCACGCCAAGTGGCTCGCCGACGGCGCCCGGCCGCTGACCCTCGACCACCGGACGGACCTCCGATGACCTCCTTCTCCCTCCTGCCGGAGGAAGCCGCCCCGCGCCTGTCCGTCGCCCGGCGCACGCTCGACCGCCTGCGGACCGTTCCCGGACTCGCCGGGCGCTACGACGGCCACCCGGACGTCCGCACCCTCGACGGCCTCGCCGCGCTCCCGCCGCTGGCCAAGGACGACCTGAACACCGCCCTCGCCCACCTGGAGCCGGCCGCCGAGCACGCCGCCACCTGGCTGTTCCAGAGCGGCGGCAGCACCGGTGCCCCCAAGGTCGGCTACGCACCGACCGGCTTCTACATGGCCGGCGTGCACGCCCACTGGCGGCCGCTGGACCGCTCGGACGTCTTCGTCAACGCGTGGGGCGCCGGCCGGATGTGGGGCGCGCACTTCCTCGCCTCCGCGCTCGCCGACCTCTCCGGCTGCCGGATCATCGCCCTCGGCTCGGTCGCGAGGGACGAGTACGACGGCTGGCTGGAGTTCATGGCCGCGCGCGGCGTGACGGCCATCGGCGGGACGCCCAGCGTGCTGCGGCTCTGGTTCGCGCACGCCCGCGCCGCCGGGATCCGGCTCCCCGCGCTGCGCAAGGTGCTGTGGCTCGGCGAGGCGTGGCAGCCCCAACTCGCCGAGGACCTCGCGGTGGTGGCCCCCCAGGCCCGCCGCTGGGGGATGTTCGGCAGCACCGAGACCTGGGTGGTCGCCACCAACACCCCGGACTGCCCGCCCGACACCTTCCACCCCTTGCCGGACCAGCTGGTGCACACCGACCGGGACGGCCTGCTCGACTTCACCACGCTCAACCCGCACATGCTCAACCCCGTCCTGCGCTACCGCACCGGCGACGGAGGCGAGTTGACGACCTGCCCGTGCGGCCGGCCGGGCCCGGCGATGCGCGTGCTCGGCCGCCGCGACAGCGTCGTCCAGGTCCGCGGTCTCGGACTGGACGTGGACGAGGTGATCGCCCACGCGGAGCGCGCACCGGGCGTCGCCCGCGCCCAGCTGGTGCTCACCCAACATGGCGGCCGGGTACAGGAGTTGGACGTCCTCCTGCTCACCGCCCCCGGCTCCTCGCCGGACACCGAACACCTGCGCAAGGAACTGCTGGCCGCCACCTTCACGCTCAGCACCGCCTTCCAGCACGACCCCGGCAACGTCCGGGTCCGCGCGGTCACCGAGCTGATCAGCAACGACCGCACCGGCAAGACCGCCGCCCTGGTCGTGCGGGAGGAGGCGTGAAAAACCGCCTCCCGGCCCCGCTGGGCCGCGGGTTCAACCTGTTCTGGGCCGGCCAGACCGTCAGCCTGGTCGGCGACAAGGTCACCGTCTTCGTCGTCCCGACCCTGATGATCTTCGTGCTGCACGCCTCCGCCCTCCAGGTCGGCGTCGTCGCGATGGCCCAGTACCTCGGCATCCCGCTGCTCGGACCGGTCGCCGGCGTCCTGGTCGACCGCTGGGACAAGCGGTGGACGATGCTGGGCTGCGACCTCGTCCGGCTCGCCGCCGTCGCCGCGATCCCGCTCGCGTACTGGCTGGACGTGCTCTCCACGCCGCTCCTGTTCGGCTGCGTCGCGGTGATCAGCGGCGCGACGATCTTCTTCAACGTCGGCTACCTCGTCGCCGTCCCGGCCGTCGTGCCCGAGGACGGCATGGTCCGCGCGTACTCGCGACTGGAGGGCAGCGGCTCCGTCGCCGAGGTCGTCGGGCCCTCCATCGCCGCCGCCCTCTACAGCGCGCTCGGCGTCGCGGCGCTCCTCGTGGACGCGGCCAGCTACCTCGTCTCGGCCGTCTGCTTCCGGTACATGCGGCCGTGGGGCGAGCGGACCGTCGAGGAGGGCTCGGTCCGGGAACGGCTCACCCGCGGCTTCCGGCTCAACTGGGCCGACCCGGTGCTGCGGCGGGTCGTGCTGGCGGCCGTCACGCTCAACTCGGGCGGGCCGGTCTTCGTCACCGTCCTGCCGGTGCTCGCCTACCGCGGACTCGACGTCTCCGTCGGCGAGTTCGGCGCGGCCATGTCCGTCGCGGCCGTCGGCGCGCTGGCCGGCGCCCTCGTCGCCCCGCGGCTCAGCACCCGCTTCGGCCTCGGACGCACGATGGCCTGGTCGCTGCTCCTGCACTGCCTGGTGGGCCTCGGCGTGCTCGCCGCGCCCGCGCTGCCGGCCGGGCCGGTGATCGCCGTGACCATGGGCTGCTACGGCTTCTTCATGTCCTGCATCAACGTGTGCAGCGCGCCCGCCCGGCAGTCCCGGATGTCCGCGCGCAACCAGGGCGTCATGCACGCCGCCTTCCGGACCGTCACATGGGGCGTGATCCCGCTCGCCGCGCTCGTCGGCGGCCTCGCCGTGACGCTCCTGACCGGGCCGCTCGGCATCCTCGACGCCGCCCGGACCGTCATGGCGGGCGGCACCCTGCTGGCCGCCTGCTCCTTCCTCCCGGCCCTCGGCATCCAGCCGCTGCTCGACGCGGCGGTCTGCGAGCCGGCCGCCGAGCTCGCGCAGAGCACACCGTGAGCGCCCGGGAACGGGTGCTCCTGGTCACCGGGACGTCCTCGGGCATCGGCCTGGCCACCGCCGTCGCGGCGGCCCGCGCCGGGTTCACCACCGTCGCCTCGCTGCGCGACCCCGCCCGCTCGGGCCCGCTGCGGGAGGCGGCCCGGCGGGCCGGCGTCACCCTGGACATCCGGTACCTCGACGTCACCGAGGCCGCGTCCGTCGACGACTGCGTGGACGACGTCGCGCGGACGTACGGGCGGCTGGACGCCGTCGTCAACAACGCCGGGGTCGCCAACTCCGACCCGACGCTGGAGATGTCCACCGACGCCGCGCTGCGCGCCAACCTGGAGGTCAACTTCTTCGGCGTCGCCGCCGTCAGCCGCGCCGCGATGCCCCTGCTGCGGGCCTCCGGCGGCCGGCTGGTCACCATCGGCAGCGTGCACGGTGTCATCGGCCAGCCCTTCAACGAGGCCTACTGCGCGGCCAAGTTCGCCGTCGAGGGGTTCATGGAGGCGCTCGCGCCGGTGGCCGCCGCGCACGGCGTGCGGGTCTCGATCGTCGTCCCCGGCTTCGTGCCGGACTCCTCCTTCGGCATCTTCCCGGACGTCAACCGGGAGACCCTGCACGCCGCTTCCGGCCCGTACGCGCCCACCTTCGCCGGGTACCTGGAGTGGCTCGGCTCGCAGGGGTGGGAAGCCGTGGGCCAGCCCGCGCGCGAGGTCGCGGCCGTCGTCGTCCGCACGCTCTCCGAGGAGGACCCGCCGTTCCGGGTGCCGACCGGCCCGTGGGCCTCCGAGTACCTCGCCGCCAAACTCGCCGACCGCGACGGCTCCGCCGTCCAGCGGCTCGCCCGCACCTGGCTCGGGCAACCCCAGTTCCCCTTCTGACCTGTGGAGTCGACGTGCCCGCGAAATCCGTGTCCGAGCTGGTCGCGTTCGCCCGCGCACACTCGCCGTTCTACGCCGAGCTGTACCGCGGCCTACCCGCCCGGATCGACCACCTCGGCCAGTTGCCGGTCATCGACCAGGCCGCCTTCTGGGCCGCCAACACCTGGCCCGACAACCGCGTCCTGACCGGCCCGCTCACCGACGCCGGCGTCTACAAGACCGGCGGCACCACCGGCGTCCCCAAGTTCTCCCCCTGGACCCGCGGCGAACACGCCGACTCCGTGACGGCCTTCGGCGCCGGCCTGGTCCGCGCCGGCCTCAGGCCGGGCCACCGGGTCGCCAACCTCTTCATGGCCGGCGAACTCTACGGCGGCTTCCTCTACATCGAGAACGCCCTGCACCACGCGCCGGTGGAGAACGTCCGCCTCGCCGTCGGCGGCGCGGCCCCGGACGAGGCCGTCGCCGACCTGATCGGCGGCTTCGGCGTGCACGTCCTGGCCGGGGAGCCGATGAAGCTCAGCGCCGTCGCCGAGGCCCTGGTGCGGCGCGGCGAGAGCGCCGACTCCGTCGAACTCCTGCTGTTCGGCGGCGACCTGCTCTTCGCCGACCTGCGCCCGATCCTCTCCCGCGCCTTCCCCAAGGCCGCCGTCGCCTCCGTCGGCTACGCCTCCAACGACGCCGGACTGGTCGGCTCCCCCGTGCCCGGCGACGACGTCCGGGTGCACGAGGCCTTCCCGGAGCGGACGGTCGTCGAGCTGATCGACGACGCCACCGGCGACGTCATCACCGCCCCGGGCGTGCCCGGCCGGGTCCTCGTCACCAACCTCTTCCGCACCCTCATGCCGATCCTGCGCTACCCCACCGGCGACCGCGCCGAGTGGACCGACGGCGAGTGCCGCCGCTTCCGCCTCCTCGGCCGCTCCGCCGAGGGCGCCCGGGTCGGACCGGTCGCGATGCCCACCGAGGAGATCCGCGCCGTCCTCCTCGCCGCCGACCCGGGCGGGCACATCGCCGGGATGCAGCTCGTCCAGCGCCGCTGGGACGGCCGCGACGGCCTCATCCTGCGGCTCGGCTGCACCGAGCAGCCCCCGCCGGGCCTGTCCGAGCGCCTCGTCGAGGCCGTCTACACCGCCCGCCCGCTCTACCCGGAGGAGGTCGCGCTCGGCACGATCCACCACCTCGCCGTGGAGTGGGTCCCGCGCGCCGAGCTCGTCACCAACCCGCGCACGGGCAAGCTCCAGCAGGTTCTCGACGAGCGCCCGAAGGACTGAACCACCGCGGGCGGCGGCCTACCCGGCAGGCGGCCGCCCGCCGATCACGATGCTCTGGCCGCGGAACTCGGCGACGGTCGTGCCGTCCGCCGGGCGCCGCACCGTGACGTCGTACACGCCGTTGCGCCCGACCCGCGTCCGCTCCACCGCCTCCGCCACCAGTTCGTCCCCGACGGCCGCCGGTGCGAGGAACACCACCTGCGCCGCCTGCGCGACGGTGACCGGCCCGTGGCTGTTGCACGCGTACGAGAACGCCGCGTCGGCGAGCAGGAACAGGTACCCGCCGTGCGCCGTCCCGTGCTGGTTGACCATCGCCGCGCCGACCGTCATCCGCATCACGGCCCGCCCGAGCGCCACCCCGTCCAGCGCGATCCCCAGCGCCCGGCACGTCTCGTCCCGGGCGTACTGCTCCTTCATCGCCGTCTCGTCCATGGCCGCACCCTACGGCCTGTCCGCCGAATCCCCGTTGCCCGTGCGCGAACGCCCCGGGATGATCTCCGGTATGTCCGATTCCACGAGCCCCGCGCTGACGCCCTACCCGAAGATCCCGGCGAAGCGGCCGCTCGCCGTGTCCGGGGTGCGGGAGTGGGTGGCGCTGGAGAAGGTGCACGGTGCGCACTTCGCGGTGCTGTGCGACCGGGACGGCGTGCGGCCGGCGAAGCGGCGCGAGGTGCTCGGGGACGACGACCTGGACGGGTTCTTCGGGATCAGCCGGATCTGGCCGCGGCTCGCGGTGGCGGCGGCCGGTTCGCCGCCACCGAGCGCGCCGACCGGGGCGCCGACGCGGTGGTGACGGTCTACGGCGAGCGCGGGACCGCCGCACCCGCCGCGGATAGCCGCCGTCCGGGGGAACTCCGGCCGCGCCCCTGGGCCCCGCTGCCCTAGCCTGCTCGCGTTCCCGAGCAAGTGAGGACGGCCGATGGCCCAGGAGTTGCCCGCGACGGACGGCCCACAGACATCCGCCCCGTCACCACGGTGTCGGCCGTGCCGCCGCCGACCTCGTCGTGAACCCGGCTCCCGCCCCCGTCGTCACCCATGGGCCGCATGCCAGGGCACGTCTTCGAACCCCACAGGGGTGGTGCAAACCGCCCGCGCCGGGCGGGCCGTCAGCCCCGGCCGCGGTGGTGCGGCGGCCGGTCCGGGCCGGCCGGCCGGCGCAGTTCGGTGGCGATCAGAGCCGCCTGGACGCGCCGCTCCACGCCGAGCTTGGCGAGCAGGCGGGAGACGTGGTTCTTGACGGTCTTCTCGGCGAGGTAGAGCCGTTCACCGATCTGACGGTTCGTCAGACCTTCGCCGATCAGCGCCAGGACCTCCTGCTCTCGAACCGTCAGATCCGGTCCGGGCGTGGACGGTTGGGCGGGTTCGGCCTCACTGCGGATGCGGTTGAGCAGGCGGGTGGCCGCACCCGGGTCGAGCATCGAGCGGCCGGCGGCGACGGTCCGGACGGCGGCCACCAGGTCGGTGCCGCTGATCTGCTTGAGCACGTAGCCGGCGGCACCCGCCATCACGGCGTCCAGCAGCGCCTCCTCGTCGTCGAAGGAGGTGAGCATCAGGCAGGCCAGGCCCGGCATGCGGGAGCGCAGTTCGCGGCAGACCGACACCCCGTCGCCGTCGCCGAGCCGGACGTCGAGCACGGCCACGTCGGGGCGCAGCGCGGGCACCCGCACCAGGGCCTGCTCGGCGGTCGCGGCCTCCCCGACGACCTCCAGATCCGGCTCGCCGTCCAACAGGTCGTGCACCCCGCGGCGCACCACCTCGTGGTCGTCCAACAGGAACACCCGGACCGGCATCGCGCGACTCCACCTCTGTTCTCCCCCACCCACGGACGGCGGGGCCCAGGGCATCATCGCCCACCCGCCACGGCGGTCCCAGGGCCGAACGGCCCCATTCCGACCCTCGGCCTCACCGTCGCAGGTGCCGCACGTTCCGCAGCCCGACCAGCAGGAAGGCGAGTGCCAGCGCCGCCGCGCTGCCGCCCGCCACGGCCAGGCGCGGGGCGATCGCCCCGCCGCCGGACAGCAGGATGGACGCCGCGCCGAGTGAGGCGACGGCGGCGCCCACCACGAGCCATCCGGCCAGGACGAGCGCCGCCGGGCGCGGCGAGCGGACCGGATCCCCGACGTCCAGGGCCGCCCACCGCGCGCTCGACTCCCGTTCCTCCTCCCGCCGGTGCCACAGCGCCCGCACCCGGAGCAGCACCCCGACGACCAGCCCCGCCAGCGCGAGCTGGGCGCCCGGACGCCAGTCGGGCAGGGCGAGCAGCACCCCGCCGGCGAGGGCGAGCGCGGCCCACCACACCACGCAGGCCGCGGCGGCGGTCCGCACCGAGCGGGGGCGGTCGGGGCCGGCCTGGAGGTCGGCGACGGCGGGCAGGTACCAGACGCAGCCGCACGCGGTGAGGGCGGCCGTGCCGAGGGCGAGGACGGTGTGGGACATGCCGGACCTTCCTTGGGAGTTCGCGACGGGAGCCGTCCCCGCCCGCGGGCGGGGGTTGCGGGCGGGGACGGCGGTCAGGGGTGGGTCCGCCTCAGCGCCGCGGCGGGTCGTACTTCGCCGGGGTCACGCCGGCCAGGTGCTTGGCCGGTTCACCGGTGTTCTCCAGGACGTCCAGCGCCGCGATGTCCGGGTGGTGGAGGTCGAAGGCCGGTGATTCGGAGCGGATCCGGGGCAGGGAGACGAAGTTGTGCCGCGGCGGCGGGCACGAGGTGGCCCACTCCAGCGAGCGCCCGTAGCCCCACGGGTCGTCCTCGGTGACGCGCTCGCCGTACTTGGCGGTCTTCCACACGTTGTAGAGGAACGGCAGGATGGAGAGCCCGAGCAGGAACGAGCCGATCGTCGACACGGTGTTGAGCGTGGTGAAGCCGTCCGAGGCGAGGTAGTCGGCGTAGCGGCGGGGCATGCCCTCGGCGCCGAGCCAGTGCTGCACCAGGAACGTGGCGTGGAAGCCGACGGTGAGCGTCCAGAAGCAGATCCTCCCGAGGCGCTCGTCGAGCTTCTTGCCGGTCATCTTGGGCCACCAGAAGTGGAAGCCCGCCATCATCGCGTACACGACGGTGCCGAACAGGGTGTAGTGGAAGTGCGCGACGACGAAGTACGAGTCGGAGACGTGGAAGTCGATCGGCGGCGCCGCGAGCAGCACGCCGGTCAGTCCGCCGAACAGGAAGGTGACGAGGAAGCCGACGGTCCACAGCATCGGCGTCTCGAAGCTCAGCGACCCCTTCCACATCGTGCCGACCCAGTTGAAGAACTTCACCCCGGTCGGCACGGCGATCAGGAAGGTCATGAACGAGAAGAACGGCAGCAGCACCTGCCCCGTGACGTACATGTGGTGGGCCCACACCGTCACCGACAGGCCGGCGATGGCGACGGTGGCCGCGATCAGGCCCGCGTAGCCGAACATCGGTTTGCGGCTGAACACCGGGATGATCTCGGAGATGATCCCGAAGAACGGCAGCGCCAGGATGTACACCTCGGGATGCCCGAAGAACCAGAACAGGTGCTGCCACAGCATCGCCCCGCCGTTGGCCGGGTCGAAGACGTGCGCGCCGAACTTGCGGTCGCATTCGAGGGCGAGCAGCGCGGCCGCGAGGACGGGGAAGACGAGCAGGACCAGGACGGACGTGAGCAGCACGTTCCAGCAGAAGATCGACATCCGGAACATGGTCAGGCCGGGCGCGCGCATGCAGATGATCGTGGTGATGAAGTTGACCGCGCCGAGGATGCTGCCGAAGCCGGAGAGCGTCACGCCCATGATCCACATGTCGGCGCCGACGCCCGGGGAGTGGACGGCGTCGGACAGCGGCGCGTAGAGGAACCAGCCGAAGTCGGCGGCGCCCTGCGGGGTCGCGAAGCCGGCCGCGGCGATCAGCGAGCCGAACATGAACAGCCAGTAGGAGAGCATGTTCAGGCGCGGGAAGGCGACGTCCGGGGAGCCGATCTGCAGCGGCATGATCCAGTTGGCGAAGCCGGTGAACAGCGGCATCGCGAAGAGCAGCAGCATCACCGAACCGTGCATGGTGAACGCCTGGTTGAACTGTTCGTTGGAGAGGATCTGCGTGCCGGGCCGGGCGAGTTCGGCGCGCATCACGAGTGCGAGGACGCCACCGATCAGGAAGAAGGAGAACGCCGACACCAGGTACATGGAGCCGATCGTCTTGTGGTCGGTGGTGGTCAGCAGCCGGACCACGGCCGAGCCGGGCCTCCTTGCCCCAACCACCTTGGCCCGTGCGGCGGTTGGCGGCGGCTGCGGCGGCGTGGTGTCGCCCTGTGCCTCGATGGCGCTCAAGGGACGCGCTCCTTCGGAACGTCGTGCGGATGGGATGGCGATCCATGATCGGAACACGCCGCCCGCGTCCCCTAGGGCCGTTGGGCCCGGTCGCCCGGGGCCCCTGGGCCCGCGTTCCCGGCCCCTTCCCGGGACCTCCCGCACGGCCCTCCCGGGACCTCCCGCACGGCCCTCCCGGGACCTCCCGCACGGCCCTCCCGGGACCTCACGGCCCGCAGGGGCCCCGGCGCGGCCCCGGACCTCGGGGCGCGCTCGCTCCCGCACCGACGCCCGCTCAAGAACCGCCTGAGCGCCCCAGCCCCTCACCGCGGCCTCACCGCCGCCGGGCCCCGTCCGCCACTCCGGCACCCCGCCGACTGACCTGCCCCGACGGCCCGACGGCACGCCGTACCGGAACCGCGCCTCGCCCCTGCTGCCGGCCCGTGGTGCGCGGTCGGCCCTCCGGGGAGCGGCGGCCCTCCACTAGCCTGCGCCCGTACCGACCATTCCCCGTGAAGCACCCGCACCCACGACCCGGGCAGGCAGCACCCCGCCCCCACCGCTCGGAGGTCCGCCGATGCCCCTGGCCCAGTCCGCCGACCCCGCCCGGCTGCGCTTCTCCGTGCTCGGCCCGCTCTCCGCCGAGGCCGCCGGCCGGCCGCTCGCGCTCGGCGCCCCCAAGCAACGGCTCGTGCTGGCCGTCCTGTTGAGCCGCGCCAACACGGCCGTCCCGGTCGACGTGCTCACCGAGGCGGTCTGGCCCGACGAGCCGCCGCGCACCGCCCGCAAGAACCTCCATGTCTACATCAGCACCCTGCGCACCCTGCTCGGTCGCGGCGACGGCCCCGACCGGCTCGTCCACTCGGCCGCCGGCTACCTGCTGCGCGTCGCCGAACCCGAACTCGACGTGCTGCGCTTCCGCGCCCTCGCCCGGGCCGGGCGGGCCGCCGCCGACAGCGGCGCGCTCGCCCCGGCGGCCCGGCTGCTGCGCCAGGCCCTCGACCTGTGGCAGGGCCCGCCGCTCGCCGACCTGCGCCGCTCCCCCGCCGTCGAGGCCGAGGCCGAACGGCTGGAGGCGCGCTGCCTGGGCGTCCACGAGGACTGGGCGGAGACGGAGCTGGAGCTCGGCAACGCCACCGCCGTGGCCGAGGACCTGGCCGACCTCGCCGAGCGGCACCCGCTGCGCGAGCGGCTCCAGGCCGCCCGGATGAACGCCCTGCACCTGTCCGGCCGCCAGGCCGAGGCCCTCGCCGTCTACGACCACCACCGCCGGCTCCTCGCACGGGAGCTGGGCCTGGAGCCGAGCCCGGCCCTGACCACCCTCTACCGCCGCCTGCTGGTCACCGGCCGCGCCCGCCCGGTCGGCGCCAGGACCACCGCCGCCGGCCCCGGCACCTCGTTGCTGCCCGCCGACACCGCCGACTTCACCGGCCGCACCGACGAACTCCACGGCCTGCTGCACGCGCTGGGCGGCGACGGCGGACGCGTCACGGTGCTCTCCGGTCCGGCCGGCATCGGCAAGACCGCGCTCGCCGTGCACGCCGCCCACCTGCTCGCCGACCGCTTCCCCGACGGCCGCCTGCTCGTCCGCCTGCGCACCGCCGACGGCACGCCGCGCCCGCTGCCCGACGTCCTCGCCGAGCTCGCCACCCTCACCGGGCGCCCCGACGACGGCCACCCCGGCCACGCGCCCGCCGACCCCGCCCGGGCCGCCGCCCTCTGGCGCGCCTCGCTGGCCGGCCGCCGGATGCTGCTCGTCCTCGACGACGCCCCCGGCGAGGCCGCCGTCCGCGAACTCGCGCCCGACTCCGGCCCCAGCGCCGCGCTCGTCACCTCGCGCAGCCAGCTCGCCGGGCTCGGCTCCGTGCACCGCACCACCGTGCCGTTCCTCGCCCCGGCCGAGGCCCTCGACCTGCTCGGCCGCATCGTCGGCCCCGGCCGGATCGGCACCGATCGCGCCGCCGCGGCCCGGATCGTCGAGTCCTGCGGCCTGCTGCCGCTCGCCGTCCGGGTCGGCGGCACCCGGCTGGCCGTGCTGCGCCACCTCCCGCTCGCCGAGTACGCGGCCCGCCTGGCCGATCCCACCGGGGCGCTCGACGAGCTCGTCGCCGGGGACGTCGCCGTCCGCGCGCGCCTGGACTCCGGCTGGCGCGACCTCACCGACCAGGGCCGCCTCGCCCTCGGCCGGCTCGCCGCGCTCCCGCTGTCGCTGCTCTTCACCCTCCCGGAGGCGGCCACCGCCCTCGGCCGCCCCGAACGCGTCGCCCTGCGCACGCTGGAGGCGCTCGCCGACACGGGCGCCGTGACCTCCCCGACCGGCGAGGTGGCCGCCCACGCCGCCCTGTACGGCCTCCCGCGCCTCACCCACCTCCACGCGCGCGAGCGCGCCACCGCCCTGGACGAGCGGCCGGCCTGAGCGCCCGGCCCGCTCACCCCGCCGTCAGCGCGTCCAGCAGCCCCTTGCCCCCGATCTCGTGCAGCGCCAGCAGCACCCCCGCCGCCCCCGTGTGGAGGTCGGCCGAGAAGCGCCGCAGCCGCATGCCCGGCACGAGCAACCCCTCCGGCCGCGCCACGAGGTGCCACTCCAGGTTCCGCACCTGTCCGAGCACGGTGTCCCGCACGGCCGTCCCGCCCAGCGCGTCCAGCGTCAGCAGCAGGCCCGCACGCCCGCGGAACAGCCCCGGCTCCCGGACGAACTCGGGCGCGCACACCCGCCGGACGCCCGCCAGGAACCCGTCCCAGCCCTCGTCCCCGAGCGCCGCGTACTCCTGCGCGACGAGGGCGATCCCGCTGCTCCCGCGGTCGACGTACGCCAGGTGCCGCCCGCCGTCGAGCACCTGCACCGACCCGTCCGGTGCCGTCACGCACTGCGCCCGGGCCCGCGCCAGCGCCGCCCGCCCGGACGCCAACAGCCATTCCTCGCCGGTCCGTTGGTACAGCCGGAGCTGGACGAAGGCGATCCCCGCCCAGCCGTACAGCAGCCCGGCCCCGGCCGGCGCGGCCAGCCCCGGCACGTACTCTCCCCGGACGACCGCCGCCAGCGCCCGCCCGTCCTCGACGGCGTCCGCCGACTCCCGTGCGCTGCCGAGCGCGTCGGCCAGCCGCAACCGGGCGAGCGCCGCCCCGGCCCGGCCCCCGAACAGCGCGGCGGTCGGCGCCGGCTCCTCCCCGCGCACCCGCTCGACGGTCTCGGCGGCCTCCTCCGCCCGCCCGACCCGTGCGAGCACCGTCGCCGCTCCGAGCGGCCCGTCGAAGAGCCCCCCGCCACGCGGCCGTCCGGCCCGGCGCAGGGCCGCGACCAGCCAGTCCGCGTAGTCGTCGAGGTGCGGGGCACCGACGCGGTGGAGCGCGTGGAGAACACCGGCGGCGCCGTGTGCGAAGCCCGTCCCGCCGTCCGCGAAGCCGGCCGGGTCGCCGGGGAAGAGCCGGTCCGAGCGGTCCGGCGTCGCACCGGCGTGGATCCCGGCGATCAACTCCCTGGCAATACGGCCGAGTTCCGGGCCTTCGAGCGGCGACCGGTCGACCGCCCGAACCGTCGCCGTGCCCGGGCGCACCGGCCCCGCCTGCGCCCCGAGCCCGAACCACTCCCGGGCCCGCCGCTCCAGCCCGGCGAGCTTGCCCGGCTCCAGGTCGGCGAGCTCCGTCAGCGGCATCAGCATGAACAGCCAGGTGGCCCAGAGCATGTAGCGGTCCGCGTCGGCCCCGCCCAGCCCCGCGGGCGCGTGCAGGCCGCCCGCGCCGGCCCGCGGCACGCGCGCACTCCCCAACTCGTCCGCGTACTCGAAATCGACGAGCACCACCGAACCGTCCGGCCGGAGCACGACGTTGGCCGGGTGCAGGTCCCCGTACCGGACGCCGCGTCCGTGCACCGCGTCGAGCGCCGCCGCCAGCCCGGCCACCACGCCGTCCACCCACGCCGCGTACGCGGCCAGCTCCGACGGGCCGCAGTCCTGGCGCACCACCGGGTACCGCCGGATCACCTCGCCGAACAACTGGACGCCCTCGACGTGCTCCTGCACCAGGAAGGTGTGCTCCCACACCTCCCGCACCTCGTGCAGCCGGGGCACGCAGTCCAACCCCGCCAGCCGCTCCAGCGCCCACCGCTCGCGCCGCAGCCGGGTGACGGCGTCGTCCCCGGCCGCGTCCAGCCCGGCGTGCGGGCGCGCCTCGCGCAGCACCACGCGTTCACCGCTCTCCCGGTGCTCGGCCAGGTAGATCCCGCCAGCGCTGGAGAACTGGATCACCTCCCGGACGGCGTACGGGAACGCGCCGACGGCCGCCTCCCGCGCCGCCAGGTGCGGACGCAGCTCCTCGGGCAGCGCGACCCACGACGGCACCCGGAACACCGGGTCACGCCGGTCCGGCACCAGCTCGCCGGACGGATCGCGCAGCGCGGGGACGGCCCGCCCGCTCCCGTCCCGGCACCACAGCTCGACGAACGCGCCGTAGCGCGCGTACACGGGCCCCGTGCCGATCCGCAGGTCGGTGAGCACGTACGGGCCGCAGCGACCGTCCAGAAGAACGCTCAACTCCCGTGCGAGGGACAGGAACTCGTCCTCATCGCGCGGGTACACCGTGACGAACTTCCCGCTGCTCCCCCGCCCCATGTACTTGCCGGAGACGACGAGTAGCGCGTCCGCGCTGCGCAGGAACTTGAACGCCACTCGGCGCTCCAGGCACACCCGCGCCACGTCGGCCAGCGTCGCCTCCGCCTCCGCCGGCACCGCCGACACGTGGATCTTCCAGCCCTGCTCCGGCAGCCGCCCGCCCTCGGGCCGCAGCGCCGTCCAGAGCCCGCACTCCTCGCGGCGCCACCCGGCGGGCGGCGCGCCGAGTGCGGGCCGGTAGCGGGTGGCGCGGTCGCGCAGGCGGCCGGGGGTGTCGTAGTACGTCCGGTCGGCGAGGCAGTACAGCTGGGTCTCCTGGACTCCGGCCACGGCGCAGGTCCTTCCTCGGGTCCGTCAGGCGGTCTGCGGATGCGGCCCGCGCCGGACGGGCGGCGCCCAGGTCACACGGCCGCGCACAGCGCGATGGCGAGCGCCAGCACGGCGAAGGTCCGGGTGCCGCCCAGCGCGCCCAGCAGGGCGCCGCCGGCCAGCGGGCCGAAGGGCTGGACGAGCGTGGAGAGGAAGCCGGCCGCGCTCTGCACCCGGCCGATCCGGTCCTTCGGCGCGGCGAGCAGCAGGCCGGAGACGAACCCGATGCTGGCGATCGTCGACAGGCACATGCAGGCCGCGCAGAGCAGGCCGATCAGCACCGGTGCCCGCGTGACGACCAGCACCCCGGCGGTCAGCGCGGCGGCCCAGCAACTGACCGCGACCAGGCCGCCGTCGCGCGCCCGTCCGTCCAGCCGCGGTGCGAGCAGCGCCCCGGCGAAGGCCCCGGCCGCGGTGAACGACACCACGGTGCCGCCGCCGAGGCCGGACCGTCCCCCGTCGGAGGCGACGGCGAGCGTGGTGAACATCAGCGCGCTGAACGCGAAGTTCATCCCGAGCCCGAAGATCAGCAGCAGCGTGCGCAGGTACGGCTGCCGCCAGATGAAGGCGAGTCCGGCGGTCAACTCACCCCGGCCGAAGACCGATCCGGCCTTCTTCCCGGGGTGGGACCGGGTCCGCACGAGCGCCACGCAGACGGTCGACAGCAGCAGGCCGACGCCCTCCGCGACGAAGGGCAGCACCGGGTGCCAGGCGAACAGCGCACCGCCTCCGAGCGGGCCGACCAGCCGGGCGGCGGCCCCCCGCGCCTGCATCCGGGCGGACGCGGCGCGTGCCTGCTCGGGCGGCACGACGGCGCGCAACAGGCCGCCGGCGGCGGGACCGTACGTACTGGCGATGAGCGCCCCGGCGGCGGCGACGAGCAGCACCAGCGGCAGCGGCGCGTGCCCGCGCAGGACGGCGAGCACCAGGGCGGTGACGGCGAGCAGGCTGCCGACGTCGCACAGCCGCATCAGCCGGCGCCGCTCGATCCGGTCGGCGAGCACGCCGCCGGGCAGCGTGCTCAGCAGCAGCGCGCCGATGGACACGGTGCCGATCGCCCCCGCCCGCGCGGCCGATCCGGTCTCCCGAAGCACGAGCAACGGCAGGGCGATAGAGGCGAGTTGGGCACCGAGCGAGGCGAGCAGGCCGCCGATCCAGAGCAGCCGGAAGTCGCGGTTGCCGGCCAGTGACGTGCGCTCCGGTGACGTGGGCTCCATGGCCACCCTTCGCAGTAGGGACGGGGTCCGTCGTGCCGCGGTACAAGCCCGGCCGGGGGCGGTGGTGCGCCCGCCCCCGCCGCGGGCGTCGCCGGGCTCCGCCCGGTCAGGCGGAGGTCTCGGCGCCGTGCACGTAGCTGATCAGGCTGAAGCAGGCGCCGTCGGAGGCCTCGTGCAGCATCTTCATGGCCTGGAGGTCGAGGACGTTGGCGGTGTGCGCCTCGACCTCGGCCTCCTCGCTCCCGTCGACGCCCTCGGAGCCGTCCCGGCCGTCCTCGCCGTGCGCCTCGACCTCGGAGCGCTCGGCCCAGCCGGCGCCCTCGACGCCCTCCCGACCGTCCCAGCCGTCCTCGCCGACAACCGGCTCGATGTTCTCGGCCATGGCCGATCCCCTCTCTCGGAACGAGTACCTTGTCCGACGGCCGGATCGCCGCCGCGGCACCGACGGTAGGCACCTGCACCTCGGGCCGGCTTCGGGAGCGGCATGCGGGCGGTATGGCCGCAGCTCAGCGCGCCGCCGAGGGCTCCCGCACCGCCCCGACCACGGCCGACGCGCCACCCGCACCCCTCCCCACCTGCGGCCATACCGCCTGCGAGGCGCCTGCGAACCGGGCTCTAAGCCCCGCCCGAAAACCTGGGCGTGCACCCGCCCTTTCCGCACCCCTCCCGCACCCGCTCCCGCCCCCAGTCGCGAAGGACCAGCGAAGGACTGCCACCATGCCCTGCCCGCTCTGCACCCAACTCGCCACCACCAACGACCAGTTCTGCCCCTCCTGCGGCACCCCCCGGGCCGCCGCCCTCGACCTGGCCGGCGAGGAGCGCAAGCTGGTCACGGTGGTCTTCTGCGACCTGGTCGACTCCACCGCCCTCTCGGGCGCGCTCGACCCCGAGACGCTGCGCGAGGTGATCCTGCGCTACTTCGACCAGATGCACCGTCAGATCGAGGCACATGGCGGCACGGTGGAGAAGTTCATCGGCGACGCGGTGATGGCCGTCTTCGGCGTCCCGGTGATCCGCGAGGACGACGCCCACCGCGCACTGGCCGCCGCGCTAGCCATGCTGGAGGACCTGGCGGACCTCAACACCGAGCTGGACGCCACCCTGGGCGTACGCCTGGACGTCCGGATCGGCGTCAACACCGGCCAGGTGGTGGCCGGTTCGGACGCCTCCGCGCGCCAGGCGCTGATCTCCGGGGAGACCGTCAACATCGCCGCCCGGTTGCAGACCCGGGCCGCCCCCGGCCAGGTGCTGATCGGCCCGCAGACGCTGCGCGCCGCCGGCCCGGCCGCCCAGGTGCACGAGGTCGGCCCGCTCCAGCTCAAGGGCAAGGCCGAGCCGGTCACCGCCTACCGCCTGGTCGGCCTGGACGAGGACGACCCGGAGCTGCTGCGCCGCTTCGACGTCCCACTGGTCGGCCGCGCCCGCGAACTCGCCCGTCTCGACGACGCATTGGCCCGGGTGGCCGGCGGCGAGGGCGCCGAGCTGCTGGTGGTGCACGGCGAGGCCGGGATCGGCAAGACCCGGCTGGTACGCGAGTGGGTGGAGCGGACGGGCCGGCACACCGCCCGCTGCGGCACCGGCCGCTGCCGCAGCTACGGCGGGCGCAGCACCCTGGCCCCGCTCGCGGAGGCGCTCCGCGCCCTGCTGGACGAACCGGGGGCCGGTGCGCCCGCCGAGGCACTCGCCCGACTTGACGAGGCCACCGCCGCCGGGCTCGGCCCCGAGCAGGCCTGCGCCCGCCTCGCCGCGATCCTGCGCGGGCGCACCGTCGAGCGTCCGGCCGTGCTGGTCCTGGACGACTGCCAGTGGGCCGGCCCGGCCCTGCTGGACGCCGCCGAGCGGCTGGTCGCCGCGCTCGGCCCGGCGCCGGTCCTGCTGCTCTGCCTGGCCCGCCCCGAACTCCCGGCCTCCCGGCCCGAGTTGCCCGACCTCGCGGTGGGCTGCCTGTCCTGGGACGAATCCGCCCTGCTGGCTGCCCAGTTGACCGAGCTCACCGCCCACCAGGACACCGTCCCCACCCGCCTGCTGGAGCGCGCCGAGGGCAACCCGCTGCACCTGGAGGAGCTGCTGGCCGCCCTCACCGAGGCCGAAGGGCCCGTCCTCACCGACGAACTCCCGCCCACCGGGCGGGCGCTGCTCAGCGCCCGGATCGCCGACCTGGACCGCGACGAGCGCACCACGCTGGACCTCGCCGCCGTCCTCGGCCGCGCGTTCACCGCCGCCGAACTCGCCCGGCTCGCCCGCGGCGGCAGCGACCAGGACGCCTTCGCCGACCCCGAGGACGACGTCTTCACCGGCCCGATCGTCGGCTTGCCCGGCCTGCCGGGCCCGGCCGCCGACGGCGAGGACACCCCGCCCCGCCTGCACGCCGCGCTCGCCCGGCTCGCCGAGCGCCGCCTGGTCGAACCCTTCGACGGCGGCTACCGCTTCGGCAGCGGTCTCGTCCAGGAGTCCGTCTACCAGTCGATGTCCAAGCGGGCCCGCGCCGAGCGCCACGAACGCGCCGCCGACCTGCCCGGCGTCCGCACCGCGGGCGACGCCGCCGTCGGCGGCCACCTGGAGGCCGCCCACCGCTTCCGGCTCGAACTCGGCCTGCTCGACGCCCGCACCGACACCCTGCGCACCCGGGCCGCCGCCGCGCTCGGCGCCGCGGGCGCCCGCGCCCTCGACCGGGCCGACCTCGCCGCCGCCACCGACCTGCTGGAACGCTCCGTCCGGCTGCACTACCCGAACGAGCGCACCGCGGGCCCGGTGCTGCGCCGCCTCGGCGAGGCCCGCCTCGCCACCGGCCGGGCCGACGAGGCCCTGCCCGTCCTCGCCCAGGTCCGCGACTGCGCCGCCGACCCGCTGGACGCCGCCCACGCCCGGCTCGTCCTGGCCGCCCGCGGCCTGCGGCCCGGGCCCGACCAGCCCGCCGCCACCGCCCGCGCCGTCCTGCCCGTCTTCACCCGGGCCGGGGACGACCTCGGCCGGGCCCGCGCCCTGCTGCGCCTCGGCGAGGAGCAGTTGCGGACCGGTCGGGCCGCAGCCGCCGAGCGCCTGCTCGACGAGGCCCTCGGCCACGTCTCGCGCACCGGCGCGGAGCTGGACCGCGCCGCCGTCCTCGGCGCACTGGCCGAGGCCCTGCTGTCGGGCCCGGAACCGGTGCCCGACACCGTCTTCCGGCTGCGCGCCCTGCTGTCCGAGCACGGCACCGGCCGCCGGACCGTCCGGGTCGCCCTCGGCGGACCGCTCGCCGTCCTGCTGGCCATGCGCGACCGGCCCGGCGAGGCCGAGCTCCTGCTCGCCGAGGCCAACGGCCTGGCGGGCGAGCTCTCGCTGGCCGACGCGATGGTCACGCTGCCCGCCCTGACGGCCCGCGCCGCCGCGGCCACCGGCCAGGGTGCCCAGGCCCTCGACCTGCTCGCCGACGCCGCCGAGGCCGCCCGTCGGCTCGGCACCCCGGGCGCGCTGCCGCGCCTGGCCCTCGACAGCGCCCGTGTCCTGCTGGACGCCGAGCGCCCGGCCCAGGCCGCGTGCCACCTCGACGGCCTCGAAGGCCCGGACGGCACCGCCGGCCCGGCCCCGCTGCCGCCCGTCCTCGCGATCGAGCGGGACGCGCTGCGCGGCCGGCTCCTCGCGACCCGCGGCGAGCGCGGCCCGGCGCTCGACCTGACCGCAGCCGCCGTCCGCGCCGCCGAGGTCACCGACTCCCCGCTCCTCCAGGCCGACACCGCGCTCGACCGGGCGCACGCCCTCCTGCTGCTCGACCGGCCCGCGGAGGCCTCCGTCGCCGCGGCCGCCGCGCGGGACCGCTACGCCGCCAAGGGCCACCAGCCGGGCGTCCGGCGGGCCGAGCGCCTCGGTGGCGCGCGGTGAGCGCGGCGGGGCTCACCTGGAGCCTGCGCGGCCGGGGCGCCGCCGACCTCCCGGTCCTCGCCGATCAGGGCACCCCCGCCGACGGGGCCGACGGCGGCGGGACGGGCATGGGCGTGCGCGTGTGCGTCGTCGACTCCGGCGTCGAGCCCGACCACCCGCTGGTCGGCCCGCTGGACGGCGCCTGGGCCGTCGTCAGGGACCCGGCGACCCGCGAGCTCGTCGTCCGCCCCGACCGCACCGGCGACACCTGCGGCCACGGCACCGCGTGCGCCGGCATCATCCGCCGCACCGCCCCGGACTGCGGGCTCTACAGCGTCCGGGTGCTCGGCGAGCGCTTCACCGGCACCGGCGACATGCTGCTCACCGGTCTGCGCTGGGCCGTCGAGCAGGGCTTCGACGTGATCAACCTCAGCCTCTCCACCACCCGGACCCGCTTCCTGGGGGAGCTGCACGCCCTCGCCGACGACGCCTACTTCGCCCGCACGGCGATCGTCGCCTCCGCCCACAACACTCCGGTGGAGAGCTTCCCCTGGCGGTTCTCCTCGGTCATCTCGGTCGGCAGCCACCAGGAGGACGAGCCGGCCCGCCACCTCTACAACCCGGCGCCGCCGGTCGAGTTCTTCGCCCCCGGCCAGAACGTCCGGGTGCCGTGGCTCGGCGGCGCGAGCATCCGCACCACCGGCAACAGCTTCGCCACCCCGTACGTCGCCGGGCTGTGCGCCCGGCTGCTGTCCCGGCAGCCGCGGCTGACCACCTTCCAGCTGAAGAACGCGCTCTACCTCACCGCGGCCAACGTCCGGCCCGTCCCGTCCACCCCCACCCCGGAGGCGCCCGATGACACTCAGCACTGACCCCGCCGTCGACCCGCTCGCCCGCGAGCTGCTGCAGTCCGTGGTGGACGTGGCCCGCGCGATCTTCGGCGCCGAGGCCGGCTCGGTCTGCCTGCTCGACGAGGCGGCGGGCGAGCTGGTCTTCCAGGCCGTGTCCGGCCGCGGCGAGGAGTCCCTGGTGGGCCGCCGCTTCCCGGCCGGCGCGGGGATCGCGGGCTGGGTGGCCGCCTCCGGCGAGCCGATGGTGGTCGACGACCTGGCCGCCAACCGCACCTTCGACCGCGACTTCGCCGAGTCCACGGCCTACGTGCCGGACGCGCTGATGGCGGCCCCGCTCACGCACGGCAGCCGGGTGCTCGGCGTCCTGGAGGTGCTCGACCCGGCCCCGCAGGCCCGCGCGAGCCTGCCCGAGCTGGACCTCCTCGCGCTGTTCGCCCGCCAGGCCGCCGCCGCCCTGCGCGTGCTGACCGAACGCGCCCCGGCCCCGGTGCCCGCCCCGGACCGGACGGTCGCGCTCGGCCTGCTCGCCGACCTGGAGGACCTGCTGCGGCGTCAGCCCTGAACGTTCGGCCGCCGCATGCGCAGCCGGTACACGGTGGGGTGGACGAGCCGCCCGCACAGCATGTCGTGGACCACCTCCGCGTCCGTCGGCAGGTCGCCGCTCGCGTACAGGCGGTGCACGAACGCCCGGAACTCCCGGTGGTCCTCGGTGCTGAACAGCACCTCCCACGGCCCTGCGGCGGCCCCGGCCGCCGCCCGCGCCTCGCTCTGACGACGCAGTTCCTCCTCCTGCTTGCGCCGCCGGTTCCGTTGTCCCGGCACGCGGATCAGCCCGCCAGCCGGACGAGTTCGCCGCGCTCCAGCGCCGCGTACACCGCGCCGTCCGGCCCGACCGCGATGCCGTGCGGCTCGGGCGACGGGCCGGGGAGCCGGTACGCGTCGTGGCGGCCGTCCGGGTGGAGCACGCCGATCCGCCCGGCGCCCCACTCGGTGAACCAGAGCCGGCCGGCGGCGTCGGCCGCGATCGCGTGCGGCCGGGCCGCCCGGTCGGGCAGCGGGTGCTCGGTGGCCTCGCCGTCCACGGTGATCCGCCCGACCAGCCCGCCGCCGATGCCGACGTACCAGAGGGCGCCGTCCGCCCCCGCCGTGATGCCGACCGGCGCGGTGCCGGCCGGCAGCCGGTGCACGACGACCTGGCCGTCGACGCCCACCCGGGCGACGGCGTCCGCCTGGTTGAGCGTGCACCAGAGCGCGCCGTCCGGGCCCGCCGTGATCATCGACGGGAAGGCGTCCGCGAGCGGCAGCGGAAACTCCGTCACGTCGCCGTCCAGGGTGATCCGCCCGATCCGGCCGGCGTTCATCTCGGTGAACCAGAGCGCGCCGTCCGGCCCCGCGGCGATCCCGTACGGTCCGGCCTCCGCCGTCGGCACGGCGTACGAGGACCGGCTCCCGTCGGCCCCGATCCGCCCGATCCGGTGATCCCGCATCCGGGTGAACCACAGCGCCGCGTCCGGCCCCGGGGTGATCGCCGCCGGCCCGCACGCGCCCGCCCCGAGCCCGTACCGGACGACCGTCCCGTCCGGCGCCAGCCGTCCGATCTCCCCCGCGTGCACGAGCGTGAACCACACACCTCCGTCCGGCCCCACCGCGACGCCGTACGGCCCGTCCTCCGGACCCGCGACCTCGAACCGTTCCACCACGCGCTGCGTCATCCACACCCCCGAGTCATATCGCGACTTCCGTCGCATTAGCATCCTCGCACCTCCCGCCCGCCCCCGGCAACCCGGTTGCCGGCCGGCCGACCGGCGCCCCGGGGCCCTCGCGGCACCGGTCGGCCCGTCACCTACTCCTGGACGCCCGCCCCCTCCGCCGCGCGCCGCACACCGCGGGGGCCGGGCACGCCGCGCAGGACGGAGACGATGCCCGCGCCCGCCGCGCACAGCGGCACCGCGAGCAGCGCCCCGAGGATCCCGGCGACCCCGGAGCCGGCCACCACCGCGACCATGATGGTGGCCGGGTGCAGCTCCACCGTCCGGCTCTGGATGACGGGCTGGAGGATGTTTCCCTCGATCATCTGCACCGCCAGCACCACCCCGAGCGCCCACAACGCCGTCCCGAGCCCGCCGTCCGCGAGCGCCACCAGCACCGCCATCGTCCCGGACAGGAACGCCCCGACGAACGGGATGTAGGCACCGATGAACACCAGCGCGCCCAGCCCCGGCGCACCCGGCACCCCCAGGGCCACCAGGCCGATCGTGATGAAGCCCGCGTCGATCAGCGCGATCAGCGTCGTGCCGCGCATGAACCCCGCCATCGCGTCGAACGCCCGCTCGGCGCAGGCGACCACGGTGTCGCCGCCGCGCCCCGGCAGGTAGGAGCGGATCGACTCGCCGGTGCGGTGGCCGTCCCGCAGGAAGAAGAACACCAGGGCCAGCGCCAGCACCCCGCCGGTGAGCAGCTGGGTGAGCAGTCCGAGCCCGGAGAGCACGCCGCTGCCGAGCGTGGAGACGAGCGAATTCGTCTCGCCCTTCGCGTTGCCGAGCGCGTGCTGGATCTTCTCGCCGAAGGGCCCGAGCCAGTCCGCGATCCGCCGCCCGGCGTCCTGGAGCGCGGTGGCGATCTGCGGGGCGCTGTGCACCAGCGAGTTGACCAGCAGCGCGATCACCCCGCCGACGGCCGCGACCAGCACGGCGCACGTCAGGGCCGCCGCCAGGCTGCGCCCGACGCCCCGTCGGACCAGCCACGGCACCACCGGGTACAGCAGCGAGGCCCCGAGCAGCGCCAGCACGAACGGCACGGTCGCCGCCCTCAGCGCGAACAGCGCGAAGACCACCAGCGAGGCGACGGCGATCAGGAGGATGACCGCCAGCGACCACGCCGCCGCCCGCCGCATCGCGGGCGGCAGCATCAGGTACGGCCTGCGGTGGTCCGGCGCACCGCCGGAAGGGGGTTCCACGGACACGGGACCTCCGGGTCGTCACATCAGTGCGAACCGACCCATCCCATCAGACGATCAGCCGAATTGCCCGTTGTGCGCCCTGTCGCCACCCGCTACTCGGCGACCTCGAAGCGGACGGCGCCGGTGCCCCCCGCGAAGGCCACCACCCGCTGCGCCTCGGCCTCCGCCGCCTGCCGGTCGGCGCGCCGCAGCGGCGCGAACGGGCGGACGACGACGTCCTGCCCGGCCGTCAGCTGCCACGTCCCGGCGACGGCGCCGTCCACGAGGAGGGTGGGGTGCACGAGCCCGTTCTGCGTCATGACCCGGCCCTTGTGCGCGTCGGCCAGCACCCGGGTCCGGTCGGCGTGGGAGAGCAGCAGGTTGTCGAAGGGCGCGAGGAGCCGGACCGGCGCCGGGGTGTCCGGGTCCGGGCGGGGCGCGTCCGGAAGGTCGTAGAGCACGCGGCCCTGCTCGTCGCGGTCGGTGAACAGCCGCGGGGCGAGCCCCTTGAGCACCGGCCCGAGCCGGCTGAGTCCGCACCACTTCTGCAGGTCGGCGGCGGTGGCGGGGCCGAAGGCGGCGAGGTAGCGCAGGGCGAGGTCGTCCAGCGAGGGCGCCGGGTCGAGCGGGCGGCCGAGCCAGGCCTCGGCGGTGGTGTGGGCGGCGGCGCCGCCGCGGCCCCAGATCCCGCGCGGCGGCACCTGGACGAGCGGCAGGAGGCAGCGCGCCGCCTGGGCGAGGTCGTTCGGGTCGCACTCCGGCCGGGTGGCGGCGAGCAGCCCGCCGAGCTCCTGGAAGGTGCGCGGCCGTTCTTCGACCAGCTCCCGTGCCTCCGCGGCGAGTGCGCCGAGGTCCACCCCCGGCAGACGTTTGCCGTGGTTGCTGCGGAAGCCCTGGTCCAGCATCGGTTGGAGGAGCGGGCGAAGCGTCAGGCAGTCCTCGGCGGTGACGAGGTGGATCGTGCCGCGCTGGAGCGCGATCCGGACGACGGCGCGCTCCTCGATCAGCGCGGTGAGCCGCCCGCGCTCGAAGCCGTCGATCCGGGAGAGCAGGCCGAGGTAGGGCGGCTGCGGCGCCGCCTGCGCCTGGAGCCCGACGAGGTGGCGGACCACCGCGACGGGCTCCTGGTCGGTGCGGTCGAGCAGGTGCTGGCGGGCCAGCACCGCGCGCCCGAGGGACCTCGGACCGATCACCGGCGGCCGTCCAGGACCGAGCGCAGCACGTCGATCCGGTTGGTGGTGATGGAGTCGACGCCGGTGTCGCGCAGCCGGCGCATGGTGCGGCGCAGGTCGGCGGTCCAGGTGGAGACGGCCAGTCCGGCGTCCCGCGCGGCGGCGGTGAACTCCGGGGTGACGAGCCCGAACGGCGGGTTGAGGTAGCGCGGGCGCAGGTCGTCGAGCAGGGCGCGCACGGGCAGTCGGGGCTGCTTCCAGGTGAGCGCGATCTCGGCGCCGGGGGCGACGGCGCGCACGGCGAGCATCGCGGTGGCCGGGCCGCAGAAGGCGACCAGCCCTTCGGCGCCGAGGCCGGTGACGACGGACCAGGTGGCGGCGGCCGGCCCGGGCTCGTCGAGGTCGAGGAGCAGTCGGCGGCCCCCGGGGGCGGCGGCCACGGTCTTGATCGCCTCGGCGAGGGTCGGCACGGCGAGCGGGCCGCGGCGAAGCTCGTCGAGCTGGTCGACGGTGACGCGCCCGATGTCCCTGGGGTCGCCCCAGAGGCGCTCCAGGGTGCGGTCGTGGAGGAGGACGGGCACCTTGTCCCGGGTGAGCTGGACGTCCACCTCGACGGCGTCGGCGCCGCGGACGAGCGCGGACTCGACGGAGGCGAGGGTGTTCTCGCGGAAGCGGTACGGGTCGCCGCGGTGGGCGACGGCGAGCACCGGCCGCCGGTCCGCGGGCGTGCGGCCGGCCGGGGTGCGGCCCGCGGGGGTACGGTCGGCGGTCATCGGATCAGCCCCGCGATCCAGGGGGTGAGGTCCCGCACGCCGACGCCCTCGCGGTAGGCGGGCTCGCCGGGCACGGTGACGGTCATCGTGGTGGACGGCGGGAAGGTGCGGGCCTTGACCTGCACCAGGCCGCCCCACACCGAGTTCAGGAACGCGGGGAGGCTGTCGCGCCGGACGTCGAAGGGGATGCCCTCGACGCTCACGACGGCCTCGTCGTGTGTGAACAGGCGGACGGTGACGGCCGGGCGGCCGTCGAACTCCAGCAGCGCCTCGTGCGGGATGGCGTCGAGCTCGCCGCCGGGTCCGCCGGCGCCGGCCAGTCCGGCGAAGGTCTGGTCGCGGCCGATGTCGTGCTGGGCGCGGGCCGTGCGGCCGTGCCGGCCGGCGACGGCCTCGATCGCGAGCACGGCGCTCTGGGTGGTCGGCAGGTGCGGGTGGGTCATCCCGGTCGGGGCCTCTCGTTCGGCTCGGACTGCTCTGCGGCTGTCTGCGGCTGCCTGCGACGGACGGGTCAGCGGCGTTCGATCATCACGTTGGTCGACTTGATGACGGCCGTGGCGGGGGCGCCGGGCACCAGGTTCAGCTCCTCCGCCGACTCCCGGCTGATCAGCGAGACCACCCGGAACGGCCCGGCCTGCACCTCCACCTGGGCGGCCACGTCGCCGAGCACGACGTCGGTGACGATCCCGGGGAAGCGGTTGCGCGCGGAGGACGGCCTGCCCTCCGCCTCGGCGTTCTCCGGCCGGGCCAACTCGCGGGCGAAGGACGCCAGTTCGGCGCCGGGGATGATCCGGTGGCCGTGCTCGTCCCGCTCGGCGGCGACCCGCCCGGCGTCCACCCAGCGCCGCATGGTGTCGGCGCTGACGCCGAGCAGCGACGCGGCCTCGCCGATGCGGTACGGGTTGACCGGCAGGTCGGGCTGGCCCATGTGCGACTCCTGATGGTGGTTCGGGAACGGGCGCGCGCGGGGCGCATCGCCGCCATCCTGCCGTACCGGGGCCCCGGCCCGCGAAGCGGCGCAGGTCCTCGACGCCACGGCCGGTGCCGTGGCCGGGCAGGCCCCCGCGTTGCCCCCGGGCACGGCACTACCCGAAGAGGTCCCGCCGGGCCGCGTCCCCGGCGGTCAGGACGGCCCCGGCCAGTACCGCGCCGCCGCCCGCGGTGCCGGCCCGCACCTCGGTGCGCAGCGGGGACAGCTCGGCGAGCCGGCACTCGACCCGCGAGGCGAGTTCGGGGCCGCCGGCCCGGCCGATCTCGCCGCCGAGGACGACGCAGCCGGGGTCGAGGACGACACAGACGCTGGCCGCGCCGAGGGCGATCCGCTCGGCGAGCTCGTCCAGGAACGCCCGCCCCGGCCCGTCGACGGCGTCGAGGTCGTCGAGCGCCGCGCGGACGGCGGCCTCGGCCGCCGCCGCGTCCCCGGCCGGGGCGGCGGGCAGGCCGTGGGCGCGGGCGAGCTCGCAGACGGCGGCGCTGCCGACGAGCCCGTGGAAACCGCCCTCGCAGCTGGCGGCGCTGGGCAGGCCGACGGTCCCGGGGACGGGCAGGAAGCAGATCTCGCCGGTGCCGCCGGAGAAGCCGCGGCGCAGCCGTCCGTCGAGCACGACGGCCGCGCCGACGCTGTGGCCGAGCCACATCAGCACGAAGGTGTCCCGGTCACGGGCGGCGCCGACCCGGTACTCGGCCCGGCCGGCCAGGTTGACCTCGTTCTCCAGGATCACCTCGGTGCCGGGCAGCTCGCGCAGGGCGGCGAGGAGGTCGCCGTGCCAGGCGGGCAGCGCCCCGGTGCTCTGGAGGCGCCCGGTGGCCGGGTCGACCAAGCCGGGCGCGCCGACGGCGACGGTGTGCAGCCGTTCGGCCCCGACCCCGCGCGCGAGGTCGAGCAGCGTCCCGACGATCCGGTCGGCGGCGTCGGGGGCGCCGCCGTCGTCGACCGGGACCTCGGCGGAGGCGAGGGTGCGCCCGGCCAGGTCGGCGACGACGAGGCTGACGCCGCCGGAGCGGACGTCGAAGGCGGCGAGGTGGGCCCGCGAGGCGACCAGCGCGTAGACCCGGGCGTTGGGGCCGCGGCGCTGCTCGCCGCGCTCGCCGACGACGGCGACCAGGCCGGTGCGCTGGAGGCGGTCCAGCAGGTCGGCGACGGTGGGGCGGGACAGGCCGGTGAGGTCCCGCAGCTCGGTGGCCGTGAGGGGGCCCTGTTCGAGCAGCAGGTTGAGCGCCAGCCGGTCGTTGATCGCCCGGGCGGTGCTCGGCGTGGCCGTACGCACGGTGGTCATGGACGCTCATCCTTCCAGAGTGTTTCTATCAGGGTCCCTTCCTGATAATTTATCGCCCGCCTCAGCAAACCGCCGCAGCAGCAAACCGCCGCCGCCGGCCGATCCGCCGCGTGCGACCGGGAGGGAACCCCACATGACCACGACCGCACCGCTGGACCCGCTGCCCGCGCCCCGGCGGGCCAGGGCGAGCATCGCCCTGGTGTTCGCCGTGCACGGCGCCGTCACGGGCAGCTTCGTCAGCCGGATCCCGTGGATCCAGCACCGCCTCGACCTCTCCCCCGGCCAGCTCGGGCTCGCCCTGGTGATGCCCGCCGTCGGCTCGTTCCTCGCGATGCCGCTGGCCAGCCGGTTCGTCCACCGCTACGGCGGGCGGGCCGCGGTGCGCGGGCTCGTCTCGCTCTGGTGCCTGGCGCTGGCCCTGCCCGCGCTCGCGCCGTCGCTGCCCGTCCTGTGCGCGGCCCTGTTCGTCTACGGCGCGACGTCGGGCATGTCGGACGTCGCCATGAACGCGCAGGGCGTGGAGATCGAGGAGCGCCTCGGCCGCTCGATCATGTCCGGCCTGCACGGGATGTGGAGCGCGGGCGGGCTGCTCGCCTCCGGCTTCGGCATCGCCGCCGCCCACCTCGACCTCGACGCCCGCCTCCAGCTGGCCGTCACCGCCCTCGTGCTGCTGGCCCTCGCGCAGGCGGTCTGCCGGGGCCTGCCCGACCTGCGGGCGCCGGAGGAGGCCGAGGCGCCGCCGCGGTTCGCGCTGCCGCCGCGCAGCTCGCTGGTGATCGGACTGGTCGGCTTCTGCGCCGTGTTCGCCGAGGGCGCCTCGATGGACTGGAGCGGCGTCTACCTGCGCGACGTCACCGGCGCGTCGGCCACCGTCGCCGCCGTCTCCTACACCGCGTTCGCGCTCACCATGGCCGTCAGCCGGCTGGCCGGGGACGCGGTGATCCGCCGCCTCGGCGCCGTCCGGGCGACCCGGCTCGGCGGCGCCACCGCGACGGCGGGCGGCGTGCTCGTCGTGCTGGCGGACGAACCGGCCCTCGCCATCCCGGGCTTCGCGCTGATCGGCGTCGGCATCGCGGTCATCGTCCCGCTCGCCTTCGCGGCGGCCGGGCGCAGCGGCCCCAACCCCAGCCAGGCCATCGCGGGCGTCGCCACCGTCACCTACACCTCGGGCCTGATCGCCCCGGCCGTCGTCGGCGGGCTCGCCCAGGCCACCTCGCTGACCGTCTCCTTCGCCCTCGTCACGGTGCTCGCCCTGGCCCTGGTGCCGAGCGCCGGGGCGCTGCGCCGCGGCGAACGGAACGCACCCGGCGGCCCGTCCGGCAGCGCGACCGCGTCGGCGAGGAACGACCTCTCGACGCTCTGAGGCGTCGGGCACCCGCACGTCTTCCCCCGATCGGCGCACAACTTCTCCGTGCCCGGCGCGGTCGAACACTCCGACGTCGACCACGGGGAGCGCACCGATGACCCATCGCACGAGACTCGCGACGGCCGCCGCCGCCGTCGCCCTCACCGGCGGCGTGATCGCCGACGGCACCCCGGTCATCCAGTGGGACTTCCACGCCGGGGACAACCAGTTCTGGCACTACAGCCCCGAGAAGGACCCGTACGCGTAGGAGGGCTAGGCTCGGGCGGTGCCCGCACCAGAAGCAGCCTCCGCACCGCCCGAGCCCGCACCGCGTTCGCCGTGGTGGCGCTTCGCGCTGCTCGTCCTGATCCTCGGCGCCGCCGCCGGGTCGCTGCTGCTGTGGAGCCCGACGGCGTTCCTGCGCGGCGGGCTGCCCGCCGGGGTGCCCGGGTACTGGCTCGCGCCGGCCTTCGTCACGGTCTACGCGCTCGGCACGCTCGCCTTCCTGCCCCGCCCGGCCCTCAACGCCGCCGCCGGGCTGCTGCTCGGCATCCAGCAGGGCACCCTGCTCGCCGTCCTCGGCACCACCCTCGGCGCGGCGGCGGCGTTCGGCCTGGGCCGGGCCCTCGGCCGCGACGCGCTGCGCCCCTTCCTGCGCGGAAGGATGCTGACCGCCCTGGACCGCCGCTTCACCGACCAGAGCTTCCGCAGCGTCCTGCTGCTGCGTCTGATGCCCGGCCTGCCGTTCCAGGCCGGCAACTACGGCGCCGCCTTCTCCGGCACGCGTTTCGTGCCGTACGTCCTGGCCACCGCCGTCGGCGTCGTGCCGACGACCGCGGTGTACGTGACGGCCGCGGCCAGCGCGCGCCAGCCCGGCTCGGCGTCCTTCCTGCTGTCGGCGGGCGTGATCGGGGTGTTCGGCCTGGTGACCCTGGTCTCGCTCTGGCGGGCCGCCGTCGCCCGCCGCCGCGCCACCGCCTGAGCCGTACGGGCGTTTATTCGCTCGCGATCCACCCCCGTCCGGCGCCACCATGGCGGCCATGACCAACCTCACGCCGCGGGTCGACCCGCCCATGTCCGCCGACGAGACCACCATGCTGACGGCCTGGCTGGACTTCCACCGCAGCACCCTCGCCCTCAAGTGCGAGGGCCTCACCGACGACCAGCTGCGCACGCGTTCCGTCCCGCCGTCCGGCCTGTCCCTCCTCGGACTCGTGCGGCACATGGCCGAGGTCGAGCAGTACTGGTTCCAGGGCGTCCTGCTCGGCGCGGACATCAGC
Source organism: Kitasatospora sp. NPDC048722 (assembly GCF_040650235.1). NCBI lineage: Bacteria > Bacillati > Actinomycetota > Actinomycetes > Kitasatosporales > Streptomycetaceae > Kitasatospora > Kitasatospora sp. NPDC048722. The sequence continues at coordinate 126,053 of NZ_JBEZGX010000008.1, forward strand.
ACCGGTCACTACTGACCGAGGAGAACGAGGACGGCGACTTCGACGACGTCGCCACCGCGGACGTCGCCGCCGACTTCGCCACCTGGCACGCCGAGGTCGACGCCGCCCGTCGCGCGATCGCGGGCCTCCCGCTCGACACGGTGGGCAAACGGCAGCGCCGCGACGCGGACGTGACGCTCCGCTGGATCCTCGTCCACATGATCGAGGAGTACGCGCGGCACAACGGTCACGCGGATTTTCTGCGCGAGCTGCTGGACGGCAGGACCGGCGAGTGAAATCGTTTCCGCATTGTTGACAGAAGGTCAATTACGCGGCGACCACGACCGATAAGGTCTACGCGCGCAACCGTACGCGAGCCACCCGCGTCGATGTTGGTACCCGGGTTCGCCCGGGTTTCCGGCGCGGCACGACTCGTACGGGGGGCGCGAGCGGGCACGGGGCCGGTGAACAGTGCGATACTCGGACAGTTCCGACGAGTGGATGACGTGTCAAGAAGGGCACGCGCACCCGGGGGGACGCGGCCGGGGACGAGGCAGGGAGGCGCGGCATGGGAGCACTTCGCGACGAGCACCACAACGGGTGGCTGATGCCCTCGGGGCACTACCCGGCCGCCGTGTACGACGACGAGTGGAGCGAACGGGACACCGTGCCCGCGATGCCGTCGCCGGCCAAGATCGTCTCACTGCGGCCGACCGGATTCGAGGCCGCCCGCACCGTCGGCGAGCACATCCGGGCCAGCACTCCGGTGGTCATGGACCTCACCGAGATGGAGGAGGCCGAGGCCAAGCGGATGGTCGACTTCGCCTCCGGCCTGATCTTCGGCACCCAGGGCGGCATCGAACGGATCGCCCGCCGGGTCTTCCTGCTCACCCCGGCCGACGTCGAGGTCATGGTGATCGACCGCCCGCTCGACGACACCGGGTTCTACAACCAGAGCTGAGCTCCCGAGGGAGCGGTACGAGGACCGGGGACGGCAACCGCCGTCCCCGTTTTTTTTGCTGCCCGCCACCGGGCTCGGACATCCCACCTGAAGCATCGGTTCCAATTTTGAGACGTCCACGTCTCATGTGAACTACACTCGAAGCATGGCCACCGACCGCGACACCGTCCTCGAAGCCGCCGTCAGCGTGCTCTCCCGCCGTCCGACCGCCCACCTGGACGAGATCGCGCGCGCCGCCGGCATCAGCCGCGCCACGCTGCACCGGCTGTTCCCCGGCCGCGAGGCCCTGATCCGCGAGGTCGGCCTGCTCAGCCTGCATCGCTTCGCCGCCGCGCTGGACACCGCCACCGCCGGGGAGGGCGACGCCGAGGCCGCGGTGCGACGCCTGGTCGAGGTCGCCGTCCCCGACGCGATGCTCTGTGCCTTCCTGGCCGGTGAGAACCAGCTCTACGACGACGAGAACATCAACGCGCTCTGGGAGGCCCAGACCGAACGGCTCCACGCCCTGTTCCTGCGCGGTCAGCAACAGGGCGTCTTCCGGATCGAGCTGTCCGCGGCCTGGCTCAGCGAGGCGTTCTTCGACCTCGTCGCCGGCGTCGGCTGGGCCATCCAGGACGGCCGGCTCGCCCCGCGCGACGCCGCGTTCTCGATCACCGAGCTCTTCCTCGGCGGCGCCCTGCGCCGAGCGTCCTCCCCCGCTCCCACACCCTCCTCGGCCCGCTCAACGGAAACCGATAAACCATGAGTAAGCGCAGCGAGCGAATCATCACAAGGTGCGCACCGTGCGAAGCGCCTGCCGAGCGAAGCGGGGCGGGCGCATGAGCAGCACCGTCCTGACCACCTCCGGCAGCTCCGACACCTCCGGCACGACGGCTCCGAGCCGCCGCTGGAGCGGCCTGGCCGTCCTCGTCCTCGCCGTCACCCTGGTCGCCGTCGACGCGACCGTCCTCTCCCTCGCCATCCCCTCCATCAGCGAGACGCTGCGCCCCAGCGGCACCCAGCTGCTCTGGATCGGCGACGCCTACTCCTTCGTCCTCGCCGGCCTGCTGGTCAGCATGGGCGCGCTGAGCGACCGGATCGGCCGCAAGAAGCTGCTGCTGGCCGGCTCCACCGCGTTCGGCGCCGCCTCGCTGCTCGCCGCCTACGCGCCCGGGCCCGGCTGGCTGATCCTGGCCCGCGTCCTGCTCGGCGTGGCCGGGGCGACGATCATGCCGTCCACCCTCTCGCTGATCCGCAGCCTCTTCCCGGACGACCGGGAGCGGGCCACCGCGATCGGCATCTGGGGCGCCGCCGCGGCCGCGGGCGCCGCACTCGGGCCGGTGGTCGGCGGCGCGCTGCTCGAGCACTTCTGGTGGGGTTCGGTGTTCCTGCTCAACATCCCCGTCCTGCTCCTGCTGTTGGGCTTCGGTGCCTGGCTGCTGCCCGAGTCCAGGGACCCGAGGCCGGGCCGCTGGGACGTGCTGAGCGTCGTGCTGTCGCTGGCCGGTGTGGTCGGCGCCGTCTACGCCGTCAAGGAGGCCGCCGCGAACGGCGTGGCGCGGTGGGACGTGCCGCTCGCCGCCCTCGTGGGCGCCGCCGCGCTGACCGTCTTCGTCCGCCGCCAGCTCCGGCTGGACACCCCGCTGCTGGACGTCCGGCTGTTCCGCGACCGCCGGTTCACCGCCGCCGTGCTGGCCTCGCTGATCTCACTGATCGGTCTGTCCGGCGTGGTCTTCGTGACCTCGCAGTACCTCCAGCTGGTCCGCGGCTACGAGCCGCTGCAGGCGGGCCTCGCCGAACTGCCGGCCTTCGCCGGCTCGGTGGCGGGCGGTCTGCTGACCGCCCGGCTGGTCCGGCGCACCGGCGCCCGGGCGGCGCTGACGTTCTGCCTGCTGGCGATGGGCTTGGGCGTCGGCGTGCTCGGCTGGCTCCAGCAGGACACCACGTACCTGGTGCTGGCCGCCTCGTTCCTTCTGGTCGGGACGGCCGAAGGGGTGGTCTACACGCTCGGCGCCGACCTCGTGCTGAGCGCCGCGCCGGCCGACAAGGCCGGGGCCGCCTCCGCGGTGTCGGAGACGGCGTACGAGCTGGGCACCGCGCTCGGCATCGCGCTGATCGGCTCGGTCGTCGGCTCGCTCTACGCGAGCGGGCTGTCCGTGCCGCAGGGCGTGGACCGGGCCGCCGCGACCCGGGCGGGCGAGTCGCTCGGCGGGGCCGTCGAGGCGGCCCACGGGCTGCCGCTGGCCGTCGGCGAGCCACTGCTGGCGAGCGCGAAGCACGCGTTCGTCCACGGCATGAACGTCGCGGGCATCGCCTCGGCCGTGCTGCTGATCGGCGCCGCGGCGATGGCCTGGCGCCTGCTGCGCGGGCTCTGCACCCCGGCCACCGGGCCGGTGGAGGTCCGGCCGGCGCCCGAGAAGGCGGATGCCTGAACGATTCTGTGGCTCAACGGTTCTGCGGCCCCGCACCCACGAGGGTGCGGGGCCGCCGCCGTCAGTGGCCCACCCCGAAGGGCAGTTCCAGCTCGGCCCAGACCACCTTGCCGTCCCTGGTCAGTCGGCTGCCCCAGCGCTGGGCGAGCTCGCTGACCAGGAACATGCCGCGCCCGCCCTCGTCCTGCTCGGCGAAGGGGCGCAGCTGCGGGGTCTGGCCGCCGGCGTCGGAGACCTCGACGGTGAGCACGCGGTCGCGGAACAGCCGCAGGCGGCGCGGGGCGTCGGCGTGCAGGAGGGCGTTCGTCACGAGCTCGCTGACCAGCAGTTCGGCGTAGTCGGCGAGCGCCGTCAGGCCCCACCGCTCCAGGGTCGACCGGGTGAAGCGGCGGGCCTTGCCGGGCAGGCGGCCGCCGCCGGTGAGCGGGAGGGTGGCGATCCGGTCGGCGGGCAGCGGCAGCACCCGGGCCATGATCATCGCGATGTCGTCGTCGGTGCCGTCGGTGACGAGGGCGCCGAGCACGGCGTCGCAGGTCTGCTCCAGGGTGCGGCCGGGCTCGGCGAGGGTGCGGGCGAGCACGTCGATGCCGTTGTCGATGTCCTGACCGCGGCGCTCGACCAGACCGTCGGTGTAGAGGGCGACCATGCCGCCCTCCGGGAGGGTGAACTCGATCGACTCGAAGGCCACGCCGCCGACGCCGAGCGGCACGCCGGGCGGGAGGTCGACCCGGCGGGCGAGCCCGTCGGGGCCGACCCACACCGGCGGCAGGTGGCCGGCGGAGGCGACCTGGACGGTGCGTTCCAGCGGGTCGTAGACCGCGCAGATGCACGTGGCGAACTGGCCCTCGCCGATTCCGTGCGCGGTCTCGTCCAGTCGGGTGAGGACCTCCTCGGGCGGCATGTCGAGGGTGGCGAGGGTGCGGGCGACGGTCCGCAGCTGGCCCATCGTGGCGGCGGCCCGGATGCCGTGGCCCATCACGTCGCCGACCACCAGGGCCACCCGGCCGCAGGACAGCGGCACGACGTCGAACCAGTCGCCGCCGACCTCGCTGACGACGCTGCTCGGCAGGTAGCGGTAGGCGATCTCCAGGCCGAGGGTGCGGTGGATCTCCTGCGGCAGGAGGCTGCGCTGGAGGGTGAGCGCCGTCTCGCGCTCGCGCCGGTAGAGCCGGGCGTTGTCGAGCGCGAGGGCGGTGCGGGCGACGAGCTCCTCGGCGAGGGCGACGTCGGCGTCGGTGAACGGCTCGGAGTTGCGCATCCGGATGAACTCGGAGCCGCCGAGGACCATGCCGCGGGCCGAGATCGGCACCATCAGGTACGAGTGGATGCCCGCCGCGATGCCGGGGGCGACGCGCTCCTCGCTGGCGACCAGGCCGCGCAGGACCTCCTCGTCCACGTGGGCGCGCAGCAGCGGCTTCCCGCTGCGCAGGCACTGGGTGTAGCTGCGGTGGGGGGCGTACTCGGAGGTCTCGCCGACGGCGTCCACGGCGTGCGTGAGGCCGGACTCGTAGGACTCGCCGACGGCGACGGCCCGCAGCTTGATCGCGCGGTCGGCGGGGATCGCGGTGGGCTCGGCGCCGCGCAGCACCGGCTCCAGGAGGTCGACGGTGGCGAAGTCGGCGAACCGGGGCACGACGGCCTCGATCAGCTCCTCGGCGGTGCGCTGGAGGTCGAGGGTGGTGCCGATCCGGGCGGTGGCCTCGGCGATGGTGGTGAGACGTTCCTGCGCGCGGGAGGCACGGGCCTCGGCCTGGAAGCGCTCGGTGACGTCGATGATCGAGGAGGCGACGCCGAAGACCCGGCCGGTGGAGTCCTCCAGGCGGAAGTAGGAGGCGGACCACGCGTGGTCCCGCCTCGGGTCCCCGGGGACGCGGCCGTGCGAGCGGGCGTCCACGACGGGCCTGCCGGTCCTGAGCACCTGTCTCATGGTCTGCTCGATCTCGGCGGTGTTGATGCCGGGCAGGACGGCGGATATCCGGCGGCCGAGGTGGGCGGCGGCCGGGACGCCGTTCATCCGGGCGAGCGCCTCGTTGATCCGCACGTAGCGCAGCTGGGTGTCGTACACGGCCATGCCGATCGGCGAGCGGCCGAAGATGCCGTCGAGGACGGCGAGGTCGGCCTCGATCTCGTGGATGGCGCCGGTGTCCGAGGCGGTGGCGAGCAGCAGGAGGGTGCCGCCGGGGCCGGCGATCGGGTAGGTGCGGAACTCCAGCTCGACCCGGTGGCCGTCGCGGTGGCGCACCGGGAAGACGAAGGAGGTGCCGGTGCCGTCCATGATCCGCTGGAAGATCGCGAGCACCTCGCCGCGGTCGCTCTCGTCGGTGAGCAGCCGGGCGGCGTAGCTGCCGACGGCCTCGTCGGCGGTGAAGCCGAGCAGGGCCTCGGCGTCCTCGCTCCAGTGCAGGATGAGGCCGTCGCCCTGGACCAGGACGGTGGCGAGCGGGACCAGGCGGTGACCCTCGGGACGTGCGGGGGTGGCGCCCGGTGCGGGGCCGGCGGCGTCGGTCGCGTCCCACTCGTGTCCGTGCATGATCAGGCAGCACCCCGGTTCGGCTCGTGCCCGGCCGGGTGGGCCTCGCGGTCGGTGCCGGCCGGGATTCTTCTCCAGACTGCACGGACATCGGCCGCCCGGCGACCCCTTGGAGGGGGCCGTTCCGGTCGCTCCTGTTGTGCGGGCGTCATGGGCGTACCGGGCGCAGCGTACTCTCCAGAAGGCCCGCCCACTGCCGGATCACTCCGGATCGTCGGGCGCTGTCGTCGGTGAGCAGGTTGGCCAGGCCGAGGCCGCGGGCGAGGTCCAGGGTGGCCTGCACCGATTCGCGCACGCCGGGACGGGTCTCGTCGGCGTCCAGGAACTCGACGGCGGCCCGGTGGGCCTCGCGGCCGACGTGGCCCTCCAGGGCGATGATCCGCTCGCGCAGCGGCTCCTCGGTGGCGGCGGCCGTCCACAGGTGCAGGGCGGCGCGGAAGAGCGGGCCGGTGTAGAGGCGCACGATCATGTCGACGACGGCCCCGGTGCGGTCGGGGCCGGCGGCCGGCAGCTCGTCCGCGTGGGCGCGGACGGCCGCCAGCCGCTCGGCGGTGACGTGCTCGACGGCCGCGGTGAACAGGTCCTCGCGGGTCGGGAAGTGGTGCTGGGCGGCGCCCCGGGAGACCCCGGCGCGTTCGGCGACCACGGCGACGGTGGAGCCGTGCCAGCCGCGTTCGGCCAGACAGTCCACGGCCGCCGCGAGCAACCGGGCGCGGGTGGCACGGCTGCGGTCCTGCCGGGGGGTGCGGACGGCGGGGTGGCTGGTCATCGGTGCTGGCGGTTCCTGTTCCGGTGGGAGCTCGGCGGGTCGATCCTCACAGATGCGCCCTGCGTGCCGGTCAGCGGGCCGCCGCCTCGCGGGCTCGCAGTTCGCGGCGCAGGATCTTTCCGGCGGGGGACTTGGGGACGGCCTCGACGAACTCGACCGCGCGCACCTTCTTGTAGGGGGCGACCTGGCCGGCGACGAACGCGGTGACGTCCTCGGCGCTGAGCCTGCTGCCGGGCACCCGGACGACGAAGGCCTTGGGACACTCGGTGCCCTCGGCGTCCGTCACGCCGATGACGGCGGCGTCGGCGATCTGCGGATGGCCCAGCAGGACGGCCTCCAGTTCGGCGGGGGCGACCTGGTAGCCCTTGTACTTGATCAGCTCCTTGACCCGGTCGACGATGTGCAGGTAGCCGCGGTCGTCGACGAAGCCGACGTCGCCGGTGTGCAGCCAGCCCTCCTCGTCGATCACGGCGGCGGTCTCGGAGGGACGGCCGAAGTAGCCCTTCATCACCTGCGGGCCGCGGATCAGGAGCTCGCCGGGCTCGCCGGGCCCGAGGTCCGTCCGGGTGCCGTCCAGGGCGGTGACGCGCAGCTCGGTGGAGGGGACCATCCGGCCGACGGCGCCGGGCGAGGGGTCGGTGTCGTGCGGGGAGACGACGTGGGTGACCGGGGACAGTTCGGTCATGCCGTAGCCCTGGAGCAGGTGCGGCAGGCCGAGGCGGCGGGCACAGGCGGCGGCGAGCTCGGTGTCGAGCGGGGCGGCGGCGCACAGCAGGTACTCGACGGAGGACAGGTCGAAGCGCTCCACCAGCGGGTGCTTGGCGAGGGCGAGGGCGATCGGCGGGGCCACGATGAGCGCCTGCACCCGGTGCTCCTCGATGGCGCGGCAGAACTGCTCCAGGTCGAAGCGCGGCAGCACGACCACCGCGGCGCCGCAGCGCAGCGGCTGGTTGAGCAGCGCGGCGAGGCCGTAGATGTGGAAGAACGGCAGGACGGCGAGCACCCGTTCGCCCGGCTCGGGGCGGTACAGGGCGTCGACCTGGCCGAGGTTGGTGGCGATCGAGCGGTGGGTGAGCATGACGCCCTTGGGCAGGCCGGTGGTGCCGCTGGAGTACGGCAGGACGGCGACGTCCTCGCCGGGATCGATCGGGACGTCGGGCACCGGAGCGGTGGTGGCGAGCAGGTCGGCGAGCGAGCGGTGGCCGTCGGCGCCGTCCAGCACGACGATCTCGCGCAGCGGGCGGCCCTCGGCGGCGAGCAGCTCGGCCGCCCCGGCGGCGGTGGGCAGGAAGTGGGAGACGGTGACCAGCCAGCGGGCGCCGCTGTCGCGCAGCTGGCCGGCGAGCTCGTTCGGGGTGGCGAGGGAGGAGACGGTGGTGACGGTGGCGCCGGCCCGGGTGGCGCCGTAGAACGCCATGGGGTAGGCGATCGTGTTGGGGCTGAAGAGTGCCAGCACGTCGCCCTTGCGCACGCCCGCATCGGCCAGGCCGGCGGCGACCCTGAGCACGGACCCGGCGAGCTCGGCGTGGCTGACGGTCCGTCCGGTGAGGCCGTCGATCAGGGCCGGCCGGTCGCCGTACCGCTCGGCGTCGCCGAGCACCGCGTCGTGGATCGGCAGATCGATCGTCGGTACGTCGGGGAAGTCGCTGAGGAACACCAAGGTAAGCCTCCACTAAGGAAGTTGAGGTGGATTCTGGACCGGCGACAGGTCTCGGGGGCGGGCCGGCCGGGGGCGCGTTCAGGAGCATACGGACAGTGGGGGGACACTGGGCCATTGTGGGGAAGGACGGCCGGAGCACGCGTGGCACAGTTGCCGCCGGGGGGCGCCCGGCCGGACGGTGTGCACCACGGCCGCCCGCCCCCGGGAGCGGCCCCGGACCCTGGAGCACCCCAACCGTGAGAGCCACCTCCCATCCCCTGCCGCGCGGCCGCCGCCTGCTCGCCGCCGCCACCACCGCCGTCGTCCTCGCGCTCGGCAGCGCTCCGCTCGCGTTCGCCGCGCCGGGCGACAACGGCGACGTCAAGATCCACGCCAGCACCACTCCGGTGAGCGACCCGCGGGACGAGCCCAAGGTCTGCGTGTTCTACCTGGACGCGTTCAACTTCGACACCGTCCAGCAGGTGAACTGGACGATCGAGCAGCAGCCGCCGACCGGCACGGCGCAGGTGCTCGCCGGGTCGATCACGCTCACCAACGGCACCGGGAACACGGGCGACCTCACCCTGCCGAACGGGCACTACAAGCTCGAATGGACGTTCGTTGGCGAGACCGGGACGGCCAAGCAGAAGGTCTTCGACGTCTCGTGCGCCTCCTCGTCGCCGTCGCCCTCACCCTCCTCCTCGCCGTCACCGTCGCCGTCACCGTCACCGAGCGCCTCCCCCAGTGCGTCGCCCGGCCACTCGCACTCGCCCAGCGCCTCCCCCGGCGGCGGGCCCCACGGCGGCGTGCCCACCGGCGGCGGCGGCACCTCCGGGGCCAACGCCGCCGAGGTGATCGGCGGGGTCGCGCTGCTCCTCGGCGCCGGCGGCCTCACCATCCGCGCGATGCGCCGCCGTCCCGGGACCAATGCCGAGTCCTGACCGCCCCTTCCGCGTGCCGCGCGGCGGCCCCGGCCCGATCACGGCCGGGGCCCTCGCTCTGGCGCTCGCGGCGGGCGGCATCTGGCTCGTCCACGCCGGCACCGACGGCCGGGACGGGCCGCCGCTGCCGGCCCCGGCGCCCCCGGCGACCGCCACGGCGCCAGGCCCCGACCGCCCGCCGGTGGCCGCCCCCTCGCCACCGCCCGGCCACCCGCCGCTGCCCGCCTCGCCGCCGACCAGGATCCGGATCCCCGCGATCAAGGTCGATGCCCCGGTCGTCGGCCTCGGGCTCAGCGCCTCCCGGCAGCTGAACCCCCCGCCGATGGACCAGCGCAACCTGGCCGGCTGGTACCGCGACGGCGCCGCGCCGGGGGCGGCCGGCAACGCCATCACGATCGGGCACGCGGACAACCGCACCGGGCCGGCCGTCTTCTACCGGCTCGGGCTGCTGCGCCCCGGCGACACCGTCGAGGTGGCCCGCAAGGACCGGCGCACGGCGGTGTTCACGATCGACTCCGTCCGGGTGTTCCCGAAGAAGGACTTCCCGGACGCCCTCGTGTACGGCGCCACCGAGCGGGCCGAGCTGCGGGTGATCACCTGCGGCGGCAAGTTCGACCGGAAGACCGGGTACGAGTCGAACACCGTCGTGTTCGCCCACCTGACCGGCGTCAAGTGATCCACGGTCAGTACGACTTCGGCAGCCCGAGGGTGTGCTGGGCGACGTAGTTGAGCACCATCTCGCGGCTGACCGGGGCGACCCGGCCGACCCGGGTGGCGGCCAGCAGCGCGCCCAGTCCGTACTCCTGGGTCAGGCCGTTGCCGCCGAGCGTCTGCACCGCCTGGTCGACCGTGCGGGCGGCGGCCTCGCCGGCCGCGTACTTGGCCATGTTGGCTGCCTCGCCGGCCGCGAGGTCCTCGCCCGCGTCGTAGAGCAGCCCGGCCTTCTGTGTCATCAGCCGGGCCAGCTCGATCTCCACCGCGCACTGCGCCAGCGGGTGGGCGAGGCCCTGGTGGGCGCCGATCGGGGTCGACCACACCGTCCGCGTCTTCGCGTACTCGACGGCCTTGCCGAGGGCCTGGCGGGCGAGGCCGAGCGAGAAGGCGGCGGTCAGGATGCGCTCGGGGTTGAGGCCCGCGAAGAGCTGGAGCAGGCCCGCGTTCTCGTCGCCGACGAGCGCGTCGGCGGGCAGCCGCACGTCGTCCAGGAACACCTGGAACTGCTTCTCGGGGGCGACGAGCTCCATCGGGATCGCCCGGAACTCGAAGCCCGGGGTCTCACGCGGGACGACGAACAGGCAGGGCTTGAGCTTGCCGGTGCGAGCGTCCTCGGTGCGGGCGACGAACAGCACGTCGTCCGAGTGGTCGATGCCCGAGACGAACACCTTGCGGCCGGTGAGCAGCCAGTCCTCACCGTCACGGCGGGCCACGGTGGAGATCCGGTGCGAGTTGGAGCCGGCGTCCGGCTCGGTGATGCCGAAGGCCATCCGGCGGGTGCCGTCGGCCAGTCCGGGCAGCCAGCGGCGCTTCTGCCCGTCCGTCCCGTACCGGGCTATGACCGTGCCGCAGATCGCCGGGGAGACGATCAGCAGGAGCAACGGGCAGCCGGCGGTGCCCAGTTCCTCCAGGACGATGGCGAGGTCGGTGATGCCGCCGCCCCCGCCGCCGTACTCGGCGGGCAGGTTGACGCCGAGGTAGCCGGCCTTGCCGGCGTCGGCCCACAGTTCGTCGGCGGGCTCGCCGGCCCGGGCCTTGGCGAGGTAGTACGCGGAGCCGTAGCGGCGGCCGAGGTCGCCGACCGCGCGACGCAGGGCCTGGCGTTCGGGGGATTCGAGGAGCTGACTGCCGATGGCGGACATGCGGGGTCCTTCCTCAGACCTCTTGGGAGGGTTTGACGACGGCGAGCAGGGTGCCGAGTTCGACCTGCCGGCCCGGGGTGGCAAGGAGTTCCACGAGGGTGCCGTCGGCGGGGGCGACGACGCGGTGCTCCATCTTCATCGCCTCCAGGAACAGCAGTGGCTGCCCGGCGGTGACGGCGTCGCCGACGGCGGCGGCGACGCGGCTGACGGTGCCGGGCATCGGGGCGAGCAGGGCCCCCGGTTCGGCCTGCGCGGTGGGGTCGGCGAAGCGGGGGACGGCGGTGAGGGCGGTCGTGCCGTCGGAGGTCTCGACGAAGACCTCCGTGCCGTAGCGGGCGACGCGGTAGGTGCGGCGGATCGTGCCGTGGCGGAGGGCGACGCTCTCCGGCGTGTGCTCGACGAGCTCCGTGTCCGGGTGGCCGTCGGCCTGCAGACCTTGCCGGGTGAGGCGGTAGCGCACCTGTGACTCGCCTCCGTCGGAGGTCCGGTAGCGCTTGACCTGCGGCTGGGACGGGAGGTTGCGCCAGCCGGACGGCAGCGGGGTGCGACGCTCCGCCGCGTCGGCGAGGGCGGCGGCCAGGGCCGCCCGCGCGGCGCCCTTGTCGTCCGGTGCGGTGAGGTCGGCCGCGTGCTCGGCGAGGAATCCGGTGTGCAGACGGCCCTCCAGGAAGGCCGGGTGGCGCAGCGCGCGGACGAGCAACTCCCGGTTGGTGGTGGGCCCGTGGAGCCGGGCGCGGGCGACGGCGTCGGCGAGGCGGCGGGCGGCGGCCGCGCGGGTCGGGGCCCATGCGATCACCTTGGCGAGCATCGCGTCGTAGTGTGGCGTGATGGTGCCGCCGCTCTCCACGCCGGAGTCGAGCCGCAGGCCGCGCCCGTCGAACTCCTGGTGCGGGACGGTGAGTTCGAAGCGGTGCAGGGTACCGGTGGCGGGCCGGTGGTCGTGGGCCGGGTCCTCGGCGTAGAGGCGGGCCTCGATCGCGCAGCCGTTCGTCGGCGGGGGTGCGGCGGAGAGCTTCTCCCCCTCGGCGACGGCGAGTTGGAGCGCGACCAGGTCGAGTCCGGTGACGGCCTCGGTGACCGGGTGCTCGACCTGGAGGCGGGTGTTCATCTCCAGGAAGTGGAAGCGGCCGTCCTCCGCGAGGAGGAACTCGGCGGTGCCCGCGCCGACGTAGCCGATCGCGCGGGCGGCGGCGACGGCCGCCCCGTGCAGCGCGGTGCGCACGGCGTCGGGGAGCCCGGGCGCGGGGGCCTCCTCGATCACCTTCTGGTGGCGCCGCTGCAGCGAGCAGTCGCGGTCGCCGACCGCCCAGACCGTGCCGTGGGCGTCGGCCATCAGCTGGACCTCGACGTGGCGGCCGGTGGGCAGGTAGCGCTCACAGAACACCTCGTCGGAGCCGAAGGCCTTGGCGGCCTCGGCCTTCGCGGCTTCGATCTCGCCCGGCAGCTCTGCCAGCGAGCGGACCACGCGCATGCCCCGGCCGCCGCCGCCCGCGGCCGCCTTGACCAGGAGCGGCAGGTCCGCCTCGGTGGGTTGCGCGAGGGCGTCGAGGACGGGCACGCCCGCCTGCGCCATCAGCCGCTTGGCGGCCGTCTTGGAACCCATCGCGCAGATCGCGGCCGGCGGCGGCCCGACCCAGACGAGGCCCGCGTCGAGCACCGCCTGCGCGAACCCGGCGTCCTCGGAAAGGAATCCGTACCCCGGGTGGACGGCATCGGCGCCCGCGTCCAGGGCTGCCCGGACGATGAGGTCGCCGCGCAGGTAGGTCTCGGCGGGCGCGGCGCCGGGCAGCCGGACGGCGGCGTCGGCCTCGCGGACGTGCGGGGCACCGGCGTCCGGGTCGGAGTGCACGGCGGTGGTCGCGACGCCGAGGGCGCGGCAGGTGCGGAACACCCGGCGGGCGATCTCGCCGCGGTTGGCGACCAGCAGGTTGGTGATCATTCCAGGTCCCCTTCTACATCCGGAAGACGCCGTAGCCGCGCGCGCCCTCGACCGGCGCGTTGTGGATCGCGGACAGGCAGAGGCCGAGCACCGTCCGGGTGTCGCGCGGGTCGATCACGCCGTCGTCGTAGAGCCGGCCGGACAGGAACGCCGGGAGCGACTCCGCCTCGATCTGCTGCTCGACCATCGCGCGGATCGCGGCGTCCGCGTCCTCGTCGTACGGCCGCCCCTTCGCGGCGGCCGACTGACGGGCGACGATCGACAGCACGCCGGCCAGCTGCTGCGGGCCCATCACCGCGGACTTCGCGCTCGGCCAGGCGAACAGGAACCGCGGCTCGTACGCCCGCCCGCACATGCCGTAGTGGCCGGCCCCGTAGGAGGCGCCCATCAGCACCGAGAGGTGCGGCACCGTGGAGTTCGAGACGGCGTTGATCATCATGGCGCCGTGCTTGATGATGCCGCCCTGCTCGTAGTCCTTGCCCACCATGTAACCGGTGGTGTTGTGCAGGAACAGCAGCGGGGTGTTCCGCTGGTTCGCCAGCTGGATGAACTGGGCGGCCTTCTGGGACTCCGCGCTGAACAGCACGCCCTGCGCGTTCGCGAGGATCCCGACCGGGTAGCCGTGCAGGCGGGCCCAGCCGGTGGCCAGGCTCGGGCCGTACAGCGGCTTGAACTCGTCGAAGTCGGAGCCGTCGACGATCCGGGCGATCACCTCCCGCGGGTCGAACGGCACCTTGAGGTCGCCCGGGACGATGCCGAGCAGCTCCTCCTCGGCGTACTTCGGCGGCTCGGCGGACGCGTCCGGGCCCGGGCCCGGCTTGCGGTGGTCCAGCCGCGCGACGATCCGGCGGGCGAGGCGCAGCGCGTCCGCCTCGTCGACGGCGAAGTGGTCGGCCAGGCCGGACGTGCGGGCGTGCATCTCGGCGCCGCCGAGCGACTCGTCGTCGGCCTCCTCTCCGGTGGCCATCTTCACGAGCGGCGGGCCTCCGAGGAACACCTTGGCGCGTTCCTTGACCAGCACGGTGTGGTCGGACATGCCCGGTACGTAGGCGCCGCCGGCCGTCGAGTTGCCGAACACCACGGCCACGGTGGGGATCCCGGCGGCGGACAGCCGGGTGAGGTCGCGGAAGAGGGCGCCGCCGGGGATGAAGATCTCCTTCTGGCTGGGCAGGTCGGCGCCGCCGGACTCGACCAGGTTGACCAGCGGGAGGCGGTTGTCGAGCGCGATCTCGTTGGCGCGCAGGGCCTTGCGCAGGGTCCACGGGTTGCTGGCGCCGCCGCGGACCGTCGGATCGTTGGCGGTGATCACGCACTCGACGCCCTCGACGACGCCGATGCCGGTGACCAGCGCGGCGCCCACCGGGTAGTCGCTGCCCCAGGCCGCGAGCGGGGAGAGCTCCAGGAACGGCGAGTCCTCGTCGATCAGCAGCTCGATCCGCTCGCGCGGCAGCAACTTGCCGCGGGCGCGGTGGCGTTCGACGTACTTGGGACCGCCGCCGGCCAGCGCCTTCGCGTGCTCGGCGTCGAGGGCGGCGAGCTTGTCGAGCATCGCGGCGCGGTGCTCGGCGTGGTCGGGCGCGGCCGGGTCGACCCGGGTGGGCAGGACGGTCACAGCGGTGGCTCCGATCCGGCGGGGAGGGTTTCGGGGACGTCGAGGAGCGCTTCGGGGACGTCGACGTGGCGGGAACGCAGCCACTCCCCCAGCGCCTTGGCCTGCGGGTCGAAGCGGTGCTGGGCGGCGACGCCCTCGCCGAGCAGGCCGGTGATGACGAAGTTGAGCGCGCGGAGGTTCGGGAGCACGTGCCGGCTGACGGGCAAGTCCTGAGTCTCGGGCAGGAGTTCGCGCAGCCTGTCGACCGTCAGGGTGTGCGCGAGCCAGCGCCAGCCCTCGTCGTCGCGGGCCCAGACGCCGAGGTTCGCGTCGCCGCCCTTGTCACCGCTGCGGGCTCCGGCCACCAGGCCGAGCGGGGCCCGGCGGGTCGGGCCGGCGGGCAGCGGCTCCGGGAGATCCGACGGTTCGTCCGCGCGGGCCGATCGGGGGCTGATCTCCACAGGGGGGATGCTCAGGTGACGGCCGTCCGGGAGGACGGCCGTGTGCTCGACGGCCTTCGCGTCGACGTACGCGGCGGTGAACACCCCGTACGGTGCGCCCGGCCCGGGAGGCGCGGTGAGATGGAAGCCCGGGTAGCCCGCTAGGCCCAACTCCACTGCCACCTTGCCGAGTTCGCGCCCTACCTTGGACGGGTCCGGGTCCCGGGCGGTCAGGCGCAGCAGCGCGGAGGCGCCCTCCTCGGTGGGCGCGTCGGGGTGGTCGGTGCGGGCGAGGGTCCAGGTCAGCTCGGCCGGGCGCCGGCCGGGCGGGATGGCCGCCTCCAACTGCCGCCGCACCAGCTCCGACTTGGCCTCGATGTCGAGCCCGGTGAGGACGAAGACGACCTCGTTGCGGTGGCCGCCGAGGCTGTTGAGGCCCACCTTGAGCGTGGCGGGCGGCGCCTCGCCGCGCACGCCGTCGATGCGGACCCGGTCGGGGCCCTCCTGGGCGAGGCGGACGGTGTCGAGCCGGGCCGTGACGTCCGGCCCGAGGTAGCGCGAACCCGTCGTCTCGTACAGGAGTTGGGCCGTGACGGTGCCGGTCGTGACGGCGCCGCCGGTGCCCGGGTGCTTGGTGATCACACTGGAGCCGTCGGCGTGCAGCTCGGCGATCGGGAAGCCGGGCCTCGTCACGTCGTGCTCGCGGAAGAACGCGTAGTTCCCGCCGGTGGCCTGCGCCCCGCACTCCAGGACGTGACCGGCGACGACGGCGCCGGCGAGGGCGTCGAGGTCCGCCGGGGTCCAGCCGAAGTGGGCGATCGCCGGGCCCGTCACCAGGGCCGCGTCGGTGACCCGGCCGGTGACGACGACGTCCGCCCCCTCGGCCAGGCAGGCCGCGACGCCGAACCCGCCGAGGTAGGCGTTGGCCGCCAACAGACCTTCCGGCAGGCCGAGTTCGGCGATGCGCGGGAGCAGGTCGTCACCCTCGACGTGGGCCACGGCGGCGGCGATCCCGTACCGCTGGGCCAGCTTGCGCAGTTCGCCCGCGAGCCGGGCCGGGTTGAGCCCGCCCGCGTTGACGACGATCCGCACCCCGCGCTCACGGGCGAGGCCGAGGCACTCCTCCATCTGCCGCAGGAACGTCCGCGCGTACCCCAGTGACGGGTCCTTCAGGCGGTCCCTGGCCAGGATGAGCATCGTCAGCTCCGCCAGGTAGTCCCCGGTCAGCACGTCCAGCGGCCCGCCGGTGAGCATCTCCCGGACCGCCGCGAACCGGTCGCCGTAGAACCCGGAGGCGTTCCCGATCCGCAAACCCGCACGTGCGCGCACCAATGCGCCTCCCCTGCCGGTGAGTTGGCGGCCGCCTGACGGCCACCGCCGGGCAGCAGCGTGGCACCGGCCGGAGAAAAAAGCAATCACGCATGCTTGTTTTCGCCCCCGCCCGATCGGCCGGGGGCGCAGCGGCTGTTGTCCGTTCTCGGGTGACGTGGCGGAGTCCCAGATGATCTGGAAAGACATCTGGCGAGTTCTCACCCGATCTCGGCGAGCCTGACCGCGTCCGTACCGCCCGGACGACACCCCGCCCGGCTGGCCGGCGCTCGGTGCCTCGCTGACGCGGCCGATCCGCTGGGAGCCGATCGAGCAGCAGTACGACCAGATGGTGAAGTACGCGACCGCGCTCCGGCTCGGCACGGCCGAGGCCGAGCCGGTGCTGCGAGATGTCCGCCGACCGCTACGGCCCGCTGTTCGCCACGGACCTGGAAGGGGTGTGCCCTGATACGCCAGAAACCCGCCAGAACTTGATCCTGGCCTGCTGAGTGCCTGACGAGGTCGGGGATCTTGGCGATGGCGGTCGGCCATGCCCTCGACATCTCAGTCTCCAAGATCCCCGACCTCGTCACCCGCGGTCAGCTCTGCGTCTCCTCGCGGCGTCCAATAGCGGCCGCATCGGGTACGACGAGCAGCTTGCCGGTGGTACGCCGAGCCTCCAGATCGCTGTGGGCCTGGGCGGCCTCGGACAATGCGTAGCGGGCCGTTACGGTGGCCTCGAGCGCCTTGGAGCGCACCCACTCGAACACATCGGCGGCACGTCGGAGCAGTTCGGACCGATCGGCGATGAAGTGCCCGAGGCTGGGCCGGATCAGGGTCAGCGAACCGCCGTGGGCGAGCCGAATCGGATCGAACGGCGGCACGGCACCGCTTGCCGCGCCGAAGAGCACGAGATGGCCGCGGGTTCGCAGGCTGGCGAGGCTCGCGTCGAAGGTGTGCGCGCCGACGCCGTCGAAGACAACCGGCAGTCCCTGACCGCCGTTGAGCCGCCTCACCTCGGCTGCGAGATCGTCGACTGCGGAGGAAAGGATCACCTCAGCGGCCCCGGCACGCTTCGCCAGCTCGGCCTTCGCCGTGGTCGACGTCGTGCCGATCACCCTGCCGCCGAGATGGGTGATGAGCTGGGTCAAGAGCAGCCCCATGCCACCAGCAGCCGCATGCACGAGCACCGTGTCGCCCCTCTGAACCGGGTAGGCGTCCTTGACGAGATAGTGCGCGGTCATGCCTTGGAGGAGCACGGCGGCGGCTGTCTCGAAGCCGATGTCGTCGGGCAGCGGCACCAGCCGGGAGGAGTCCACGACGGCCCGCTCGGCATACGTGCCGGGAATCTCCACCCAACCGACCCGGTCCCCGACTGCGACGTCAGCGACGCCGGGTCCAACCTCGACGACCGTGCCGGCGCCCTCAGCGCCCGGGGTGAAGGGCAGCGGGAGGCTGTACCGGCCTTCGCGGTGGTAGACGTCGAGGAAGTTGACCCCGGATGCGGCGACCTCCACGACCGCTTGGCCCGGGCCCGGCGTCGGTTGATCGATATCGACCAGTCGCAGCACCTCGGGACCGCCCACTTCGGACACCTGAATCGCTCGCATTGACCCCTCCTGAAACGGCAGACTTCCCTCACCAACTCCACTCGTGGCGATCCTATTTCCGCTCGCGGTGAGGTGTCGTGGCCGTCACGTTCAGGTCAGCGACATGAAGCCGGCCGTGCCGCGGCAACTGCCCTAGTCGTACTGCCCAGGCAGGTTGGTTGAGTCTGTGCGACGACACGCCGGTCGCCGCGCCCCGGAGGCCCTGGAGGCGACGCGGCCGGCCGTTGAGCGCGGCGCCGGTTTGACTGGTGGTGATCATCGGACAGTAGGATCGCTCCGCAACACGACGCGAAGGGGAGCCTCGGTGGCGCGGGTTGCAGTGATCGGTGGCGGTATCAGCGGGCTGGGGACAGCGCTCATGCTGGGCCGGCAGGGCCATGTGGTGACGCTGTTCGAACAGGACGCACGGGCGGCCGGCGAGGACCTCGACCGGGACTTCTACGACTGGGCCAGGCCCCGGGTGCCCCAGGCCGACCAGCCCCACTCGTTCCTCGCGCCGGTGCGCACCGTGCTGCTCGCCGAGGCCCCGGACGTCTACGCCGACCTGCTGGCGCGCGGTGCCCACGAGTACCACGACTTCGACTGGTTCGACGAGCACCCGCCCCGGCGGGACGGCGACGAGGACCTGATAACCCTGCGCACCCGGCGCATCGTGCTGGAGGCCGCCCTGACCGCAGCCGTGCAGCGGGAGGCCGCCGTCGACGTGCGGCGCGGCTGCCGGGTGCGGGGCCTCACCTTCGCGGCGGACCCGCACACCCGCGTCACCGGTGTGGAGACGGACGCCGGGACCCACCCGGCGGACCTCGTCGTCGACGCCGCCGGCCGCCGTTCACCGGTGCCCGGCTGGCTGACCGCGGCCGGTTGCCGCCCGTTTGCGGTCGAGAGCCACCGCGCCGGGATCGCCTACCTGTGCCGCTGGTACCGCCTTCGCCCCGACGGCCCGCGCGACCCCGGGCGGGTCAGGACGGGTTCGTCCACGACCTTCGCGATGGCCGGCGTCTTCCCGTCCGACAACGACACCTTCGCGGTCAGCATGGTGCTCTCCACCGCCGATCCGACCCGCGGCGCGCTCACCGACCCCGCCGTGTTCGAGGCCGTGGCCCGCACTTTCCCCGCCTGCGCCGCCTGGCTTGACCTGGCCGGCGAACCGCAGTCGCCCGTCCTCGCGATGGCCGGCCTGGACAACCGCTGGTCCTCCCTCGTCGACGAGGACGGGCCCGTCGCCACCGGCCTGGTCAACGCCGGGGACAGCCTCGTCCACACCAACCCCACCCTGGGCCACGGCGTCGCCCTCGGCCTGCTGGCCGGCCAGTACCTCGCCGCGCACGCCGACGAGGTCGCCGCCGACCCCGCCGGCTACCACGCCTGGACCACCCGAACCCTCCGCCCGTGGTTCGACGCCCAGGTGAAGGCCGACCAGAGCAACGCCCAGCGCCTCGCCGACGCCGCGCCCGCCACCGACGTGCGGGCCGCCGCCGTGGCCGCGTGCGCCTTCGAGGACCCCGTCGTCATGCGCGCCCGGGCCCACGTGCGCCACCTCGTCCACACGCCCGACACCGCCTACGGCAACGACGAGGTGGACCGCCACGTCACGGCCTGGCTGGCCGACCGTCCCGACTTCGCCCCCGCGCACGACGGGCCGACCCGCGCCGAGTGGGACGCGCTGATCCCCGCTTGAGAGCTCGTCGGGGTCACTTCGGCTTTCCGTCCCAGGCGGTGACGGTGAGCCGGAGGGGCCGACGCCGGAGGGAACGGCCTTGACCCCGAGGAAGACCGTACGTCCCGTGCGACTCCCGCTCCCGCTCCGGCGTTCTCGGACCACCGTCGATGATCAAGGACGACGGTACCGACCCGGCGGCGCTGCCCGGGCCGGGCGGTGAGCTACGGTCAGCGCGTGGAGGAGCTCAGGGGTGGGCCGTTCCCGCCGTTCCCGCCGTTCCCGGTGCGGGGTGTGCGGGCTCGGTACGTGCGGCAGGCGGGGTGTCCGTCGGACTTCGCGGACGTGACGGTGGACTTCGAGCCGTGGGAGGACGGGGTCCTCCTGGAGGTCGCACGTGAGGCGACGGTCGTCGGAACGATCCCGGCGGACGAACTTCGGCTGTGGCACGAGGCGTTCGTCGACGGTGTGCGCGAGGAACTGGCCGCGCGCGGTGTGGATGGCGTGGCGGCGGCCGTCGTCGTCCGCCGTACGGTCGTGCACGACGTGGATTCGAGTGCGCACTCGTTCCGCGCCGCCGGGCGGGTGGCCGTCCGGGAGGCGTTCGTCCGGATCGACGGTCCGCCGCCCCGAACCAAGCGCAGGCGCACCCGATTGACCTGAACCACGTGGCGTGAACCGCGCCCGTCGGGAGGAGGAGCGCAACCCCGCCGATCGGCGCGTGGTCGGGGCACGAACCTGGTGTCAGGTTCCGCGTCGTGGGGCTACGGACCGCGGGCCGCCGCCGAAACCGCGCGCGAGCAGGAGGTGGCCCTGCTGCTCGTGCGCGGCTGTGACACCCGTGAGGTGGCGCGGACGCTCGCGATGGCGCCGTACACCGTGCAGGACCACCTCAAGTCGCTGTTCGCCGAGACCGGGGTGGCCAGCCGGCGGGAGCTGGTCGCCCGGATCGTGCTGGGCTCCTAGCGGACCGGGACGGAGACGTCCGCCGGGCCGAAGGTCACCGTGCTGCCCTTGGGCGTCTCGCCGCCGTACAGGTCGTCCCGGGTCCCGAGCACGAGCGCGAGGCGGTGGCCGGCCGGGACGTCGTAGGCGGTGGGGAACAGCGTGACGTCGAGCGGGAAGGGCTGCCCCGCCGGGCGTCCGGCCCAGCTCTGCGGGGCGTGCGCGACCAGGCGGCCGACGCCGAGCGCGTCCACGTCGTAGAGGTAGGCGACGGCCGTGCCCTGCGACGCGGAGCTGGTGACGGTGGTGTGCACGCGGGACGCGCCACGCACCCGCAGACCCTGCCCGTACGGCTCCGACTGGCGGACGGCGGCGGCCGAGCGGTCGAGGAACGGCACGGCGACGGTCGGCGGCTGGTGCAGCCACTGGTCGACCATGCCGGAGAGCAGGACGACGCCGCCGCTCGCGCCGGAGGACTCGTCGCCGCGCACGGTGGCGGTGCCGCCGAACGCCAGTTGCTCGGTGCGGGAGCTGACGGAGCTCCAGTCCGGGTACGCCTCGTGGACACCGGTCGGGCGGACCTCCAGGTCGACGCCCTGCGGCTGAGTCGTGTTGCCCGCGCCCGCCGGGCCCATGAGGTAGTGGTCGAGCCAGCCGCGGGCGTTGTCCCAGGTGGCGTTGGAGAAGCCGAGCAGGCCGGTGAACTCCTGGCTCGCGTGGTCGCCCGGGCGCAGTTCGAGGCGCTTGGGGACGGTCAGCCGCTGGTAGAAGTCGGCCATCTGGCCGGGGTTGAAGAAGCTGTCGCTCCACCCGTTGGCGAGGTAGATCGCGGCGCCGTTGGCGTTGATGCGGTCCAGGTAGGTGGCCGGGGAGCGGACGCCCGCCCACTTGATCACGTCGGGCAGGTCGTGGTCGCCGAACAGGTCGTCCAGGGCGGTCGCGAACTCCGGGCTCTTGCGGCCGGTCAGGTGCTCGATGTTCTCCAGCCTGGTGGCGGCGGCGGTGTGCCGGGTCTGCCCGCTGTACAGCGCGTCGGTCAGGTCCGCCCAGCCGCTCAGCGAGGCGACGGCCTTGATCCGCGGGTCGAACGCGGCGCCGAGGAGGGTGAGTCCGCCACCGAGCGACAGCCCGATCATGCCGACCCGGTCGGGGTCGGCGGAGGTGTGGGCGAGCGCCCAGTCGATCACCGTCGAGATGTCGGCGACGTCCTTGGGCCCGGCGACGTCCACCTGCCCGCCCGAACCCCAGAACCCGCGCACGGTGTACGTCACGACGACGTACCCGGCGGCGGCGAACCTGTGCCCCTGGGCGACGTACTCCAGGTCGTTCTGCCCCCAGCTCGCCGGCTGCACCACGACCGGGTACCGCCCCTGCGCGTCCGCTCCCGGCGTCCCGGCCGGCGGGGTGAAGACGTCGGCCTTCAGCACGACCCCGTCCGAGGCGGTGATGCTCGCCAGCCGGAACCCGCCGAGCGCCGACGCCGACGCGGCGGCCGCGGGGGCGGCGACGGCGGAAGGTGCCGCCGCGGCCCCCGCTCCCAGCCCGAGCGCCACGACGAGCGCGACGCTCACCGCCCGGTGTCCGCCACTGCGGTGGGGTCGTGCCATCACGCTGTTCTCCCTACTGCTCACACGATCCGATCGCAGGGAGCATAACGATCTGACACCGCATCAGACGAGACGATGATCAGCCAAACTACTGGCCGGTAACCTCCGCCGCCCCCTCATGCCGCACAGTTCAGGGGCCCTCGATGCGGTCCACGATCAGTTCGCACAGCTCGTGGGTGCGCAGGGCGTCGTGGGCGTCGAGGGGTTTGCCGGTGCGGTGGGCGTCGAGGAAGGTGAGGACGCACTGCTCGATGCCGCGCTGGCGGGCCACGGAGACCCAGTCGCCGCGGCGACGGGTGGTGGGCTGGCCGCGGTGGTCGATCACCTCGGCGAGGTTGTGGACCTCGCGCTTGGAGTCGGCCCCGGAGACCTGGAGGATCTCCTCCGTCGAGCCGCTGCGGCGGTTCATGATGCCGAGGGCGGTGAAGCCGTCGCCGGACAGGGTCAGGACGACGTGCTCGACCAGGCCCTCGACGCGGCGGGCGCGGACGTCCACGTGCTCGATCTCGCCGGGCACGAGGAAGCGCAGGGTGTCGACGACGTGGATGAAGTCGTCGTAGACCAGGGTCCTGGCGGCTTCGGGCAGTCCCTCGCGGTTCTTCTGGAGGACGATCAGGTCGCGCGGGCGCTCCAGGGCCTGCACGTAGCCGGGGGCGTGGCGGCGGTTGAAGCCGACCATGAGGGAACGCCCGGTGCGGTCGGCGAGGTCGACGAGGCGGCGGGCGCCGTCGAGGGTGTAGTCGAGCGGCTTGTCGACGTAGACGTCCACGCCGGCGGTGAGCAGTTCCTCCACGATCGGGACGTGCTGGTCGGTGGCCGCGTGCACGAAGGCGGCGCGGATGCCGCCCTTGATCAGCTCGTCGAGGTCGGTGTGGCGGTGGGCGGGGTCGATGCGGTGGGTGTCGCCGATGCGGTCGAGCTTGGCGCGGTCGCGGGTCATCAGGCGCAGATCGAGGCCGGGCAGGGCGGTCAGGACGGGGAGGTAGGCCTTCTGCGCGATGTCGCCGAGGCCGACCACGCCGACGGGGAGTGCGGATTCGAGGGCGTCGGGCCTGCTCACGGGGTCTCCGTTCGAGTGGACGATCATCGGCCCCAGCCTATGCCGGGGGACGGGGAGCGGCGGCGGGACCTCCCGCCGTGACGACCGAGTGACGGTCGGTGACGACCCCGGTCGGTGCCGAGCCAATCGTCCGCGCGCCGGAAGGTCAACGTCCGACTTCGCACACCGGCTCGAAATCGCCAACTTCCCCGCAGGTCACGGGATTCCGGGATCACGCCCCGGTCGTGGCGGCCGCCGCCAGGGCATCCAGCACCGGGCGGATCAGCGGGTGTCCGTCCGCGCCCGCGCGGACGGCGGCGAAGACGCGGCGGGTGGCGAGTTCGCTGTCCACCGGGCGGACGGCGACGTGGCCGAGGTCGACGCCGCGCAGGGCCGAGCGCGGCACCAGGGCTACACCCGCGCCGGCGGAGGCGAGGGCCACGACGGCCCGGAAGTCGTCCGAGGAGTGCACCAGGCGGGGCTGGAAGCCGGCGTGCTCGCAGGCCAGCAGGACGACGTCGTGGCAGGGGTTGCCGGGGTAGGGCCCGATCCAGGGCTCGGCGGCCAGGTCGGCGACGGCGATCGGGCCGTCGTCGGCGGCCAGCGGGTGGCCGAGCGGCAGGACGGCCTCGAACGGCTCGGCGTACAGCGGCACGCGGGTGAGCCGGGCGTCGTCGGCGCGCGGGGCGCCGCGGTACTCGACGGCCACGGCGAGGTCCGCGCGCCCGTCCAGGACCATCGGGAGGCTGGCGTCGCCCTCGGCGTCCAGCACCTTGAGCCGCACGCCGGGGGCGCGCTCGGCGAGCAGTCCGATGGCGGGGGCGAGGACGAGGGCGATGCCGGTCGCGAAGGACGCGACGGTGACCTCGCCGGCGGCGCCCGCGCTGTACGCGGCGAGGTCCGCCTCGGCGCGTTCGAGCTGGGCGAGGACGGCGTCCGCGTGGCCGAGCAGGATCTCCCCGGCAGCGGTGAGGCGCACACCCCGGCCCTCGCGGGCGAGCAGGTGGTGGCCGGTCTCCTGCTCCAGGGCGGCCAACTGCTGGGAGACCGCGGAGGGGGTCAGGTAGAGGGCCGCCGCGGCCGCGGTCACGGTGCGGTGGTCCGCCACGGCCCGGAGGGTCCGCAGCCGTCGTGCGTCGATCACACCCCCAATTCTGCCAGCGCGCCGGGGTGATCCCGGCCGGGCGGCGGGCCGGGACCGCCCAACCGCCGGGGTGATCCCGACCGGGCCGGCCGGGCGCCGACCGACGGCAGCGCGGATTCCGTTGTGCGGTACGGACGTTGGCCGCTTTTGCGTCAATCTTCACGCTCGGACGTTGACCTTCCGCCGGAAGCCCGGTCGGCTCGTCCCGGCCGGCCGTGGGGGTGCACAGGACGGCCGGCTCGTGACCAGGGGAGGAAACCCGCATGACCACGAACCGTTGGCTCCTGCGCGCCGGCGGCACCGTACTGGCCGTGGCGGTGCTCGCCGCGGTCGCCGCACCAGCCGAGGCAGGGACGGCCTCGCCCCCCACCCGGGGCGGCACCGCCCGGGTGAGCGTCGGCCTCGACGGCGCCCAGCCGGACGGCGACTCGACCGCGCTCGGACTGAGCGCGAACGGCCGCTACGCGCTCTTCTCGTCCCGGGCCGCGAACCTGGTGCCGGGCGACACCGACAACGCCTCCGACGTCTTCCTGCGCGACCTGCGGGAGGGCACGGTGACGAAGGTCAGTACGCCGCTGCCGGGCACCACCACACGCGGCTCCTCGCAGGAGCCGGCCATCTCGGCGGACGACCGCTACGTCGTGTTCAGCTCGGACGCCGACAACCTCGTCCCCGGCCTGACCGCCAACCCCGGCAGCGTCCTGCGCCGCGACCTGCGGACCGGGCGCACCGAGGTGGTCAGCACCGCCGGGGACGGCTCGGTGAGCCAGGGCGGCTCGTCCTACGGGCCGTTCGTCGACGCCGAGGGCGGCAAGGTGCTGTTCAGTGCGTTCGACGGGACGCTCGTCCCCGATGACACCGACAACTCCTCGGAGGTGTTCCTGCGCCGCATCTGAGCCCGGCACCACCCGCTACCGTCAACCCCTTTATCCCGCAAGGGGATTGACGTCAGCACCAGGTCACCTCGACGAACGAAGACGACGGCGGTGCGACGTCGACCCGAAGCCTTCCGCACCCACGCCCGCGAGCTGGGCCGCCGAAACCGCGAACGGGAGGGGGAAGCCGCGGGGGGACGGCTTCCCCCTCCCGGGCGGGAGGGTGGGGCAGGTGGTTCAGGGGCCGCACGGGCGGCCTTGGAGGCCCGTGGCCGGTCCGGTTCCGAGCGGACCGGCCACGGGCGGCTTGGGGATCACCGAGGGGGTGACCCGGGGGGGTCACTCCCCCAGCGCGGCGCGCGCGTCGACGAAGGCCGCCACGGCGCGCTCGACGTCCTCGGTGGAGTGCGCGGCCGACAACTGCACCCGGATGCGGGCCTGGCCGTGCGGCACCACCGGGTAGGAGAAGCCGATCACGTAGACGCCGCGCTCCAGAAGGAGCTCGGCGAGCCGGCCCGCCTTCGCCGCGTCGCCGATCATCACCGGGGCGATCGCGTGGTCGCCGGGCAGGATCTCGAACCCGGCCTCGGTCATCTTCGTGCGGAACAGCGCGGTGTTGGCCGCGAGCCGCTCGCGCAGTTCGTTCGAGTTCTCGACCAGGTCGAGCACCTTGAGCGAGGCGGCCGCGATCACCGGGGCGAGCGAGTTGGAGAACAGGTACGGGCGCGAGCGCTGGCGCAGCAGGGCGACGATCTCGCGGCGGGCTGCGACGTAGCCGCCGGAGGCACCGCCGAGGGCCTTGCCGAGGGTGCCGGTGATGATGTCCACGCGGTCCATCACGCCGTGCAGCTCGGGGGTGCCGCGGCCGCCGGCGCCGACGAAGCCGACGGCGTGCGAGTCGTCGACCATGACCATCGCGTCGTAGCGGTCGGCGAGGTCGCAGATCTCGCGCAGCGGGGCGACGTAGCCGTCCATCGAGAAGACGCCGTCGGTGACGATCAGGCGGCGGCGGGCGTCCTGGGTCTCCTTGAGCTGCTGTTCCAGGTCGGCCATGTCGCGGTTGGCGTAGCGGTGGCGGCGGGCCTTGCTGAGCCGGATGCCGTCGATGATGCTCGCGTGGTTGAGCGCGTCGGAGATGACGGCGTCGTCGGCGTCGAGGAGGGTCTCGAAGACGCCGCCGTTGGCGTCGAAGCAGGAGGAGTACAGGATGGTGTCCTCCTGGCCGAGGAACGCCGAGAGGCGGCCCTCCAGCTCCTTGTGGACGTCCTGCGTGCCGCAGATGAAGCGCACCGAGGCCATGCCGTAGCCCCAGCGGTCCAGCGCGTCCTTGGCGGCGGCCACCACCTCGGGGTGGTCGGCCAGGCCGAGGTAGTTGTTGGCGCAGAAGTTGAGCACCTCGCCGGGGCGGCCGCCGCCGGTGACGGTGACGGCGGCGTTCTGCGGGGTGCCGATCACCCGCTCCGGCTTGAACAGGCCGGCCTCGCGGATCTCGTCGAGGGTGGCGGCGATGTCGGCGCGCACGTTGTCGAACACGAACGGTCTCCTAGTCGATTCGGCGGGGCTCAGGCGGTCCGGCGGGGCTCAGGCGGTCCGGCGGGGCTCAGGCGGTCCGGCAGGGCTCAGGCGGTCCAGTCGAGGATGATCTTGCCGCAGTTCCCACCGGCCGCGTCGTCGAAGGCGGCCTCGAAGTCGTCGGCCGCGTAGCGGCCGGTGATCACCGGGCTGAGGTCCAGGCCGCCCTCCAGCAGCACGGACATCGCGTACCAGGTCTCGAACATCTCACGGCCGTAGATGCCCTTGATGGTGATCATCGAGGTGACGATGCGGGCCCAGTCGACCGGGAAGTCGTCGGCGGGCAGGCCGAGCATGGCGATCTTCCCGCCGTGGGTCATGTTGGCGATCATCGACTGCATCGCCTCGGGGCGGCCGGACATCTCCAGGCCGACGTCGAAGCCCTCGCGCAGGCCGAGCTTCTGCTGGCCGTCCTCGATGGTGTGCTCGGCGACGTTGAGCGCCAGCGTCACGCCGACCTCGCGGGCCAGGTCGAGGCGGTACGGGGAGACGTCGGTGATCATCACGTTGCGCGCACCGGCGTGCTTGGCGACGGCGGCGGCCATGATGCCGATCGGGCCGGCGCCGGTGACCAGCACGTCCTCGCCGACCAGCGGGAAGGACAGGGCGGTGTGCACCGCGTTGCCGAACGGGTCGAAGATCGCGGCCACGTCGAGGTCGACCGGCACCCGGTGCACCCAGACGTTGGAGGCGGGCAGGGCGACGTACTCGGCGAACGCGCCGTCGCGGTTGACGCCCAGGCCGATCGTGTTGCGGCACAGGTGGCGGCGGCCGGCCAGGCAGTTGCGGCACTTGCCGCAGACCAGGTGGCCCTCGCCGCTGACCAGGTCGCCGACCGAGATGTCCGCGACGCCGGCGCCGATCTCGGCGACCTCGCCGACGAACTCGTGGCCGATCACCATCGGGGTCCTGATGGTCTGCTGCGCCCAGCCGTCCCACTTGCGGATGTGCAGGTCCGTACCGCAGATGCCGGTCCGCAGGACCTTGATCAGCACCTCGCCGGGGCCGATCTCGGGCTTCGGGACGTCCATCAGCCAGAGTCCGGGCTCGTTCTTGTGCTTGACGAGTGCCTTCACGGGCTTCGGCTCCTGACGTGCGAGTGGGCGGGCCTGCGGACGTGGGCAGGCCGAGGCGGCCCGCAGCGGCCGTTCCTGGCGACCACACCTCCGGGCAGGCAGAAATCTGCCTGGTGGGGAGGGGTGCGGTCCATCGAGGAATTCTTAAGGGCGGCCACAGCTGGGCTAAACGATCGTGCCCGAGCTGGGCCCCGGC
The DNA here is from genome assembly GCF_040650235.1 of Kitasatospora sp. NPDC048722. Lineage (NCBI taxonomy): Bacteria > Bacillati > Actinomycetota > Actinomycetes > Kitasatosporales > Streptomycetaceae > Kitasatospora > Kitasatospora sp. NPDC048722. The sequence continues at coordinate 154,138 of NZ_JBEZGX010000008.1, forward strand.
GCGGGTGCGGCGTGCCGTCGGCCACCCGTTCGGCGGAGCGTGCGGCGGCCACGGCGACACCAACCGGGCGGCTGGACGGGGTACTTGACAGCGCGCCGCCAGTCCGATTGGAGCACTCGGCTGACGGCGGGCCCGTTCGGATCAGCCGGAAGTCGGCCCGCGCGCGGCCGGGCGGCAACGGTGCTTACGGTGGCGCTGCTCCCGTGCGGCCCTGTGGAGCAGCGGCTCCGGGGCCCTCCGCCCCAGAGACCCGCCCCAGAGAGGCGCCTCGACCCATGACCAAGACCCGACGGCCGCGCCAGGCCGTTCCCCGGTCCATAGCCGTCCCCCGGTGCGCCGCCACGCCCCGCCCGGTCCGCCGGGCGGGCGCCGCCGCACTCGCGCTGACCGGTCTGCTCTCCGCCGCCGCCTGCTCCGGCCCGTCGTCCGGGAAGCAGGCCGCCGAACCGGTGATCACCGCCGAACCGGCCGCGCTCAGCCCGTCCTACGGGTCCGGCTCCCCCTCGGCCTCGGCCAACGGGGTCGTGCCGCTCACCCCGGACGTCACCGCCAGGCTCGACGCGGCGATCCAGCGGGTGCTGAGCCAGACCGGCGTCCCCGGCGTCAATGTCGGGATCATCACGCCCGGCGGGACGTACCTGAAGTCCTTCGGCGTCGCCGACAAGACCACCGGGACGCCCATGGACCCCTCGCTCCACCTGCGGATCGGCAGCGAGACCAAGACCTTCACGGCGACCGCCGTGCTGCGCCTGGTCGACCAGGGCAAGGTGGGCCTGGACGACCCGATCTCCGCGTACGTGGACGGCGTCCCCGGCGGCGACGGGATCACCGTGCGCCAGCTCGGCGAGATGCGCAGCGGGCTGTTCCCGTACAGCTCCGACCCGGACTTCGTGAACACGCTGATCAACGACCCGAACCACGTGTTCACCCCGGACCAGTTGCTCGCCTACGGGTACAAGCACCCGGCCGTGTCCCCGCCCGGCACCCAGTTCCAGTACAACAACAGCAACTACATCATCCTGGGCAAGCTGGTCGAGAAGCTCGGCGGGCTGCCGGCCGGCCGGTTCATCACGGACCAGGTGATCACGCCGGCCGCGCTGGGCCAGACCAGCTTCCCCACCGACGGGACCATGCCCTCGCCCTACGCCCACGGCTACACCGAGCAGACCCCGAGCGGGGCGATCGCGGACGCCACCAACTGGAACCCGTCCTGGGCCTGGACCGCCGGCGCGATGATCAGCACCGTGGCCGACCTGGAGAGCTGGGCCAGGACCATGGCCACCGGCGCCCTCCTGAAGCCGGCCACCCAGGCCGAGCGCCTCAAGACCCTGCCGACCGGCGACCCCGGCGTCGGCTACGGCTTCGGGCTGTTCGACAACAACGGGTGGATCGGCCACAACGGCTCGCTGCCGGGCTACGAGAGCGTCGCGGTGTACCTGCCGCAGGCGCAGAGCACGCTGGCGCTGCAGCTCAACACCGATGTGCTGTACCAGGGTTCGGAGCCGTCCTCGCTGTTCGCGAACGAGATCACCAAGATCCTCTCGCCGAAGCACGTCTACTCGATCCCGCCGGCGTCGGCCGCGCCGTCGACACCGGCGTCGGGGTCGGCGTCCGGACCGGCCCCGGGTGCCACGTCCACCGGGAGCCCGCCGTCACTTCCGGCGAGCAACTCGCCGTCGACCGTGCGGACTTGATCGCATCCACCTCATGGCGGAGGCCCGACCCGGCGGCGGGTCGGGCCTCCGCCATGAGGTGTCGTCACGTGCCCAGAACCCGGGCCAAGTCGTACGACACCGGCTCCTCCAGCTGTTCGTACGTGCAGCTCGCCGGCGTGCGGTCCGGGCGCCAGCGGCGGAACTGCGCGGTGTGCCGGAAGCGGGTGCCCTCCATGTGGTCGTACGCGACCTCGACCACCCGCTCCGGGCGCAGCGCGACCCACGAGAGGTCCTTGGTGCCGGTCCACCGGCTGACCGCCCCCGGCAGCCTGCCCTCCGCGTGCGCGGCCTCGTCGGCCCAGGCGCCCCAGGGGTGTTCGGACAGGTCCGTCGTGCGCAGCGGCGCCAGCTCCTCGGCCAGTTCACGGCGCCGGGCCATCGGGAAGGCGGCGCACACGCCGACGTGCTGGAGCCGGCCCTCGGCGTCGTTGATGCCGAGCAGCAGCGAGCCGACGACCGGGCCGCTCTTGTGCTCGCGGTATCCGGCCACCACGCAGTCGGCGGTGCGCTCGTGCTTGATCTTGAACATGGTCCGCTCCCCCGGCCGGTAGGGCTGGTCCAGCGGCTTGGCCACCACCCCGTCCAGCCCCGCGCCCTCGTACTGCGCGAACCAGGTCTGCGCGAGGTCGCGGTCGGTCGAGGCGGGGGCGGTGAACACCGGGTCGACGGCTCCGGCGAGCGCCGACTCCAGCGCCGCCCGGCGCGCCGACAGCGGCTCGTCCAGCAGCGACGCGTCGCCGAGCGCCAGCAGGTCGAAGGCGACGAACGAGGCGGGCGTCCGCTCGGCCAGCAGCTTCACCCGGCTCGCGGCCGGGTGGATGCGCTCGAGCAGCTCCTCGAACCGCAGCCGCCCGTCCCGGGCGATCACCACCTCGCCGTCGACCACGCAGCGTTCCGGCAGCTCCCGCCGCAACGCCTCCACCAGTTCGGGGAAGTACCTGGTCAGCGGCTTGCCGGTGCGGCTGCTGAGCTCGACGTCCGCGCCGTCGCGGAACACGATCGTGCGGAAACCGTCCCACTTGGCCTCGTACTGCATCCCCGGCGGGATCTTCGCCACCGACTTGGCGAGCATCGGCGCCAGCGGCGGCATCACGGGCAGGTCCATGGGCCTCACGGTAAGCGCGCCGCGTCCGGCGCGCGCCTTTTCGAGTTGTGCGCGAGGATCGGAGCCGTGAGTCCACCCGCCACGGAGGCGGCAGGCTTCCTGCGCCGGCGGCTGGGCCACCGCGCAGAGGACCAGCCCGGCCCTGTCGAGGACGTCTCCCTGGCCCCAGACCCGCTCCTCTGTCGCCGGCGCCTGTGCCCCTCTCGAAGGAGGACCCGATGACTTCAGCCGTGGAACTGGAGGTCGCCGGGCGCAGCGTCCGCCTGTCCAACCCGGACAAGGTGTACTACCCGGAGCGCGGGTTCACCAAGCTCGACGTCGCGCAGTACTACCTGGCCGTCGCCGACGGCGTGCTGCGCGGACTGCGTGACCGGCCGACCACGCTGCAGCGCTTCCCGGACGGCGTCGAGGGCGAGTTCTTCTACCAGAAGCGCGCCCCCAAGGGCCTGCCCGAGTGGTTGCCCACCGCCCGCATCAACTTCCCCAGCGGACGCTCCGCCGACGAGATCTGCCCCACCGAACCCGCCGCCGTCCTGTGGGCCGCGAACCTCGGCTGCCTCACCTTCCACCCGTGGCCGGTCCGCCGCGCCGACACCGACCACATCGACGAGCTGCGCATCGACCTCGACCCGCAGCCCGGCACCGACTTCCACGACGCCGTCCGCGCCGCCCACGAACTCCGCGCGCTCCTGGAGGAGTTCGGGCTGCGCGGCTGGCCCAAGTCCTCGGGCGGGCGCGGCCTGCACGTCTACGTCCCGCTGGAGCCGGAGTGGACGTTCACCGACGGCCGGCACGCGGTGATCGCGCTCGGCCGGGTGCTGGAGCAGCGCATGCCCGGGAAGGTCACCACCGCGTGGTGGAAGGAGGAGCGCGGCGAGCGCATCTTCGTCGACTACAACCAGATGGCCCGCGACCGCACCATCGCCTCCGCCTACTCCCTGCGCGCCCGCCCCCGCGCCACCGCCTCCACCCCGTTGCGCTGGGACGAGCTCGACGACGCCTCCCCCGAGGACTTCGACCTGCGCACCGTCCCCGCCCGCTTCGCCGAACTCGGCGACCTGAACGCCGGGATGGAGGGCGAGGCGTTCCGCCTGGACGCGCTGCTGGAGCTGTACGACAAGCAGCTGCACGACGAGGGCCTCGGCGAACTCCCGTACCCGCCCGACCATCCCAAGGCCGCGGGGGAGCCGACGCGGGTCCAGCCGAGCCGGGCGAGGAAGAAGTGACGTGACGTAGGGCGCTAGGCTCGCCGGCATGGACGCACGGGGGCTGGCGGAGATTCTGGTGGACGCGGCGGGCGGGGTCTTCCCACCCCCGGACGGAACGGTGACGGTCGTCCCGCAACCGTCGGAGCGCGAGGCGGGTGTGGTGTCGTTCTCCGCGCACGCGGTCGTCTTCACCGACGAGGACCCGGCCTGGGTGCACGAGACGCTCGCCGCCGTGCCCGGTGATCCGCTCGCCGCGCCGCTCTGCCCGCCGTTCCTCACCGCCTTCGCCGCACGCACCGGGCGCGTGGTCAACAACATCGACCTGCTCACCGTCGCCACCCGCCTGCCCGGCGGGCCGCCGCTCCCGCTGGCCCCCGTCGAGGACCGGGAGCACCCGCGCGTCGTCCGCGCGCTGCGGTACCGCGAGGACGTCCGCGTGTTCACCGCCGAGGGCGGCGTGCTCGTCCTCGGCTGCGGCGTCGCCGGCCGCTGGGAGGCCGCCGTCGAGGTCGACCCGCAGGCCCGCGGGCGCGGCCTCGGCAGGGCCCTGGCCACCGCCGCCCGGCACCTGCTGCCCGAGGGCGACGTCCTGTGGGCGCAGCAGGCGCCCGGCAACGCGACCAGCGTCCGCGCGTTCCAGGCTGCCGGGTACAAGCCCGTCGGCGCCGAGTCGCTGCTGGTCGTGGGGCAGCCGTGACGGCCCCGGCGTTCGTTCCGGAGGACGTCCGCACCCGGTTCGCCGTCCGCTTCGGGCCGTCGGCGGAGGCGTGGTGCGACGCGCTCCCGGCGCTCGTGGACGGGCTCGCGGCCCGTTGGGGCCTGAGCGTGGTCGCGGCGGGCGGGGGCGGGACGGCCCGGGTGTTCCGCTGCGCGGACGGCGCCGGCGCCGCCGTCTGGCTCAAGCTCACCCCGGACCTCCGGGTCGCGGCCGAGGAGGCGGCGGCGCTGCGGGCCTGGGCGGGCCTGCCCTCCGTCGTCCGGCTGCTGGCGCACGACGACGCGACGGGCGCGCTGCTGCTCGCGGGCGTCGCCCCGGGGACGACGCTGCGGCAGCGGGCGTGGCGGCCGGAGGAGGTCGCGGGGGTGCTGTCGGCGCTGCGGTCCGTCCCCGTCAACGGGGTGGCCCTGCCGTCGCTGGCGCAGCGGGTGGACTTCCTCTTCGACCTCACCTCGCGCCGTGCCCCCGGGCTGGTCCCGGCGTCGGCGCGTGCGTTCGCCCTCGCGCTCGCGGCGGACGGCCCCGTCGCCCTCGTCCACGGCGACCTGCATCCCGGCAACGTCCTCGACGGCCCGGACGGACCGGTCGCCATCGACCCGCGGGCGACGCTCGGCGACCCGGACTTCGACCTCGTCGACTGGGTGCTCGACGGGGTGACGTCCCGCGCGGACCTCGACCGGCGCATCGCCGGCCTCTGCCCGCTCGTCCCCGGCTCCGACCCCGCCCGCGTCCTCGCCTGGTGCCGGGCGATCGCGCCGATCGTCGCCGCCCCGCGCCTCGCCGCGGGGCGGGACGACGCGGGCACGGCGTTCCTGGCGGAGCTGGGTGGGCTCAGAGGCCGGTAGCCCCGAGGCCGAGCCACAGCAGCAGCACCCCGACCAGCGGGGCGACCACCCGCCGAAGCGCCATGCGCCCACCCCCGCCCAGGGGGACGCCCCTCGCGAGCCCCCGGTTGCCATCACCCGATCGGGTGCGGTTCACCCGGTCCGGGCACAGCGAGGCGGGCGCCTTCGTTCCCAGGCCCCGAGCACGCCGAGCACGCGCGGCGCCTGGCCGGAGCGCTGGCCGGGTGACCGGACCGCATGCAGACCTCGACGAGGCCGCCGCCCCGGGGCCGTCCCGCCCTCGCGAGTCGGCCGCCCGGCGCCACCGGCCCGGCGTTCAGCCCAGCCGGGCGCCGGCCGGGGCCAGGTCGGCGATGGTGCGGACGGCTTCGGCCACCTGGGCATCCGTCAGATCTCCGCGAGCGGTGAGCCGGAGGCGGGAGATGCCGTCCGGCACGGACGGGGGACGGAAGCAGCCGACGGCGAGGCCCGCTCGGCGGCAGTCGGCGGCCCAGGCGACGGCGGCCTCGGGGCCTGGGGCGCGGACGGAGACCACGGCGGCGTCCGGTTCGCAGGCGTGCAGGCCGACGGCGGTGAGGCGGGCCGCGAGGGCTCGGGCCACCTCGCGGGTGCGGTCGGCGCGGTGGGGTTCGGCGCGCAGGAGACGCAGCGCGGCGAGGGCCGCACCGGCGGCCGCGGGGGCGAGGCCGGTGTCGAAGATGAAGGTGCGGGCCGTCTCGGTCAGATGGCGGATGACACGGCGCGGGCCGAGGACGGCGCCGCCCTGGGAGCCGAGGGACTTGGAGAGCGTCACCGTCGCGACGGTGTCGGGCTGCCCGGCGAGGCCGGCCGCGGCGAGGGCGCCGCGGCCGCCGGGGCCGAGGACACCGAGCCCGTGGGCGTCGTCGACGAGCAGCGCGGCGCCGTGCGCGCGGGCGGCGGCGGAGAGGGCGGGCAGCGGGGCGGCGTCGCCGTCCACCGAGAACACGGAGTCGGTGACGACCAGCGCCCGCCGCTGCGTGCGCTCGCCGAGCGCCCGACGGACGGCGGCCGGGTCGCTGTGGGGGGCGCGGTGGACGTCGGCGCGGGCGAGGCGGCAGCCGTCGATGAGGGAGGCGTGGTTGTAGGCGTCGGACACGATGACGGTGTCCGGGTCGGTGAGCGCGGTGAGCGCGGCGAGGTTGGCGGTGTACCCGGAGGAGAAGACCAGCGCGGCCTCCACCCCGCAGAACGCGGCCAGCTCCTCCTCCAGTTCGGTGTGCAGCGCCGTCGTGCCCGTCACCAGCCGCGACCCCGTCGACCCGCCGCCCCACCGCAGTGCCGCGTCGGCCGCCGCCCGGGTCACCACCGGGTGCCGGGTGAGCCCGAGGTAGTCGTTCCCCGCGAGGTCCAGCAGCCCGTCCTCGGCCTCCCGGCTGCGCAGCGTCCGCGTCAGCCCGGCGTCGGCGCGCAGCGCGGCGGCCTCGTCCAGCCAGTCGAAGACCCCCGCCGGGGCGAGGGCGGTCGAGTGCGATTCGGGGGCGTCGGACGCGAGAGGGTGGGCCATGCCCGGCACTCTGGCATGCGCCCCGACGACCGGGCAATGTGCGACTCGGCACATGATCGGCGCCCGCGGCTGTGCGCGCCCTGCAGAACGCCGGCGCCCCGATCGTGCGCCCACCGTGCCGTCGTGAGGAGGGCGGGCTTTGCCCGGGGTGGCGGCCAGCAGGCAAGATAGCCGGGTGACCCTCCTAGATCTGATGCCCAAGCCCGCCACGCCCGATGCGCTGTTCGAGACGTTCGCCGCCTGGGCGGAGGAGCGTGGGATCACGCTGTACCCGGCGCAGGAGGAGGCGCTGATCGAGTTGGTGTCGGGGAACAACGTCATCCTCGCGACGCCGACCGGGTCGGGGAAGAGCCTGGTGGCGGCGGGGGCGCACTTCGCCGCGCTGGCGGAGGGGCAGCGGACGTTCTACACCGCCCCGATCAAGGCGCTGGTGTCGGAGAAGTTCTTCGACCTGGTGAAGATGTTCGGCACCGAGCAGGTCGGCATGATGACCGGCGACGCGAGCGTGAACCCGACCGCGCCGATCATCTGCTGCACGGCCGAGGTGCTGGCGCAGATCGCGCTGCGCGACGGTGCCCGGGCGGACATCGGGCAGGTCGTGATGGACGAGTTCCACTTCTACGCGGAGCCGGACCGCGGGTGGGCGTGGCAGATCCCGCTGCTGGAGCTGCCGCAGGCACAGTTCCTGCTGATGTCGGCGACGCTCGGCGACGTGCGCCGGTTCGAGGAGGACCTGACCCGGCGCACCGGGCGGCCCACGACCGTGGTGCGCAACGCGACGCGTCCGGTGCCGCTGTTCTACGAGTACCGCCGCACGACGATGCACGACACGCTGGAGGAGCTGCTGAAGACCGGCCAGGCGCCGGTCTACGTCGTGCACTTCACGCAGAAGGAGGCGGTGGAGCGGGCGCAGTCTCTGATGAGCATCAACATGTGCTCGAAGGCGGAGAAGGACGCCATCGCCGACCTGATCGGCAACTTCCGCTTCACCACCAAGTTCGGCCGCAACCTGTCCCGGTTCGTGCGGCACGGCATCGGCGTGCACCACGCGGGCATGCTGCCGAAGTACCGCCGGCTGGTCGAGCGCCTCGCGCAGGCGGGTCTGCTGAAGGTCATCTGCGGGACGGACACCCTCGGCGTCGGTGTCAACGTGCCGATCCGCACGGTGCTGTTCACCGCGCTCTCGAAGTACGACGGCACCCGGGTGCGGATCCTGCGCGCCCGCGAGTTCCACCAGATCGCCGGGCGGGCCGGGCGGGCCGGGTTCGACACGGTCGGCCAGGTGGTGGCGCAGGCGCCCGAGCACGTGATCGAGAACGACAAGGCGATCGCGAAGGCCGGGGACGACCCGAAGAAGAAGCGCAAGGTCGTCCGGAAGAAGGCCCCGGAGGGCTTCGTCGGCTGGACCGAGGAGACCTTCGAGAAGCTGATCGCCGCCGACCCGGAGCCGCTGGTCTCGCGGTTCAAGGTGAGCCACGCGATGCTGCTGTCGGTGATCGGCCGCCCGGGCAACGCCTTCGAGGCGATGCGCAAGCTGCTGACCGACAACCACGAGGACAGGGCGGCGCAGCGCCGGCACATCCGCACCGCGATCGCGATCTACCGCTCGCTGCTGGAGGGCGGCGTGGTCGAGCGGCTGCCGGAGCCGGACGCCGAGGGCCGGATCGTGCGCCTGACCCTGGACCTCCAGGAGAACTTCGCGCTCAACCAGCCGCTGTCGACCTTCGCGCTGGCCTCCTTCGAGCTGCTCGACCCGGCCTCGCCGTCGTACGCGATGGACGTGATCTCCGTCGTGGAGGCCACGCTGGACGACCCGCGCCAGATCCTCGCCTCGCAGCAGAACAAGGCGCGCGGCGAGGCCGTCGGCGAGATGAAGCGGGACGGGATCGAGTACGAGGAGCGCATGGAGCGGCTCCAGGAGATCACGTACCCGAAGCCGCTGGAGGAGCTGCTCACCCACGCCTACGAGGTGTACCGCCGGGCGCACCCGTGGATCGGCGACCACCAGCTGGCGCCGAAGTCCGTGGTCCGCGACCTGTACGAGCGGGCGATGACGTTCTCGGACTACGTCGGCCACTACGAGCTGGCCCGCACCGAGGGCATCGTGCTGCGCTACCTGGCGGGCGCGTACAAGGCGCTGGAGCAGACCGTCCCCGAGGACGTGAAGACCGACGACCTCAAGGACGTCATCGCGTGGCTCGGCGAGCTGGTCCGCCAGGTCGACTCCAGCCTGCTCGACGAGTGGGAGCAGCTCGCCAACCCGACCGAGCCGCAGGCCGCCGAGGTGACGCTGGAGGACAAGCCGGCGCCGGTGACGGCCAACGCGCGGGCGTTCCGGGTGCTGGTGCGCAACGAGATGTTCCGCCGCGTGGAGCTGTGCGCGCTGGAGCGCTGGGACGAACTCGGCGAGCTGGACGGCGAGTACGGCTGGAACGCGGACCGCTGGGCGGACGCCATGGACGGGTACTGGGACGAGTACGACGACCTCGGCACCGGCCCGGACGCGCGCGGCCCGAAGATGCTGATCATCGAGGAGGAGGACTCCGCCTGGCGGGTCCGCCAGATCTTCGACGATCCGGAGGGCGACCACGACTGGGGGATCAGCGCGGAGGTCGACCTGTACGGCTCGGACGAGGAGGGCCGCGCGGTGGTGCGCGTGACCGCGGTGGACCGACTGGGCGGCTGACGGTCCGTCAGGACATGGCGAAGGGGGCCCGCTTGGGCAAGCGGGCCCCCTTCGGCGCGCTGCGGTGCCGGGCTACATCCAGACGAACTGCGCGCCCGCCGTGTACGACACGGCGCGCGTGGCCTCGTCGAGGACCTGCTCGGGCGTGGGCGCCGGGGTCCCGGACGCCGACGGGCTCGCCGCGGGCGCGGTGCCGGGCGCGGTGCCGGGAGTCGTGCCCGGCGCGTGGGCGTCGGCCGCCGGGCGCGAGCTGGTCACCGTCACGTAGTGCCCGACCGCCTCGACCCGCGGCTCGGTGCCGGGCTTGGCGGCGGCGCCGGCCGGGGAGCTGTCCACCTCGGCGTTGGGGAGGATGAAGGCCAGCGCGCCCGGCTTCGCGCGCAGCGCCTCCGCCGCCCGGCCGGCGGCGGCCTGGTCGGCGAAGCGCAGGATGGTGATGCTGCTGAGCACCGGCTTGTCCTGGCCGGTGACGCTGACGGTCAGGTAGGCCTGGCAGCCGCTGTCCTTGAGCAGGTCCTGGGCGCGGTCCTGCTGCGCCTCGACGCAGTTCTCGCCGCGCCGCGCGCCGTTGCGCTTGCCCTTGTAGGCGCCGAGCTCGATCAGCCGCTGGGACGGGAAGTACGTCTCGACGTTGAGGGCCTCGGGGTCGGTGGGCGGCGGCGGGGCGCCGACGACCGGCGGGGTCCTGGCCGCGTCCTTGGCGGACGGGCCGAGCCCGGGTATGTAGTCGCCGGGATTCGGCCGGGTGATGATCCAGCCGCCGGCCACGACCACGCCCACGACGACCGTCCAGCCGATCAGCCGCCGGGCGGACGGCCGCCTGCCCCGGTAGGCGCCGGCGCCCCCGCCGAACCGCTGTCCTGCCTGGCCGGTCTGGCCGTCTCCCGGAGTCGGGGTGCGCTCCCCCTGCGTGGTCATGGCGCAGATTCTAAGCAACGGCCGGGTGGTCCAGATCACGGGGTCGGCGCTTGTGGATCACCACTGGCTACTGACGGGTAACGTCCCGCCACGCACTGCGTTCGGCGGCGAACCAGCCGCTTGCGGGCCGTCCGGGCGACCGGCTCGCCGCCGACGTGACCCGCGTCACTACCGTGAGCTCCGACACTGTGACAACTCGCACATCCTCCCGCCGATCTTCTGGTGGGTTTGCTCTGGCGTCGGCCGAACACCAGCAGGCAGGATCAGGCCCATGGATCTGCTCGATACCCTCACCGCCAAGGGCCTGCGCGGCGAAGTCCCGACCCGCGAGGAGGCGCTGGCCGTCCTCGCCACCACCGACGACGAGCTGCTGGACGTCGTCGCCGCCGCCGGCAAGGTCCGCCGCAGGTGGTTCGGCCGCCGGGTGAAGCTCAACTACCTGGTGAACCTCAAGAGCGGGCTCTGCCCCGAGGACTGCAGTTACTGCTCGCAGCGGCTGGGCTCCAAGGCCGAGATCCTCAAGTACACCTGGCTGAAGCCGGAGCAGGCCGCGGACGCGGCGCGCGCCGGCGTGGCGGGCGGTGCCAAGCGCGTCTGCCTGGTGGCCAGCGGCCGCGGCCCGACGGACCGCGACATCGACCGCGTCACCGACACCATGGCCGCCATCAAGGACGCCGACCCCGAGGTCGAGATCTGCGTCTGCCTGGGCCTGCTCTCCGACAACCAGGCGGAGCGGCTGAAGGCGGCCGGCGCGGACGCGTACAACCACAACCTCAACACCTCCGAGAGCACCTACGGCGACATCGCCACCACCCACACCTACGCGGACCGGGTGGACACCGTGCAGAAGGCGCACGGCGCCGGGCTCTCCGCCTGCTCGGGCCTGATCGCGGGCATGGGCGAGAGCGACGAGGACCTGGTCGACGTCGTGTTCGCGCTGCGCGAGCTGGGCTCGGACTCCGTCCCGGTCAACTTCCTCATCCCGTTCGAGGGCACGCCGCTCGCCCAGGAGTGGAACCTCACCCCGCAGCGCTGCCTGCGCATCCTCGCGATGGTCCGCTTCGTCAACCCGGACACCGAGGTGCGGATCGCCGGCGGTCGCGAGGTGCACCTGCGCTCGATGCAGCCGCTCGGCCTGCACGTCGCCAACTCCATCTTCCTCGGCGACTACCTGACCAGCGAGGGTCAGGCCGGGCAGGCCGACCTCGACATGATCAAGGACGCGGGCTTCGAGGTCGAGGGCGCCGGCGAGGCCACCCTGCCGCGCCACCGGGCCGACATCGCCGCCGCCTCGGGCTGCGGCTCGACGGCCTCCGGCGCCGCCTCCGGCTGCGGTTCGGCCGCGTCGGCCTGCGGCAGCGGCGGCGGCTGCGGCCCGTGCGGCGGGCACGGCCACGCGGAGCCCGCCGGGGCGGCCGTCGCGAACGAGGCCGCCGCCGAGTCCGCCGACGGACTGCGCAGCGACCTGGTCAAGGTCCGCCGCCGCGGCGCCGGCACCGAACTCGCGCCCAACGCCTGACGGTTCTGCCGCCACCGGGGCCGCGCGCCCGCCGCGCGGCCGTCCGGCCGGCACCGGACCCACGCTCCACGCCCGACAGTCCAGGAGAACCCTCGTCATGCCGTCCCAGCTGTCCGCGGACACGCTGCTCTCGCTCGACCGCGCCCACGTCTGGCACCCGTACGGCCCGATGCCCGGCACCGCCACCCCGTTCGTGGTGGAGTCCGCCTCGGGCGTCCGGCTGCGGCTCGCCGAACCGGTCGCGGGCGGGCGGCGGGAGCTCGTCGACGGGATGTCGTCCTGGTGGGCGGCCGTCCACGGGTACCGGCACCCGGTGCTCGACGGGGCCGTCCGGGACCAGCTGGGGCGGATGAGCCACGTGATGTTCGGCGGACTCACCCACGAGCCCGCCGTCCGGCTCGCGGCCCGGCTGGTGGAGATCACGCCCGAGCCGCTGCAGCACGTGTTCCTCGCCGACTCCGGCTCGGTCGCGGTCGAGGTCGCGATGAAGATGTGCCTCCAGTACTGGCGTTCCACCGGCCGCCCCGAGAAGCGCCGGCTGCTGACCTGGCGCGGCGGCTACCACGGCGACACCTTCCACCCGATGTCCGTCTGCGACCCCGACGGCGGCATGCACCACCTGTGGGGCGGGGTGCTGCCCGGCCAGCTCTTCGCGCCGCAGCCGCCGGCCGGGTTCGACGAGCCGCTCGACCCCGGGTACGCGCGGGAGTTCGAGGCGCTGATGGAGCGGCACGCGGACGAGCTCGCCGCCGTCATCGTCGAGCCGGTCGTCCAGGGCGCGGGCGGGATGCGCTTCCACTCCCCCGCCTACCTGCGGATGCTGCGCGAGCTGTGCGACCGGCACGGCGTGCTGCTCGTCTTCGACGAGATCGCGACCGGATTCGGCCGCAGCGGCGCCCTGTTCGCCGCCGACCACGCGGGCGTCTCCCCCGACGTCATGTGCCTCGGCAAGGCCATCACCGGCGGGTACCTGACGCTGGCCGCCGCGCTCTGCACGAGCGCGGTCGCCGACGGGATCAGCCGCGGCGAGGTGCCGGTGCTGGCCCACGGGCCGACGTTCATGGGCAACCCGCTGGCCTGCGCGGTCGCCAACGCCTCCATCGACCTCCTCCTCGGGCAGGACTGGGAGACCGAGGTGAAGCGCATCGGGAACGGCCTGAAGGACGGGCTCGCGGCCGCCGCCGACGTACCCGGCGTGCACGACGTGCGCGTCCAGGGCGCCATCGGGGTGGTGCAGTTGGACCACCCGGTCGACGTCGCCGCCGCCACCGAGGCCGCCGCCCGCGAAGGCGTCTGGCTGCGCCCGTTCCGGGACCTGATCTACACCATGCCCCCCTACGTGACGCAGGACGAGGACGTGGCCCGCATCGCGGCCGCCGTGACCGCCGCGGCGGTGGCGGGATGAGCGCACGTCGCCGCGGCGGTGGCGGGATGAGCGCGCGGATCCTGTTCGTCACCGGGACGAACACCGACGTCGGCAAGACGATCGCCACGGCGGCCGTCGCCTCGGCGGCCCTGCGCGGCGGCCTGCGCGTCGCCGTGCTCAAGCCCGGACAGACCGGCGTCGCGCCCGGCGAACCCGGCGATGCGGCGGAAGTGCGGCGCCTGGCGGGCGATCTGACGATCCGTGAGCTCGTCCGCTACCCCGAGCCGCTGGCCCCCGACACGGCGGCCCGCCGGGCCGGGCTGCCACGCCTGGCCCCATCCGATGTCGTCGCCACCGTCCGCGAGCTGGCGGCGGAGCACGACCTCGTCCTGGTCGAGGGCGCGGGCGGCCTGCTGGTGCGCTACGACGACGAGGGCCGGACGCTCGCCGACCAGGCCAGGGCCGTGCTGGACGCCGGCCTGCCCGCCGAGGTGCTGCTCGTCGCGTCGGCCGGGCTCGGTACCCTCAACATCGTCGCGCTGACGGCGGAGGCCCTCGCGGCACGCGAACTGCCGCTCGCGGGCGTCGTCGTCGGCTCCTGGCCCGCCGCACCCGGCCTCGCCGAACGCTGCAACCTCGCCGACCTGCCGCGCTCGGCCGGCGCCCCGCTGCTCGGCGCGCTCCCCGAACGCGCCGGTGCCGCCCCCGACTTCGCCGTGCTGGCCCTCGCCTCGCTGGCCCCGGAACTGGGCGGTACGTGGGATGCGAAGCACTTCGCCGAGGTCCACCGGCCGCAATGAGCCGGGCTTCGCTCGAACGTGTGATGTCGGCCCCCGAACCGCGTGCGGGCCGGTGCGGCTCAATACCGTTCTCCCCATGACAGACGGGCTGACGGTAGACGAGGCTCTGCGAGCCTTGGCCGCCCTGGAGGCGGCGTGGAAGGACGACGACGAGGCCCTGTCCGCCCTCTCCGCGGGCGGGCCGGGCGAACAGACCCTGCCGGCGCTGGTGGCCGCGTACGGCGAGCACGCGATGGACACGCTCATGGCGCTCGCCTTCGGCCTGCGCTCGACGATGAGCGACGAGGAGATCGCCGAGCTGTCGGACGCCGTGAGCGCCAACATCGGCGCCCGGATGAGCGCCCTGCTCACCCGGGCGCTGAAGGTGTGGGGCACGGTGGCCCCGCCGGACGACCTGGTCGTGACGAAGGCCATCGCCCACGTGGTGATCGACGCGATGCGGGCGGTCACGGAGGACCCGAACAAGACCGAGGTCCTGCCGCTGCTCGCGACCTTCCGCTCGTACGCCCTGAACAACCCCTGAGGACCCTCTGGAATCAGTCCGTGACGGTCAGCACGAGCTTGCCGCGGGTGCGGCCGGCCTCACCGCGGGCGTGGGCCTCGGCGGCGCGCTCCAGCGGGTAGGTGGCCTCGACCTCGACCGCGACCTCACCGGCGTCGAGCAGGCCGGCGATCGCGGTCAGCGCCGTGCCGTCCGGCTCGACCAGGAACGGGGTGACGCGCACACCCGCCGCCTCGGCCGCGGCGGCCAGCTCCGGGGAGACGCCGGCCGGGATGGTGACCAGCAGGCCGCCGGGGCGCAGGACCTCCAGCGAACGGGTGCTGCTGTCGTCGTGGGCGTCGCCCACCAGCTCGATGACGACGTCGACGTCGGCGACGACCTCCTCGAAGCGGGTGGTGGTGTAGTCGACGGTCTCGTCGGCGCCGAGCTCCTCGAGCCAGGCGTGGCGGCCCGCGCTCGCGGTGGCGATCACGTGGGCGCCCAGGTGGTGGGCGAACTGGACGGCGAAGTGGCCCACGCCGCCGGCCGCGGCGGTGACCAGGACCCGCTGCCCGTCCGTGACGCGGGCGGTGTCGACGACGGCCTGCCAGGCCGTCAGCGCGGCCAGCGGCACGGCGGCGGCGTGCGCGTGGTCGAGGGTGGCGGGCTTGCGGGCGAACTGCCGGGCCGGGGCGGTCACGTACTCGGAGTAGGCGCCGGCGGCACGCGGGAACCACGGCATGCCGTACACCTCGTCACCGGGCTTCAGCGTGGTCACGCCGAAGCCGACCTCCTCCACCACGCCGGACACGTCCCAGCCGAGGGTGAACGGCGGCTCGCCGAGCACGCCGGCCATGCCCGATCCGGCGCGGGTCTTCCAGTCCACCGGGTTGATGCCGGCGGCGTGCACCCGCACCAGCACCTCGGTCGGCAGCGGCACCGGGCGCGGCACCCGCTCGACCCGCAGCACCTCCGGACCGCCGAAAGCGTCCTGGACCACCGTGCGCATCGTGTCTGCGGACATGCGAAAAACTCCTGAGGCGAACGTTCCCGGGGAGGCCGCTGGCGGCCCTCCCCCTGACGTCGGCGACGCTATCCCCAGGGATATGGTTACCTTCAAGGGACAATACTTCCCTTTGGAAAGCATCCTGGTGAGGAGAGTAAGAAGCATGGCGACCACCTGCCCCAGCGGCCAACACGACCACCACGACGTCTACGCCGCCCAGTGCCCCTGCCGCCCCCTGCTCGACCTGCTGGCCAACAAGTGGTCCGCGCTGGCCATCGGCGCCCTGGAGGAGGGCCCGCAGCGCTTCGGCGTGCTCCAGCGCCGGCTCGGCGGCATCAGCCCGAAGGTGCTGACCCAGACGCTGCGCCGGCTGGAGGACTTCGGCATCCTCGACCGCACCGTCTACCCGGCCGTCCCGCTGCACGTCGAATACTCCCTCACCGACCTGGGGCGCAGCGCCGCCGTCCCGCTCAACCACCTGCGCAGCTGGGTGGAGCAGAACCTGGACCAGGCATCCCGTGCGGAGCCGGTCGCGGAGGCCCTCGCGAGGTGAGCGGGAAGTCGGGCCCGCCGACGTCCCGGTCTTCCCCGGAGTACGCTGCTGCCTCGCGAACCCTCAGAACGGTGATCATGGCAACCGGCCCGGGCTGCCACGGCGTCCGAGGGGCAGGACCGGCACGAGACGCGGGGGGAGAAGGCTCATGGGGATGCGGCGACCCAGGCGAGCGGACGACGAACGGGCACTGGCACGGCGGCAGTTGCTGACGTGGGCGGCGACGGGCGCCGCCCTGCTCGGGGCCGGCGGCGCGCTGGCCGGGTGCGGCAGTTCCGGGTCCGCGAGCGGCGACAGCGCCACCGGGGACTCGCCGAACGACTCCTTCTCCCCCGCCGCGCCGACCGACCCGCCCGCCGTCCCCGGGCTGCCGGTGCCGTCGGCCACGCCGGTCGGGGTGCGCAGCAAGCCGGTCTTCAAGGTCCACGACCTGCTGCCCACCGCCCCGTCCAACGCCGTCGCCCTGACCATCGACGACGGCCCGAGCCGGCTCTACACCCCGCAGGTGCTGCAACTGCTGCGCAAGTACGACATCCGCGCCACGTTCTCCGTGGTCGGCAGCGAGGCCCACGCCAACAAGGACGTCATCAGGCAGATCGCCGCGGACGGCCACGTCCTGGCCAACCACACCATGACGCACCCCCAGCCGTTCTCGCACCGCAGCGCCGACCGGATCCGGCAGGAGCTCACCGACACGCAGTCCGTCGTCGTCGACGCCGGGGGCCCGGTGCCGACGCTGTTCCGCTCACCCGGCGGCGACTGGTCCCCGACGGTCTTCCAGGAGGCCGCGCGCCTCGGTCTGACCCCGATCGACTGGGACGTCGACCCGCGGGACTGGGCCCGGCCCGGCGTCAACAAGATCACCGAGAAGCTGCTGGCGGCCAGGCCCGGCGACATCCTGCTCTGCCACGACGGCGGCGGTGACCGCTCGCAGACGCTCGAGGCCCTGCGCTCGGTGCTGCCGGCGCTCAAGGCCAAGGGCTACGCGTTCGTCGCCCTGTGAGCGGCGGGCCGCCCGTCACCCGCCGTACCGCGCTGCTCGGCGGGGCCGCCGCCGTCCTCGCCGGGTGCTCGGACGGGCGCGGGCCGACGGGGTCGCTGCGGCTGGCGAGCGGGCCCGAGGGCGGGCCGTACAACGCCTTCGGACGCTCCTTCGCCGACGCCGTGGCGGCCGGCCGCCGGCGGCTGTCCGTCACCCCGGTGAGCACCGCGGCCAGCGTGGACAACCTGCGGCGGCTCGACGGCGGGTCCGTCGACCTCGCGCTCGCCACCGCGGACGCCGCCGAGGACGCGGTGCTCGGCCGCGACACCTTCGCCCGGCCGCTCGCCGTGACGGCGCTCGCGCGGGTCTACGTCAACTACATCCACCTCGTCGCGCCCGCCGACGGGCCGGTCCACGGGCTCTCCGACCTCGCCGGTCGGCGCGTGGCGACCGGTGCGGCCGGTTCCGGGCTCCAGGTGACGGCCAAGCGGCTGCTCCAGCAGGCCGCGCTCACCGGCGGCGCCGCGCCGGTGCAGGAGGAGACGCTCGGGCTGGCCGAGTCGCTGGCGGCGCTGCGCGCGGGCGAGGTGGACGCGGTGTTCTGGTCCGGCGGCGTGCCGACGCCCGCCGTGGCCGGTCTCTCGGCGCAGCTGCCGGTGCGGTTCGTCCCGCTGGACGACGTGGCCGCGACGCTGCGCGATCGGTACGGCCCCGTGTACACGGCGGTCACGCTCCCGGCCGGGGCGTACGGCCTGCGGAGCCCGATCGGCACCGTCGGCGTCGGCAACTACCTGACGGCCCGCCCGGGGGTGCCGGAGGACGCCGTGCGCGAGCTGCTGCGGATCCTGTTCGACCGGTGGGCCACGCTGCTGCGGGCCGTGACGGCGGGGGCCCGGCTGGAGCCCCGGTTCGCCGTCTCCACCGGGGCGGTGCCGCTGCACCCGGGGGCGGCGGCGTACTACCGGTCGGTCTACGGCTGAGGCGTGCGCTTCCGGCCGGCGCTGCTCAGGCGCCGGGGAGCCGGAACACGACGCTCAGCCCGTGCGGGCTCGCCGCGGCGACGCTCAGGGTGCCGCCGCACGCCCGCGCCAGCTCGTCCGCGATGGCCAGGCCGAGGCCGGTGCCGGGGACGTTCTGGTGCTCGGGTGCTCGACTGAATCTCCTTAGCAGTAACGGGAGTTGATCGGCCGCAACGCCGGGGCCGGTGTCGGACACCCGGACGACGACCGTGCCGTCGCCGTCGGGCGCGGCCTCGGCCACGACGTGGATCCGCTCTCCCCCGGGGACGAACTTGCCCGCGTTGTCCAGCAGCGCGTCCAGCACCCGCCCGGCTGCGTCGGGCAGCGTGAGGGCGCGCAGGCCGGGGGTGACGTCCGCTGTCAGCTCCTGGCCGCCGGCGCGGAACACGGGCGCCCAGGCGGCCACCCGGTCGGTCACCGCCGCCGACACGTCGTGCTCGGCGAGCGGCTCGGAGGCGGACTCCATCCTCGCCAACGCCAACAGCCCGTCGAGGAGTTCGGCCAGCCGGTCGGCCTCGTCCAGGGCCAGGGCGTGCGCGGCGAGGCCGGGGCCGGGCGGCACGTGCGGTTCGGCGTTCTCCAGTTGCAGGACCAACGTGGCCAGGGGGTTGCGGAGCTGGTGGGAGGCATCGGCGACGAAGTCGCGTTGGCGGCGCAGCGCGTCGGCGACGGCCTGCGCCATGCCGTTGAAGTGCCGGCGCAGCCTGCGCAGTTCCGGCGGGCCGCCGTCCGACACCGCCCGCGCCTCCAGCCGTCCGTCCGCCAACCCGGCCACCGCGCGGTCGAGTTCGCCGACAGGCCGCAGCAGCCAGCGGGCCAGCCCCGCCGCGACGAGGGCGGCGGCGACGAACGCGGTGACGGCGCCCGCGGCGACGAGCGCCCAGCGGACGAGGACGTCGTGGCGCGCGGCGGCGGTGGGGACGGTCAACAGGACGGCGCCGTTGACGCGTTCGTCCTGGCCCACGGGTTCGGCGAGGACGACGGTGTCCGGCCCCCAGGGGAGGATCGTGGGCAGCGCCTCGGTGGAGCGGCCGGTGAGGGCCCGGCTGCGGGCCTCCTCGGCGGTGGCGCCCGCAGGGGTCGCGCCGGCCCGGCCGAGGACGCCGCCGGAGGTGTCGACGACGGTCACGGCGGCACCGTAGAGCTCGGCGTAGCGGGTGAGTTCGGCGGTGAGTTCGTGGCGGTCGGCCTCGGTGCGGATCCGGTTGGCGAGGTCGGCGAAGCGGACGGCGTCGGCGCGGCGCTGGAGGAGGAGGTGTTCCGTCCGGCCGCGTGCGTAGGAGTCGGCCAGGGGCAGTGCGAGGAGCAGCACGGCCGTCCCGATGAGCGCGGTGAGGACGGCCAGCAGGCGGCGCCTCACCGGCCGGCGTCGGGGTCGGGCCCCGGGCCGAGGTCGCCGAGCTGGTAGCCGTACCCGCGGATCGTGCGGACGAGCCCGGCACGCCCGGTCTTGGCGCGGATCCCGGCGACGTGGACGTCCAGGGAGCGCGAGGAGCCGAGGAACGCGTCGCCCCAGATGCGGTCGAGGATCTCCTCGCGCGAGCGGACGTCACCGGGTTGGGCGGCGAGCAGTGCGAGGACGTCGAACTCGCGCCGGGTGAGCCGGACTTCGGCGCCGCCGACGGTGACCGTCCGGCCCGCGAGGTCGACCGCGACGTCGCCGGTGCGCACCTGCCGTCCGTCGCCGGTGCCGTCCGGGGGCGCGAGCCGCCCGAGCCGGCGGCGCACGGTGTCGACGCGGGCCATGAGTTCGGCCATCCGGAACGGCTTGATCACGTAGTCGTCGGCGCCCGCCCGCAGCCCCTGGACGATGTCTCGCTCCTCGCTGCGGGCGGTGACGACGATCAGCGGCACCTGGCAGACCGTGCGCAGCTTGCGCAGGAGGTCGAGGCCGTCCAGGTCGGGCAGGCCGAGGTCGAGCAGGACGAACCCGGCCTCCCGCACGTGCCGCAGCGCCTCGGCGGCGCGCACCACCCGCCGCACGGTGTGCCCGCGGCGGGCGAGGGCGGTGGCGAGGGCCTGGGCCATGCGGTCGTCGTCCTCGACGAGAAGCACGTGCACGCGGTCCTCCCCACCTGTGAGGTGACTACCGTACGGCCTGCGCCACCGCAGCCGCCTCGGGGGTCCCGGCCGGGTCGAGCTCGGCGTCGCGGGTGTCGGGCATGAAGACGTACGTGACGAGCGACACCAGCGCGCAGGCCGAGACGTACCAGAAGAACCCGGACTCGTGGCCGCCGTTCTTGAACCAGAGCGCCACGTACTCGGCCGTGCCGCCGAACAGCGCGTTGGCGAGCGCGTAGGGGAGGGCCACGCCGAGGGCGCGGATGCGGGTCGGGAACAGCTCCGCCTTCACGGCCGCGTTGATCGACGTGTAGCCGGTGACGATCAGCAGGGCCAGCACGGACAGGCCGAGCGCGGACCAGTACGAGGAGGCCGAGCCCAGCGCGGACATGAGCGGGTAGGTGCCCACGGTGCAGCCGATCGCGAAGGTGATGAGCAGCGGGCGGCGCCCGATCCGGTCGGAGAGCAGCCCGGCGAGCGGCTGCACGGCGGCGAAGACCGCGAGCGCGGTGAAGCTGACCAGCGTGGCGGTGTTCTTGGGCAGGCCGGCGCTGCCGATCAGGTACTTGGTGAGGTACGTGGTGTACGTGTAGTAGGCGACGGTGCCGCCGAGCGTGAGCGCCATGACCAGGACGGCCTGGCGGCGGTGCTCCCACAGCCCCCGCAGCGTGCCCCGGGCGTCCTCGGCCCGGCCGGCGGTCTCCTTGGTGAAGGCGTCCGTCTCCGGCAGCCTGCGGCGCAGCCAGAAGACCACGAGCGCGAAGACGGCGCCGAGGAGGAACGGCACCCGCCAGCCCCACGCATGCAACTCCTTCGCGGTGAGCGTGTGTTGCATCACGATGAGGATGCCGAGGCCGAGCAGCTGGCCGACCGTCATCGACACGTACTGGAACGACGACCCGAGGCCCCGGCGGTTCGGCGCCGACGCCTCCGTCAGGTAGGTCGCGCTGGCCGCGTACTCGCCGCCGATGCTCAGGCCCTGCAGCAGCCGCGCCACCAGCAGGACGGCCGCCCCGAGGTACCCGGCCTGCCCGTACGTCGGCGCGACCGCGATCAGCACGGCCGCCGCCGACATCATCGTGACCGTGAGCGTCAGCGCGCTCTTGCGCCCGTGCCGGTCGGCCGCCCGTCCGAGCACCCAGCCGCCGACCGGCCGCATCAGGAAGCCGACGGCGAAGATCCCGGCGGTGTTCATCAGCTTGGCCGTGGAGTTCGACCCGGGGAAGAAGTCGTCGGCGAAGTACACCGCGAAGCTGGCGTAGACGAACCAGTCGTACCACTCCACGAGGTTCCCCAGCGACCCGCCGACGAGCGCGAGCCGCCGCCGGGCCCGCTCCTCGCGCGGCGGCTTCGGAGGGGCGGCGAACGGTTCGGACGACCCGGACGGCTCGGACGGCTCGGACGACTGGGACGACTGGGACGACTCGGACGACGACATGGCGGCTCCACGGGTGTGCCAGGGCGGGTGAGGTGCCCCAGAGCGTGCAGCCGGGCGGCGACCGGCGACAAGGCGTGCGGCCCAGATCTAACGTCCCGCTAAGGAAGCGCCCCGCACTCCGCTGACCGGTGGACTTCGAGGCCACACGCCGTCAGCGCGCGCACGGGTACCGGGGAGTACGCCACCCGGGTTCCTAGGATCCGGCCCATGACGGCCCGTTTCGCCCTGGTTCGTACCGATCCGCGACGGGCCCGCCGATACCGGAGACGAGGGACACACACCATGAGACGGACGATCCGCAGTCGGCTGCTGGCCTGGGCAGCCGCCGGTGCGACATTGGCGGCCGTGACGGGCGCGGCCTCCGCCCCCGCCGCCGCCCACGACGACGACCTCGGGCCCGCCATCGAGGCCGTCATGCACAAGCCCGGCTACGAGCACGCGCAGTGGGGCGTGCTGGAGACCGACCCCGCGACCGGCCAGGTGTTCCACTCCCGGTTCGCGGACCAGTTCTTCGTCCCCGGCTCGACCGCCAAGCTCGTCACCATCTCGGGCGCCTGGCACACCCTCGGCCCCGACCACCGCTTCACCACCCCCGTCCTCGCGACCGGCACCCGCAGCGGCTCGACGCTCGACGGCAACCTCGCGCTCGTCGCCCAGGGCGACCTCACCATGGGCGGCCGCACCAGGCCCGACGGCACGGTCGACTACACCCCCATCGACCACACCAGCGCCAACGACCTGCCCGGGGCCACCCTCACCCCCGAGGACCCGCTCGCCGGGCTGGACATGATCGCCCAGCAGGTGCGCGACGCCGGCATCACCCGGGTCGACGGCGACGTCGTGGTCGACGCGAGACTGTTCACGCCCCCGGCCCTGGACCCGCAGCCAGTCCCGCTGATCATCAACGACAACGTGATCGACCTGCTCACCACCGCGACCGCCCCCGGCCAGAACGCCCAGCTCACGTGGCGCCCACAGGTCGCCCCCTACCAGGTGACGTCCACCGTGCGGACGGTGGCGGCCGGCGGCCCCACGGACATCCAGGTCTCCGCCTCCCCCGACGGCACGCGGATCGCCCTCAGCGGCACCATCGCCGCCGACGCGCAGCCCGTCCTGCGCATCTCCCACGTCCAGGACCCGAACGCCTTCGGCCGCACCGCCCTGATCGAGGCGCTCGCCCGCGCCGGCGTCACCGTCACGGCCGACCCGACCGGCCCCAACCCGGACGGCAAGCTGCCCGCCTCCTACGAAGGCGACCCGCGGGTGGCCGCCTACGTCTCCCCGGTCTACAGCCAGTACGCCAAGCTGATCCTCAAGGTCAGCCACAACCTCGGCGCCAACCTGGCCCTCTGCAACATGGCGGTCTCGCGGGGAAGCAAGGACTGCACGGACGGCTTCGCCATCGAACGCGCCTTCCTCACCGACGTGGCGCACGTCGACCCCACCCAGTTCCAGCTCTCCGACGGCCGCGGCGGCGTCGCCGCCGACCGCGCCACCCCGATCGGCCTCGACCAGATCCTCGCGTACTGGCTGCACACGCCCGACGCGGACGCCTTCCGCCACGCCCTGCCGATCCTCGGCGTCGACGGCTCGTTGGCGATCTCCTGCACCACCGACTGCCCGGCCAAGGGCAAGGTCTTCGCCAAACCCGGCACCATCATCGGCCCCGACGAGCTCAACCAGCGGATCGCCTACAACGCCGAGACCCTCGCCGGCTACCTGGAGACGGACGACGGCTGCCTGCACCTGTTCTTCGTCGGCGTGAACGGCGCCTCGGCCACCGGCATCGACGACGTCATCCGCATCTTCGACGACGTCAACCAGGTCGCCGCACTGCTCCAGGAGCAGGCCTCCGCCGCACGCCGGGTGCCGGAGGCGAAGAAGGCTTCCTGACACCTCCGGATTCCCGTGACCCGCAGGGGCGGGGGGGGGGGGGGGCCCCCCCCCCCCGCCCCGCGCCGCGCCAAGGGCAGGCCGGGCGCCGC